>JACPQW010000157.1 GCA_016190285.1 Candidatus Methylomirabilis oxygeniifera
ACCCCTAACAGCCTTCAGTCTATCTACCTTGTAGTCACACCTGACGATACTACAGACGGCATATTCCGGCAAGGGTCCCAGCACAATCAGATGCCGGCGCAAGAGACGCCGGCGACTATCCCTCCAGCCTGACTGGTCGGTCCCCCCGCTCGGACGCGCAGCAGCAGGATGAGACCGATAAGAAAAAACAGTCCGACGGCAAGAATCGCCGCGCGCTGGTTGCCTGCCAGGGTGTACGATACTGCGCCGAAGACGAGAGGCCCGAGAATGGACGCAGTCTTTCCGCAGAGGGCATAGCAGCCGAAAAACTCCCCCTCTCTCCCCTTCGGGATCAGGCTGGCCATGAAGGTTCGGCTTGCGGCCTGGATGGCGCCGAGACCGGACCCCGCGACGGCGGCAACGAGGTAAAACTGTTGTTGCGCCTCGACAAAATAGGCGGCGATCACCACGCCGATCCAGAGAACCAACATGCAGAGCACAACGACCTTCGGACCAAGGCGATCAGTAGGCTTTCCCCACAGGAAGGCTCCGACCAATGCCGTCGCCTGAACAAGGAGATACAGACCGATCAACTGCGCCATCCCAAAGCCAAGCGTCCTGGCCGCAAAGATCGAGGAGAAGAAGATGACCGTATTGACACCATCCTCGTACAACAGATAGGCGCCGAGAAAACGCCGTAATTCACGAAACGTGAGAACGTCTCTGACCGTCCGCACGGTGCCCAGAATACTCTCGCGGACCACTTCAATAATCCCGACCCGGCCGCGCCGATCCTCCGGAAGGATCAGGAACGCTGGGAGGGCAAAGAGTCCGAAGAGCGCCGCCGTTGAGAGAAAGCACCAGCCGAGCGCGCCCACCCTCGCAAATGGGAGGGCCACGAGAAGGGCGACGATTGAGCCGGCGTAGCCGACCGCAAAACCGTAGGCCGAGACGCGCCCCTGCCACTGCCGCGAGGCAATGTCCGGGAGATAGGCGTTATAGAAGACCAGCGCCCCTTCAAAGCCCATCATACCGAGGACGCCCAGCGCAAATCCCCGGAGCACCATCCCCTGCTCTACGGTCGCCATCAATGCGGTGGCGCCGACGCTCAGGTAGGTGGCGGCACAGAAGAGGCGCTTGCGGATTCCGGCCCGGTCGGCAATACCCCCCAGGATGGGAGAGATCAGCGCCACAATGGCCATCGACATGGAGATCAGTCGTCCCCACCACAGATCGCCCTCCCCATGGACGTTGCCGACAACCACCTGGGCATAATAGGTCGCATAGATGGTTGCCGCGATGACCGCAGCAAAGGATGAGTTCGCAAAATCATACAGGGTCCAGGCGACCACCTGACGGCGATTCATACAGTCAGCTATCAGCCGTCAGCTTCCAGCGACGATAAGGCGACCGGCGGCGCGCCAATGGATATGAAAATTCCTGACAAGACACTGCAACTCAATGAGTCGTCATTGCGAGCGACCAACGGGAGCGTGGCAATCCGACACGCAGTGTCGTTGCGAGCCGTAGGCGGAGCAATCCCGGTGAGATTCCTCGCTTTGCTCGGAATGACGTGGACGGAGGATGTTCGAAGCAATGTCACGCTTTCGCCTCCAGACAACCAGAAGCTGTGAGGAAATCGTCTGTCAGCGCCTGGACCAACTTCACGTATCGATCACCAATCGGAACGATCTCGATCTCCCGCGTATCCGACCCGGTATGCCGAAGTCTGAACGTCAGCATCTCCTTCGGCAAGTACCCCCATCCATGCTCAGCCCACTCAATCGCCGCCACGCCATCTCGCTGCAGATACTCATCCAGCCCCAAGTTGAGAAAGGCCTCCGGAGTCTCGATACGGTACAGGTCGATATGGTAGAGGGGAAGACGACTACGGTAGCGGTGTATGATGGTGAAGGTCGGACTGCTCACGTACGTCGCCGCGTCGATCCCAAGCCCGCCGGCCAGTCCCCCGACGAAAAGGGTTTTGCCTGTTCCGAGCTCGCCGATGAGAGCGATCACGTCGCCCGCATCCGCGAGTCTGCCCACCGCCTCCCCCAGCTCGCGCGTCTGCTCGGGTGACGCGGAGTGATACACGGCCACCCTCTCCTGTTCACACAAGCCAGTCATTCCTTTTAAAGTCTCCTACGCGGTCATTGCGAAGGAGCGAAGCGACTGAAGCAATCTCACCGTTCCTCAAGACCAGAAAATCAGAACGCTTAGATTGCCGCGCTCCCGTTGGTCGCTCGCAATGACGGAGCGGTGGATTCAACGCCCCGCCTCGCGAGCTTTCATGCCCATTGATGAATCTCCGGCTTCTGAGCTGGGTCATGGGACTTCAGTTGTCGAATGGCCTCCGGGATCTGCGCCATCAGATCGGAGGCCACCATCGCCTCCTGGCCGACCGCCTCGGCCGCCAGATCCCCGGCCACGCCGTGCAGGTAGACTGCGGCCTTCGCCGCCACATCGGCATCCACGCCCTGGGCGAGGAGACCGGCGATCAGCCCCGTCAATACGTCACCGGTTCCGCCCGTCGCCATCCCCGCGTTCCCGGTTATGTTGATTGCCACGCGACCATCCGGACTCGCAATCAGGGTACGGGCGCCCTTCAATATCAGGTACACGCCGAAACTCGTCGCGACCTTTTGCGCGATCGGAATCCGGTTCCTGACTATCTCATCACGGTCGATGCCGAGCAAACGGGCAAGCTCTCCAGGATGGGGGGTGAGGATCGGCGGAAGCGCAAGATTACGCAACATTTCCAGATTCGGTCCAAGCGCGTTGATTCCATCGGCATCGACTACGATCTGCGCCTTGGCGGTATTCAAGAAGGCCCGGACCAGCTCAGCGGTCTCAGGATGAATCGAGAGACCCGGACCGATCGCCACCACTCGTTTGCCCTTCGCCAGCTCCAGAACCCTGTCCAGGGCGGCAAAAGCCACTGTCCGCTCCCCAGTCTCAGGGAGCGGTTCAGTCATGACCTCCGTGAGCTTCGCCTCCATGGCGTCATTCAGGCTCTCCGGCAACGCCAGCGTGACCAACCCAGCGCCGATTCGGAGCGTCGAGAACGCGCACATCGCCGCCGCGCCGGTCTTACCCGGCGAGCCGGCCACGATCAAAGCGTGACCATAGGTTCCTTTGTGGGCATTCGGGTCGCGTCGCGGAAGCGCGCCGACAACGTCCCTGGTCTCCACCAGCGACACATTAAGGATCGGATCGGTGAGCAGCGGCCTTGGCAGACCGATATCCACCGTCACGACCCGACCGGCGTAAGAGGCCGCCGGATAAAGGATCACACACCGCTTGGGCAGGCCGAAGGTGACGGTGAGGTCCGCGTTGATGCTTGGTCCCGGAATGCTTCCCTCATCACTATTCAGGCCGGATGGGATATCGAGGGCCACAATCGGCCTGCCGGATTGGTTGAGCAGTTCAATGGCTTCGACGAACAGGCCTTTCGCGGGTCCGGTCGTCCCGGTTCCCAGGATGGCATCCACGACGACGTCGGCTTCTTCGATTGCGCCTCGTCTCGCCTCAAGCGCCTGACTGGTTGTTACTTCATAGATCGGTATGCCACATTTTTGAATGATCTCGAGATTCGTCCTGGCATCCCCTTTCACATCCGCCCGGCGAGCCAGCAGTAATACCTTGACCGCGATCTCGCGGTTGAAAAGGTGGCGGGCTACGACGAACCCATCGCCGCCGTTGTTGCCCTTGCCGCAGACAATGGCGACGTGGCGTTGCGTGAGAAGCGGGAACACGCGCTCTAATTCCAGAACCGCCTGGAGTCCTGCGTTCTCCATCAGCAGCAACGACGGGATGCCGTACTCCTCCGTCGCCCGTCGATCGAGCTCTCGCATCTGACCAGCCGTCACCACGTTTACGGCCATCGGACCCTCCTCGGCGCGCGCATCTTAACTGCCGTCAGTGGCCACCACACAGGCCATTGCGTAGTCGCCATCGTGCGTGAGAGTGACCAGCATCTGCGTGATCCCCAGGCAGGCCGCAACGTCCCGGGCACGGCCCGAAAGGACGACGTTCGACGGCTCACGCCCGCCCCCAACAATCTCCACATCCTGCCACACCACCCCTTGCCCCCATCCTGTACGAAGCGCCTTAAAGGCCGCCTCCTTCGCCGCAAACCGGGCCGCGAGGTGACGCCCGGGCGACCGATAGCGTCTCAAGCGCGCCTGTTCCGTCGCGGTAAAAAGGCGATTCAGCAGACGGACGCCGTGACGTGTGGCGGCCTGCTCAAATCGACTGATCTGAACCAGGTCAATTCCGATCCCGATCACCATCTCGCACCCACGAAATCCCCCCATCCCCCCTTTGATAAAGGGGAGCGAGAGGGGATTTTACCTCGCACGGTCTGTGCCCATCGCCTCCAGCATCTCGCGGATCGCCCGCTCCAGACCCACAAGAACCGCTCTCGCGATAATACTGTGCCCAATGCTCAACTCCTCCACCTCCGGGATCGCTGCTATCGACCCGACATTGCGATAATCCAGGCCATGCCCGGCATTAATCCGAAGACCCAACTCCCTTCCCGCGCTCACCGACTGAATGAGACGGGTCAATTCGGCCTCCTGGGCCTTACGACCCTTTGCCTCAGCATACGATCCGGTATGAAGCTCGACGAAATCGGCACCGGCGCGCGCAGCAGCCGCTACCTGGTGGTGTTCCGGGTCGATAAAGAGACTGACCGCGATGCCGCCCTCACGCAAGCGGCCTATGGCCTGACTCACCTCGTCGACGTGTCCGTGAACGTCCAGTCCCCCTTCAGTCGTCAGCTCCTCACGTCGCTCAGGGACGAGCGTCGCCATCTCCGGCTTCAGCGTCAGGGCGATCTGCAGCATCTCTTCCGTGACGGCCATCTCCAGGTTCAGCTTCGTCTTGACCAGCCGCCGGAGGAGTTCAACATCCCGATCCTGGATATGTCGCCGGTCTTCGCGCAGGTGCACGGTGATTCCGGATGCGCCGGCCAATTCGGCAAGCAGCGCCGCCTGTACCGGATCAGGCTCCACACCCCGTCTTGACTGTCTGATCGTCGCGATATGATCGACGTTCACACATAACCCAAGCATCGCTTGCACCTCACAACCAGGGTATAGGGTTTAGGGTAAGGCATGAAAGAGGTGTTAGCCGAGTTCTTTTTCAATCGCCGACGCGATCTCTCGGGCCAGTCGCTCGATCTTCGCCGACTCCTCACCCTCTACCATGACGCGGGCCACCGGCTCCGTACCGGACAGGCGAACCAGGATCCGTCCTCTGCCTCCCATACCCGCCTCCGCCGATCGAATCGTCTCCTGCACCCGTGGAAGCTCCTCAATGACAGCTCTACGTCGGACCGGCGCATTGATCAATACTTGAGGGTACGAGGTCATACATGCCTTGAGTGTCGAAAGCGGCTTCCCGCACCGCTGCATGGTTGCCAGCACCTGCAGGGCGGTCACGATCCCGTCGCCGGTGGTATGATGTTCCAGGAAGATGATATGCCCAGACTGTTCACCCCCCAGCATGTATCGCTTCGCCAACATCTCCTCCAGCACGTACCGATCGCCTACCGCAGTTCGAACAACCTTGATTCCCGCCTCCTGCATCGCCAGATCCAAGCCGATATTGCTCATCACAGTTGCGACAATCGTGTCTTCGCGCAGACGGCCTTCTCGCTTCAGGTCGAGGGCACAGAGGGCGAGGATATGATCGCCGTCCATCAGCTCACCCCCTTCGTCCACAAACAGAACCCGGTCCGCGTCCCCGTCATGGGCAAACCCGACATGCGCCTTATGTTTCACTACCGCCCGTCGCACCTCTTCCGGATGCAACGAGCCGCACCCTTTATTGATATTGGTGCCGTCGGGCTCGACGTTCAGCGACACCACCTCGGCGTTCAACTCCCTGAGGACTGCCGGCGACACCTTGTAGGCTGCGCCGTTGGCGCAATCGACCACCACCCGCATCCCTTTCAGCGTCATACCCTTGGGGAGGGTGTTTTTCGCGAATTCGATGTAGCGGCCGACCGCATCACCCACACGGTAGGCTTTGCCGATCCCGCTGGGGGCCGCCCTGATCCCGTCGATCTCTCCGTTGCGGATCAACTCCTCGATCCGCTGCTCCATCGCATCCGGCAGCTTCAGGCCTTCGCGAGAGAAAAACTTAATACCGTTATCCTCGTACGGGTTATGGGAGGCCGAGATGACCACCCCCGCATCGGCTCGAAGGCTTCGGGTGATAAACGCGATCCCCGGCGTAGGGAGCGGACCAACCAACAACACATCCACGCCCATCGAGGTGATGCCGGCGGTCAGCGCCGTTTCCAGCATATAGCCGGTCAGCCGCGTATCCTTTCCGATGACAATCGTGGGCCGTTCAGTCGCTCCCCTCAGAAGGTGCGCAGCCGCACGACCCACTTTCACCATGGTCTCCGGGGTCATCGGCTCCCTGTTCGCCACGCCGCGAATCCCGTCGGTACCGAACAGTTGTCGCACGACTCGCTCCTTTCTCCTCGATGCGCCCAGTCCCTACAGTCGCCTTACAAAGACGGGGGCTTGGGATTCGTCCTGATCTCAACTGAGACCTGGACGAGGGCCGGTCCTTCCACTTTGATTAACTTCCCCACAGGTTCAAGAGAGGTCATGGCGCCAAAGTCATGAGATCGCCCTTCAATACTGATCGTTGAGGTATAGACCTTCTCCAGGCGATTCACCTCGCTCCTCGGTCCGACCAATCGGACACGATCAGGGTGCGCCGATGCCCGCTTGAGATAGTACCCGGCAGCCGGATTCCCTTCCACGCGGGCTGCAATCCGTACTGTCCGCTCGGCTACGGATTCCAGGACCAGACGAACCCACCTCGGCGAAACCTGGACGACCTCCACCCCACGAGGGACGTCGACCTGGTCGGCCTTCACCGCCACGAGATTCTCTCCTTCTTTCAGGGTCGAAAGATCGAGATTGACGTCTACCTCGTTGGGTGACAGGCCAGAGATCAGACTTTTCGGACCACGCAACTGGACCGTCACAAAGTCTCCAGGAACATTGAGGAGGATCGTGTTTGCCGGAAGCCGTGCGAGCGTAAGCGGGGCATTCAATGTGCGCTCATCCCTCTGCTCCCCCGCGACGACCATCCAAAGGGCAAAGGCGAGGCCCAAAGAGGCGAGCTTGAGACCGAGATTGTCGAAGAGTCCTGTAGACATGATCCTCATTGTGGGCGCCCCGCGATCAGCCGCCGGCCCTCAGATGCTGATCCATCGAGAGACCCAATAGACCGGCTAGACCATGGGATATCTAACCGCCGATCACTGATGGTGCCGCAACTTCTTTAGGCTTCGCACCGGATCCGCCGCTACGAGGCGGTCCCAACAGCTCTCCAAGTTGGCGCCGCAGCCTCTGAGCATCAAGACCCTTGCTGATAGCTCCTCCCTGGACTAAAGACACGCTGCCCATCTCCTCCGAGACCACGATGACGATCGCGTCAGTTTCTTCCGTCAGTCCTATGGCCGCGCGATGGCGCGTGCCCAGCTCCTCACTGACGTCGCTCGTCAGGGTTAACGGCAGCAAGCACGAGGCTGCGGCCACACGTCCGCCTTGAATCACAACCGCCCCATCATGGAGCGGCGAACCGGGACAAAAGATCGATTCCAATAACCGCCTCGATACCCGCGCATCGAGAGACACACCGGAATCGACGTAGTCGGAGAGCTTGGTCTCTCGCTCCAGGGCAATAATCGCACCGATCTTTTTCGTGGCCAAGGAGGCAGCGGATCGGACAATCTCATCAATCATGTAGGCCTCTTCGCGCTTGGCAAAGGCGTGGAGCAGACGGGATCGAAGGCCGAACGTCGCCAGGGCTCGCCGAAGTTCCGGTTGAAATAGAATGATGATCATCAGGAACCAGACACCCAGCGAGTTCTGCAGAACCCAATTCAGAGTCAGCAGACCACCCTTGAGGGCGATTCGCGATGCCAGATAGACAAGGCCGAGGCCCAGAATCATTTGCAGCGCCCGCGTCCCTTTGAACATCAGGAGAAGCTGATAGGCCACGAACGCCATGATCAGCACATCTACGGCGTCGATCCACCCGAACTGAATAATTGTGGACCACATGGTCGTCAGGCCCTCCTGATGGAGTCCAGCATCCGGACAAGCTGCACACAAGGCTGAACCTCGTGGACCCGGACAAAGGCCGCACCATGCAGCACCGCTGCCGCAACGCAGGCCGCCGTGCC
The DNA here is from genome assembly GCA_016190285.1 of Candidatus Methylomirabilis oxygeniifera. GTDB lineage: Bacteria > Methylomirabilota > Methylomirabilia > Methylomirabilales > Methylomirabilaceae > Methylomirabilis > Methylomirabilis oxyfera_D. The sequence continues at coordinate 8,201 of JACPQW010000157.1, forward strand.
ATATTGACGTTGCTCAACCGGCAGTTTCAGCACCTCCCCAACCAGTGACTTGCGCGACGGACCGACCATGATCGGCTTACCGAGACGATGCAACACCGCCAGATGCCGCAACAGCGCGAGATTATCCTGCGACCGCTTCCCGAAGCCCAGCCCGGGATCGATAATGATGGACTGCGGGTCAACGCCTTTCTGTTCAGCGAAGGCGACGCGATCTGCCAGGAAGGCTGATACCTCGCCCACGACGTCGTTGTAGCGCGGTTCAATCTGCATATCCTGAGGGGTCCCTTTCATGTGCATGATGACCAGGCCGGCGCGCTTCTCGGCCACCACCGACGCCAGGCGTCCCTCACCTCGAACGCCATAGACGTCGTTAATGATATCCGCCCCTTCCTCCAGCGCGACCCTCGCCACCTCCGGTTTGTAGGTATCCACTGCCACCGGAATCGCAAGCCTGGGCCGCAGCTCGCGCAGCACCGGAAGGATCCGACGAAGCTCCTCATCCACTGGGACGGCGTCGGCGCCTGGACGGGTTGATTCACCACCCAGTTCCACAATATCGGCCCCCTCCTCCACTATCCGCATGGCCTGATCGGTAGCCGCCCCGGAATCCAGGAAGCGACCGCCATCGGAAAAAGAATCCGGGGTGATGTTCAACACCCCGACGATCCAGGTCTTTTGCTGGATATCCAGCAGGTGGTCCCTACAGCGGAAGCGCAATGGGGTCTGTTGGGTCAGTGAGTCTATTGGGTTCATTGAGTCGATTGAGTCTTTCAGCTGAACTAAAAACCGGCACAGAAGACGGGCGAGAACCGTGGCTAAGGGGCTACAGGCAAGTATCTCTCAGGCGTTCTCGCCTGCGTCTTAGACGCGGGCCTGAGCCGGGGCGGCAGCCCCGTTCACGATGGCATCAATCTGAAAACCGTCAAGCACCTCAGTCTCCAGCAGGGCCTTGGCCAAGGCGTGCAGGATACCAAGTCGATCAATGATCAACGTTTTGGCCTTTTCGTAGTTGGTCATGACGATCTGCTTCACTTCTCGATCGATCTCTACCGCCGTATGTTCGCTGTAATCCTGATGCTGGGCGATCTCCCGACCTAAAAAGATCATCTCTTCGCGCTTGCCGAATGTAAGCGGACCAAGCTTCTCGCTCATGCCC
>JACPQW010000161.1 GCA_016190285.1 Candidatus Methylomirabilis oxygeniifera
ATCAAACACGGGCTCATCACCTCCTACATCACCCGTAAGGGCTGCTCCTTCGACGACCAGCGCGTCTTCATGCTGGATCTGCAGTATCATGATCTCCGTCGGGACAAGGGACTCTACTTTACCCTGGAGCGCCAGGGATATGTTGAGCGGATCGTGACTGACGAAGAGATTCTTATGGCCATAAAGACTCCCCCTGCGGATACACGGGCCTACTTCCGTGGAATGTGCCTCCAGAAGTATCCGGACGAGGTCTATGGGGCAAGTTGGAGCTCGGTGCTCTTTGATACCGGCGAGGCCGCGGTGAAACGAGTTCCCATGACCGATCCATTGAGGGGTACGCGGAAATTGGCGAGCGAGCTGCTGGATCGCTCTGACACCGCCGTGGAGTTGTTGGACAATATTGCGGTCTAGCGCATAGGCGCTCCATTCGGGATACCCATATGCACTCGTTGTTCGATTCCATAGTTCCAGGCTCGAGTTTTTTTGACCTGCTCCGGCAGTGTCGGTCGGACCTGCTGCCGCAGATGCCGATCAAGCCGGAAGGACTGTCGCAGGCCGAGATCCGGGAGCTGAAGGATGCGCCTCATGGGACCACTATTCTGGCCCTGAGGTTCCGAGATGGGGCGCTCATCGCGGGCGATCGGCAGGCGACTGAGGGTTATCAGGTCTCGTCGCGGCGGATCGAAAAGGTGTACAGGGCGGATGAGCACTCAGCCATCGCCATTGCCGGCGTCGCCGGTCCGTGCATCGAGATGGCCAAGCTGTTTGAGGTGGAGCTGACCCACTACGAGAAGCTGGAAGGAATGTCGCTGTCGTTGGAGGGAAAGGCGAATAAGTTGTCGCAGATGGTCAAGGCCAATCTCCCGATGGCGATGCAGGGATTGGTGGTGATCCCGATCTTTGTCGGCTACGACGTCAGAAGCAGTGAGGGCAAGATTTTTAAGTACGACGTCACCGGCGGCAGGTACGAGGAAACGGATTACTATGCCACAGGCTCAGGCGGGAAAGACGCCCGTTCCACGATGAAAAAGCTGTATCGGGATCGTATGACTGAGGACGAGGCGATAGCAGTCGGGCTGGAGGCGCTGATTGACGCGGCGGAGGAGGATGTAGGGACCGGAGGCCCTGACTTTATTCGCGGGGTCTTTCCTACCGTGAAGCTCGCTGCCAGGGCGGGCCTGCAGGATGTGCCGGAGACCCGCGTCCGAGAACTCTGTCAGGCTATTATCGATCGTCGCAAGCTGGTTGAGAGAGGGGTGAAGGGTGAGACCGGGGCAGGTGAGGTAAGCTAATGGCGCTTCCGTATTACGTGTCACCAGAGCAGATGATGCAGGATAAGGCGGAGTATGCCCGCAAGGGCATCGCCAGAGGAAAATCGATCATCGTTCTGGAATATGCTGACGGAATGATGCTGGTGGCTGAGAACCCCAGCGCGTCACTCAATAAGATCTCAGAGATTTACGACCGGATCGCCTTTGCCGGCGCCGGGCGGTACAGCGAGTTCGAAAATCTCCGTAAGGCGGGGATTCGGTATGCGGACCTGAAGGGGTTCGCATATGACCGGGAAGACGTGACGGCCAAGTCGCTCGCCAATGCCTACTCTCAGACCATCGGCAATATTTTCAGCGAGGCGATGAAACCGCTGGAGGTAGATATTTTAGTGGTAGAAGTGGCCGATGGCGGAGGACTGTCTAATGAGTTATATCGGATTGCCTTTGACGGCAGCATCTACGACGAGAAGGGGTTTGCCGCGATCGGCGGGCAGGCTGAAGAGCTCAGGCAGCACCTGAAGGACAAATACCAGGCAGGGCTTGATCAGCAGGCGGCTCTCAGGCTGGCTACACAGGCGCTCGAGGCCGTAAGCAGCGCCAAGGTGAAACCGCAGAGCCTGGAGGTAGCGGTTCTGGAGCGCAGCCGCACCGGTCGGAAGTTCCGCCGCCTCTCCCAGGATGATCTCACGACAATTCTCACCGATACAGAGTAACTGTCCATCACCGCTTGCCTTCCTCACCACAAATTCCCCTTGCCTGAAAAGTCACGCCTCGGTTAGACTCGCGTTCCATGGCCGAGGTCCCGAAGCAAATAGCGGAGTTGATCGCAAAGTTCGACCAGAACCTCGATGCTTACCACACCGCCCCCGCCTTCCAGTTGCGCCGCTACGCCTGGTCGGCCAAACTCCCGCTCAGCATCCTGACAAACTTCGAAGCGTTCGCGGTCTATGACTGCCGGATCAAACCGGACCAGGCCGATCGCGCCTCCACCGCCCGCTTGATGCGACTGACCGACTGATTGATCAACTCGTCTACGAGCTCTACGGGCTGACAAAAGAAGATGTCGAGATGGTTGAGGAGACTACCAGAGCGGCAGGGAAGTGAGGGAAGAAGACGGTTGCATAATTAAAAAAGCGGCCGGCATTCGGCCAATGCCTGCCTGGCGGCCTCGCCGGCGGTGTGGCCGGCGGCTACGAGATTGTCATCCGGGATGCGGCTGATTATGCGCTCCCATTCGAGCCGACGGCTCTGCCGCGTGAGCACCGCCGCACGGAGACACGGACGGAGGGGATGACCGGCGTAGGGGTCGTTAATCCCAGGGATGCGCTGAAGTCGATTGATGAACGTATCCATCTTCCGCTCGGTGTCGCGGCGCATGGCCGGATCGCGGCCGGCGAGATGATACCTCTCATCAATTTTTAAGAGTTGTTGGTATACCGACTTAACGGACAGGTCGCCGTGATGATCAGCCGTGGGAACCGCGGTCGCTAAGACCAATATCCACCACATCGGACTATCCTCTTCCCGCAATGAAACTGTCCACAACCGACGCCACTAGGGAAGATTTTCTAGGTCGTCGAGGTCTTTTGCGTCCGCGCGCATTTTGCAGTTTACTTTTTGGGTAGTCTGCGAATGCGATGTCCGTTAGGCTCGATCACGACAAATGCGTGCTTCAGTTCTTCTTCGGGGTAGGTCGTCAGTATGCGTTCAAGTTCGCTGTGGACTGCGTGTTGCGTCGAGGGTAACACCCGGAGATACAACACACCTGCCCCAAGGGCTTTGACAAACACAAGGCCGCCGAAGTGCCGATCGCGCGTGACGAAGAGACGGCGTTCATTTTCGGCTACTGTTAGGAGGTCCGCATCAGCCGCCTGCGACAGACCAACTTGGGCAACCCGGACGACATCATGGCCGAGGCTGGCGAGGAACCGTGCGGTCGCGGCGTATACATCCTGGTCAAGCAAAAACCTCATACTGGAACGGATCGAAGGTGAATATCTTCAGCCGCGACAAGAGCAATTGCGTACTCAATACAGGCCCGGATGTCGTCAGTCGTAAGTTCGGGGTAGTAGTTCTGAATAATCTCGTCGAACGACATGCCTTCGTTGAGTAGTTCCAGCACGCTCTGGACGGTAATGCGCGTGCCTGCAACACACGGTTTACCGAAATGAACCTTTGGGTTGACAACGATTCTCTCAATCATTTTTGTCACCTCATCGGTACGTATTCCCGCCGGTATTCTACCCACATAGATCCTGGAGACCTGGGATGACCCGAACTGCTTCTGGGTTACCCACCCGCTCGGTAGATTGACCGGCATATTGCGGTCCGAAATCATTAACGACTGAGGTGATTCTCCTTCCGTTCAAGTCACTTGTCAAGCGCGCGCGATATCAATCGTCGGCGATGGCGGCTGATCGATCAGCTCGTCTACGACCTTTACGGGTTGACAAACGAAGAGGTGGAGATGGTTGAGGAGGCAACTAAAGGGACGGAAAAACGAGGGGCTGAGATTGTCGCACTCCCGTTGGTTGCTCGCAATGACGACCGCGACGAGGAAGTCTCCGCCTCGAACGTTCATGCCCATGGGTGCGCCATCAGCGTGTGGGGTATTGGAGCGGAAGGATCAGGGAAGATTTTCCAGGTCGTCGAGGTCTTTGTGTCTGCCCGCCGATCAGCAGATACTCAACGTGACGTGCGTTGAGTAACCTCAGAAACTCTCCGAAGTCGGGCGGTAGATTGACGACGGCCATAGTTCAGGTATCGCATGGTTTCTACGGCTTGCAAGCGCTCGCTCGGGGACTTGGCATGCCAGTATGCCTTCTCGTCTGACGGATCAGCCAGCAAAGCGACGGTGTGCGTCGTTTTATTCAACTTCAGAAAGTCCAACCTGCTCATATCAAATTATAATACCACAGATTGAGGGCAGGGGGGAGTTGGATAAATTCATTTGACCGTTACAGCCCCTTCCGGTAGGATCAAATTGGAGTAAGCGCAATGCAGGAACGTATCCTTGGACTGGAAAGCGAATACGGCCTGATCTCGTCCTCGGTCGGAGGGCGGGTGAATCTGTCGGTCGAAAGCGCGTTGGGCTACCTCTTTGAGAAGGTCGTCTCGCGCCAGCGTGGGACTAACGACTTTCTTCGAAACGGCGCGCGCCTCTATCAGGACACCGGCTGCCATCCCGAGTACGCG
>JACPQW010000158.1 GCA_016190285.1 Candidatus Methylomirabilis oxygeniifera
CCCTCATGGAGGCGGTAAAAAAGCTCCGAGGTCCAAAGGGGACAAACGTGGTTGTGACTATCCTCCGCGAGGAGTCCCCTGGGCCGTTCGAGCTGACGTTGGTTCGGGAGATCATCGAGGTCAAGAGCGTCAAAGTCAAAGAGTTGGGCGATGGGGTCGCCTACGTCCGGATCAGCGCGTTCCAGGAACGAACCGGAAAGGACCTCCAGAAGGCGATCGAACAGTTGGGACAGAACGGGATGTCCGCGATGGTGCTGGATCTTCGCAACAACCCGGGCGGCCTCTTAAACCAGGCTGTTCAGGTGTCCGATCTATTTCTGGACCAAGGGCAGCTCATCGTCTACACCGAGGGTCGGATCAAGAATCAAGATCTCCGCTTCTCGGCGGAACACGGGGCTCAGATCCCCAAGGTTCCTATGGTGATCTTGGTGAACGGAGGATCCGCCAGCGCCTCCGAGATCGTCGCGGGCGCGCTTCAGGACTGGAAGAGGGCCGTCGTCCTTGGAACCAAGACCTTCGGGAAGGGGTCGGTGCAGACGGTGGTTCCGCTGAGCGATGGTTCCGGCCTGCGTTTGACCACGGCAAAGTACTTCACGCCAAAGGGGCGTTCAATCCACGGTACCGGGCTCGTGCCTGACATCATCGTAGAGGCGCCACGACCCGTCATGGCGAAGGCGCAGGGCGGTCCCACTGAAAAGGAGAGTGAGCCGGGGAAAGAGCGTCCTGAGAAACGACAGGAGAAGAAGATTTCCGAGGAGGAGGGAGACGTCACGCTCCAGATCGGCAAGCGAGAGGGGCCTGATCCCAGCACCGACGTCCAGTTGAAGCGGGCAATGGAGATTCTCAAGGCCAGCCAGATCATCGAGAAGGGGTTCGCAAAGGGGAGCGCAGGATAAGGCAGCAGTCAGCCATCAGCATTCAGCTTTTAGTTAATTGCTGAGCGCTGACAGCTAACAACTATTACGATGGCACATCTGACCCTGGGGATTGAAACTTCGTGCGACGAAACGGCGGCCGCTGTCCTGGAGGATGGCCGGCGCATCCGTTCTTCCGTCGTCGCTTCCCAGGATCTCCTCCACGCCCCCTATGGCGGGGTCGTCCCTGAATTGGCCTCACGTCGTCACATAGAGGCTATCTGGCCGGTGGTCCAGGAGGCGTTGACGAGAGCGGAGGTCAGCCTCGCCGAGCTTGACGGGATCGCGGCAACGTCAGGACCGGGACTGATCGGCTCGCTGCTGGTGGGCCTCTGCTTCGGGAAGGCGCTCGCCTTTGCCTGTGGTATCCCCCTGGTCGGCGTAAATCACTTAGAGGGACATCTCTATGCCGCCCTGTTGGATCATGATGATCTCTCCTTCCCCTTCACCGGACTTGTGGCATCGGGTGGTCATACCCACCTGTACCTGGCCGCAGCCCCTGGTGAGTATCGCTTACTGGGTCGAACCAGGGACGATGCCGCAGGAGAGGCGTTCGACAAGGTGGCAAAGTTTCTCGGTCTCGGTTATCCGGGCGGGCCGCTGATCGAGAAGTGGGCTCAGAAGGGCGATCCGAACGCCGTACGGTTTCCCAGGTCGATTCCTCCGCGAGGTTCATACGATTTCAGCTTCAGCGGTCTGAAGACCGCAGTGGTCAACTATGTAAAGCGTTCAGCGTTCAGCGTTCAGCGTTCAGATAGTAGTTCGCTTCAGCCTTCAGTCTTCAGCCTTCAGCCTGTTCTGGACCCTGCTCTCATGGCGGACATCTGCGCCGGATTCCAGGAGGCTGTGGTGGATGTGCTGGTTCGCGTGAGTCTGGCGGCGGCAAAGGCGTCTACCTCTCGCCGTCTCGTGCTGGCCGGAGGGGTGGCCTGCAACGGCAGACTCCGCTCAGAGTGTGCGGAGCGAGCAACAGGGGAAGGCGTACAGGTCTACTACCCCACACCGTCTCTATGTACCGATAACGCCGCCATGATTGCGGCCGCCGGTTACCCTCGTCTTCTGCGCGGTGAGCGAGCTCTGCTCTCGTTGAACGCCGACGCCGATCTCGCTCTTGGCCTGACATAAAGGAACGCGAATGGCGAAACTATCGATTCTGCTCTACCCTTCTCCCGTCATCCGTAAGAAGTCTGTGCCGGTTACGTCGATTGACGGCGAGTTTCAGCGCTTCATCGACGACATGATAGAAACGATGTATGCGGCTCCGGGCATGGGGCTTGCCGCTCCCCAAGTGGGAGCACTCACGCGGGTCATCGTCCTGGACCCATCCGACGATCGTACGTCGGGTCGGCCTATGACCCTTATCAATCCTGTATTAGTCGCCGGTGAAGGACAGATCGTGGATGAGGAGGGATGTCTCTGCATCCCGGACGTGAATGAGCCGGTCTCGCGATTCAAGCAAGTGGTCGTAAAGGCCTATGATCGGAACGAGAAAGAGATCATTCTGGAGGGGGCCGACCTGCTGGCGCGTATCCTGCAGCACGAGATCGACCACTTGGATGGCATCCTATTTATCGACCGCCTGAGTACGGCAAAGCGCCTCCTGCTCAAGCGACGGCTCAAAAAGGCAGCCACCAAACAGGGGGACTAGCTTTCAGCTATCAGCGGTCAGCTTGAAGCTGAAGGCTGAACGCTGATAGCTGACTGCTATAATTTCATTTCAACGTTGGCCTTGGTCCTGAGACTCTCAATCCACTCCTTGAACTTCGCCTCGGTCTTTTGCTCAAACAGGAGAGCGCGAAGGCGCTCCTTGACCTGATCGAATGACAGGGTCTGACCGGGAACCCGCTCCTCGACGACAATAAGGTGGAAGCCGGCCGGAGTCGTGATGATGTCGCTGGGCTGTCCGATCGGAAGGGCCAGAGCAGCCTGCTCCAACTCCGGCGCGAGTTCTCCGCGCTTCATCGTCCAGACCTCGCCGCTGGACGACGCGAGCGGCCCTTCCGCATATTGCTTGGCGACCGTCGCGAACTGAGTCCCCGTCTTAAGAAGCGCCTGCGCTTCCTCGATCCGCTTCCTGGCGCGCGACAGCTCACCGGGCGTTGCCTGAGGCGACGTAGCCACGAGGAGATGGCGAATCTTGAATTGCGGGATCTCCCTGAATTGGTCCTGCCGTTGCTCGTAATATTGCTGGACCTCCTCATCGAGAACGACGACCTTGGATCGTACCCGCCTCGCCACCAGCTTCGTCAGCATCACCTGTTCGGCAATCCCCCTCCGAAACTGCTCCTCGCTGAGTTGTTCTCTGGACAGCGCAGCCCTGAGTTCCTCGTCGCTGGCTAACCCATTACGCTTCTTTAATTCCTCGATGGTGGACTGTATCTCCGCAGGGGTCGTCTCGATCTTTTCCTTCTTCGCCTCCTGGAGCTGTAACCTTCTGAGAATCAGCCCGTCCAGAATCTGGCGTTCCGTACTGCGAAGCAGCCGCTCTCGCTCCGCTCCCAGCGTTTCCTGTACGATTTTTCGAATGGCCTGAAGCCCTTCCTCTTGCACGTCGGTCAGGGTAATCACATCATCGTTGACAACAGCAACGATGCGATCGAGGATGACCGCCTCGGAGCCAGAGGCTGTGAGGATACCAAGCAGGATGGCTACGACGGCGCACCCCGCACTCCAACTCCCCCCGTACCCCCCTTTTGTAAAGGGGGGATGGGAGGATTTTGCGTCCCGCACCCCGCACCTCTTCATCGACACGCCTGAAGACGCGACAATAGCGTCTGAGCAATAGCGATCGTGTCGCCTCCCTCTACCCTGTATTCCAGTTCATCGTACCCTGTACGGCACACTCCCCCGTGCCCTCCTTTTGTAAAGGGGGGATGGGAGGATTTCGGAATATAGCGTAATCTGCCGCCCTCTTCACGAAGCAGGGTCGCGACCTTGTCCGGAGCAAGGGGTGGCGACTCACCGAACACGATACGGATCGTCTTGCCTGCGGCAACAACCTCGCGAATGTGGAGCGTCCGCGACAGGATTCTGAGCGCCATCGCGGTCAGCAGACGTTCTGTCTCTGGAGGAGGCTCACCAAAGCGATCGACCAGCTCCTCTCGAAGAGCGGAGACCTCCGACAGCTCAGAGAACGCGGCCAATCGTCTGTAGAGCTGGAGCCGGACATTGGAATCCTCCACATAGATCTCCGGCAGATACCCTTCCGCCTCCAGCCTGATGACGGGCTCGACGGGTTCCGCCACCGCCTGACCCTTCAACTCTTTGACCGTTGACTCGATCAATCGGCAGTACAGATCGATTCCCACGGCGGCGATCTGGCCATGCTGCTCCGGTCCCAGGAGGTTACCCGTGCCCCTGATCTCCAGATCTCTCGCCGCCACCTTGAATCCGGAGCCAAGCTCGGTCAGTTCTGCAATGACCTGGAGTCGCTTCTTTGCCACCTCGGACAGCGCAGCATCCTTCGGTACCAGGAGGTAGGCGTAGGCTCGATGCTTATCCCGACCGACCCGTCCGCGAAGCTGATAGAGCTGCGCGAGGCCCAAGGCATCGGCTCGATCGATAATGATCGTGTTGGCGGCGCTTACATCCAGGCCGGATTCAATAATCGTGGTGCACAGCAGGACATTGAACGTACCGTCGTAGAAGTCGCACATGATCCGTTCCAGGCGCTCTTCCGGTAATTCGCCGTGCGCCACCGCCAGTCTCGCCTCAGGAACCAACTGCTTGACCAGACGCGCCACGCTCTGGATGCTCTCCACGCGATTATGTACGAAGAAGACCTGCCCCTCTCTGTCCAGCTCATGCTCTATCGCCTCTTTGATGAGCGCCGGGTCGAACCTGGCGACGGTCGTTTTGATCGAGAGACGGTTATCCGGCGGGGTCTCGATGGTGCTGATGTCCCGGACTCCCAACATCGACATATGAAGGGTCCGCGGAATCGGTGTAGCGGTCAGCGTCAGGACATCGACCTGTCGCCGCAGTTGCTTCAGGCGCTCCTTGGCCGCAACGCCAAAGCGGTGCTCCTCATCCACCACTAACAGCCCCAGATCTCGAAACCGGACATCCTTCTGGAGCAGGCGGTGGGTGCCGATCACGATATCGACGACGCCCTCACCGACGCCACGCAGCACCTCGCTCTGCTCCTTGCGGCTGCGGAAACGTGAGAGCATCTCAACCTTGGCCGGGAAACCGCCGAACCGCTCGGAAAACGTCTGAAAATGCTGCAGGGCGAGGACCGTAGTCGGCACCAACACCGCGACCTGCTTTCCCCCTATGATCGTCTTAAAGGCGGCCCGCATCGCCACCTCGGTCTTGCCGTATCCGACGTCACCGCAGATCAGACGGTCCATCGGCCGGTCTCGCTCCATGTCGGCCTTGACGTCCGCGATCGCCTGGAGTTGGTCCGGGGTTTCCTCATATGGAAATCCAGCCTCGAATTCCCGTTGCCACGGCGTATCGGGGGGGAGGGCATGCCCTTTGATGACCTGTCTGGACGCATACAGCGCGAGCAACTCCTGGGCCATCTCGCGAACGGAAGCCTTGACCCGCTCCTTGGCCTTGGCCCACGAGGCGCTCCCCAACCGGTCGAGGGTCGGCGGATTGCTGTCAGCGCCCGCATACCGATGGATCAGGTGGAGTTTACCGGTAGGCACATACAGCTTGGCGTGCTCGGCATAGAGGATGAGCAGGTAGTCACCCTCCGTCCCGCCTACAGTGAGCTGCCGCAGCCCTTTGTATACACCGATCCCGTGATCCTCGTGAACCACAAAATCGCCATAGGTCAACTCCTGGTAAGAGGCAAGAGGGGAGATCTCCTTTGGTCGCAAGCGGCGGGGCGGGATATGCCGAGCCCCAAAGATCTCGGCCTCGGTGATATAGGTCAGCAATGCCTCATCCAGATGAAAGCCGCTGCTGAGCTCGTGAGAAAGAATGGCAATCTCACCCGGCGACGCCACGCCGACACCGACAGACGCCGCGACATCGTGTTCCCTCAGCACCTCAGCCAGGCGCCGACCCTGGGCCTCACTCCTGCAGACCAGGTGGATTCTCCGACTCTGCCGACGCCACCCCTGGAGGTCGCGTATCAATTCGGTCATTCGTCCACGGTAGGCCGGAATGGTGCGTACCTGAAAACCGAGAGTCGCCTCTTCCGCCAGGCTGTTCGTCGGTAAGAACTCCTCCAGAAAGATCCGCGGCCTCAGAGAGAGCCTCTGTTCAACGTCGCTCCAGTCGACCAGTGAGGTGGACGGTGCGACGTCGCGCGCCGCAGCCCGGAGGCCGGTCGGATCTATCAAGACCCACAAGGCATCCGGAGCCACGTACTGCAGGAGATCGGCCGGTTCCGGATAGAAGTATGGAAGATACGTATCGAGACCTGGGACCTGGCGCCGATCCTCAAGCGCCGTGATGATCTCGGACGGAACCGAGCTGTCCCGGGTCTTCTTCATCTCTCGGAGCACCTCGAGGGCCCGCCGACATGCCTCACCGGTCAATGGCGCCTCTACAACAGGCAGGACGGTCACCTGCTCAACGGAGCGGATGGACCGCTGGGTAGCCGGATCGAATGCACGGAGTTCAAGTACCTCGTCGCCGAAGAACTCAGCGCGAACAGGAAGATCCGGCGCTTCGACACGGCTCAGGCCGGAGGTGAGGGGGAACAGGTCGAGGAGGTTCCCGCGCAGGCTGTATTCGCCGCGGTCTGTCGTCTGATGCACTCGACGGTAACCACCTGTCTCGAGGACGCCAACCAGCTCATCCCGCGCGATCAGTCGTCCGACGTACAGTGTAAAGGCGGCTCCCAGGATGGCTGAGGGAGGCGCGAGGCGTTCGAGGGCCGCTTGAAGACAGACCACTGCGAGATCACAGCTCTTGGTAGCCAGACCCGTCAGGCAGGCAATCCGCTGATACCCGGTCTCGGGATCCTCATCGCGTTCGGCCAGGACACCTACCGAGTCGCGGAAGAAGACCTGCAGATCCTTCGCCAGCAGCTCGGCCTCAGCGGACGAGGAGGTCACGATCACGAAAGGGCGACCCGCCCGGCGAGCGATCTGGGAAAGGATGAACGCTTTCGAGGCTCCGAAGAGGCCGGTGAGATACAGCGCATCCGCTCCGCTGTCAAGTCGGTCCGCGATCTCGCCGATCTCCGGGATTCGAAGATCTTCCGACAACTCCATCGATCGTATTACCATAAGGTCAGCTCTCAGCTTTCAGCGTTCAGCGTGTTACGGAGGTGTCAGCTCCAGGATACGACGTACGATACGACTTGTAGAACAGCCCTCCACCAACGGGATCGTGACGACCAGCCCGCCACATCTCTCTACCGTCTCCCGCCCCACGACATCTTTCATCGCCCAGTCGGCGCCCTTGACCAACACATCGGGCTCAAGCGCTGCGATGATTCGGCTCGGATCCGTCTCCTCGAAGATCACCACGTAGTCGACCGAGGTCAGGGCCGACAGCAACTCTGCCCGTTCATCCTGCAAGAGCACGGGTCTGGACGGGCCCTTAAGCAGTCGAACGGAAGCGTCACTGTTCAGTCCAACAATCAATAGGTCGCCCAGCGCCTTTGCTTGCTGCAACAGGCGGGTATGTCCCCGGTGGAGCAAATCAAAACAACCGTTGGTAAAAACCGCCCGCTCTCCCAGCGTCCGGCGCTGCCTGACGATCGCAACCAGCTCATGCAAGGTTCGGAGCTTTCCGACATCGACCGTCATTCCGGCGTCCCGATCTCTCCTGGAACAACGGAGAGCAATCCGCACAGAACGGCCTGCTCGATCAGCCGTCTCCCTTTTTCAGCATACGGGGCGGAGGTCATCAGCCGAATCTCCCCAAGCGGACCGAAGGTAATCCCCTGAAATCCGCCGACTCGCATAGAACGAATCCAGCACGGCACACCATACCGTTGCAGATGCAGACGGAGAAGGTCCGCCTGCATCTCATCATA
>JACPQW010000159.1 GCA_016190285.1 Candidatus Methylomirabilis oxygeniifera
GACGTGATGTGATCGTATCCCGGCGCGATGTCGGTCACCAGCGGGCCCAGCGTGTAAAACGGCGCCTCCTGGCAGATCTCCTGCTCCATACGTACGTTCATTTCGATCTGATCCATCGGAACATGCCCCGGCCCTTCGATCATCACCTGAACATCGTGGGCCCAGGCGATCTTCGTCAGTTCACCCAATGTCCGAAGTTCGGCAAACTGGGCCGCGTCGGAGGCATCTGCGGTACAACCCGGCCTCAACCCATCGCCCAGGCTGAAGCTGACGTCGTATTTTCGGAAGATATGGCAGAGCGTTCCAAAATGGGTGTACAGCGGATTCTGCTGCTGGTGGGCGAGCATCCATCTCGCCATAAGGGCGCCGCCTCGGCTGACAATCCCGGTGACCCGGGACTGCACGAGCGGCAGGTGCTCGAGTAAGACGCCGGCATGAATCGTCATGTAGTCCACACCCTGCTTGGCCTGGTGCGTAATCATGTCGATCATATCGTCAGCGGTCAGCTCTTCTACCGAAGTGACGCCCGCGACCGCCTGATAGAGAGGGACGGTACCGACTGGTACCGGGCTCGCCGCAATCATTGCGTGGCGGATGTCGTCGATGTTGCCGCCTGTGCTCAGGTCCATGACCGTATCGGCCCCGTACTGAATGGCGAGCTTCAGTTTTTGCAACTCCCCATCGATGTCGGAGGTCAGTGCAGAGTTACCGATGTTGGCGTTGATCTTGACGGTGGCCACTGTCCCGATCCCCATCGGCTCGAGGCTGGCGTGATGAATGTTACAAGGAATAATAAGTCGGCCACGTGCGATCTCGGCCCGGATGGTCTCACCATCGAGACCTTCCCGCTCAGCGACGTAGGCCATCTCCGGAGTGATCACTCCTTGGCGGGCGTAGTACATCTGCGTGACGCAGTCTCCATTTGGGTGAGTCGTCCGTACGACCATATAAGTCTCCTCCTCAGAAAAGCACAAACTCCTAATCGAGTCTATTGAGTCATCGAGTCTATTGAGTCATCGAGTCTATTGAGTCATCGAGTCTATTGAGTCATCGAGTCTATTGAGTCATCGAGTCTATTGAGTCATCGATGTCGAATGTATTCAAGGCGCGGGGCTTCTGATCGATCGGCTGCAGTTCCTGGATCTCCTTCTTACCGCCGGCTCCGAGCACCTGGAACTTTCGGGCCGTCGGGAAGACGCGGCTCTCAAACGAGGCGACCGCGGCGTTATACGAATCCACGGCCTTGCCGATGGCCCCGCCAACCCTGATAAGATGCTCGGCAAGTGTCGCCATCCGATCGGCGAGTTCCTGCCCCAGGATGCTGATGCGCTGGGCATTCTCGGTAAGCAGTTCCTGTCGCCATCCATAGGCAATGGCCCGCAGTAAGGCGATAAAGGTGGCGGGCGTCGCGATGACGACCTTCTTCGAGAGGGCCGATTCAACCAGTACCGGATCCTTCTCAGCGGCTGCGGCAAGAAAGGAGTCGTTCGGAATAAAGAGCACAACAAACTCCGGAGCTGCCGCGAACTGGTCCCAGTACTCCTTCGAGGCCAACTTCGTCACGTGCTGGTTGACCTGAGCCGCATGCTTGAGGAGGGCCGTTTCGCGATCCTCGTCCGTTTTGGCTTCGAGCGCCTCAAGAAATCCGCCGAGGGGGACCTTCGAGTCGACCACCACCTCGCGCCCGGCCGGCAGCTTGACGACCATATCGGGACGGATGCGTCCGTCGCCGGTTGTCACGCTCTCCTGTTCCACAAAATCGCAGTGGGGTGACATTCCGGCAAGTTCTGCTGTTTTCCGCAGCGCAATCTCCCCCCATCGACCGCGAACCTGTGGAGACCTCAGCGCGTTGACCAGCTTGGCGGTTTCGTTCTGAAGGGTTGTCTGACCCATCGCGACTGCGCGCAGTTGTTCGCCGACCGTACTGTACTCTCTGAGCCGCTTGTCTTCGAGCGCCTTGGTTTCCTGCTGATAGGCCACAAGGGTTTCGCCGAGCGGCTGAATCATGGTCTCGATCGCTTTTCTGCGACTCTCCAAATCAACAGCCGCCTCATCCTTCAGCGCCTTGAACTTCTCCTCAGCCAGGATGAGGAATCCCGCATTGTTGCCGGCCAGCGCTTCGGCCGCCAGCGATTTGAAGGTATCAGATAATCTGGTCTTCGCATCTTCCAGGAGGGCCTTCTGTTCAGTCAGGTTCTTTTCGATCTCGACTACTCGGGTTTCAGCGGCAGTTCTGGCGGTTTCAGCCTGTCGTAAATTCTCGCGGAGGATATCGAAGTCATGTCTTGCCGAGGCAAGCTGTTGTCGCACCTCCTCCACCCGCGCCTCTGCAGCGGCCGTTCGCGCCTCCTGCTCTCGGAGGATGGCGCCCACTTGAGCCTTGGCCCGGGCTACACTGATCGCCCATCCGAGGACGGCTCCAATCCAGAGTCCCAACAACAGGGTCAGCCATTCTGTCATGGTGGGTTCCTTAGAAAATAGTGTTCAGCGATCAGCATTCAGCCGTCAGCTTCTTGTTCTTGTCCTCACCCCTTGATGACGCCCATGGGGCGGAGGCGGGCGACCATCTTGGAGAGGCCGGCGCGGTGAACAACCGTCACGACCTGCGTAGCATCTTTGTACGCCTCGGGCATCTCCTCCGCCAACGATTCGCCGCCGGAGGCCTTGACGATGATCCCCTGGTCCTCCAGCTCCCGATGGATGGCCCGACCCTTAGCCGCTCTGATGGCCGCATGTCGACTCATGACCCGCCCGGCGCCGTGACAGGTGCTCCCGAAGGTCTGCTCCATGGCGCCGGTTCCCACCAGCACAAATGAGGCGCGGCCCATGTCGCCTGGGATCAGCACAGGTTGACCGATGGCCTGGTAGTGAGCCGGTAGCTCCGGGTGCCCAGGCGGGAAGGCTCGGGTCGCTCCTTTGCGATGAACTGCCAGCTTCATCCGTCTGCCGTCAACCTCGTGCTCCTCTACCTTAACGATGTTGTGGGCCACATCATAGACTGTTGACAATCCTAATGCTCCGGGCGAGATACCCAGAACCTTCAGTAACACCTCCTTCGTCCAGTGGGCCAAACATTGGCGATTATTCCAGGCAAAGTTGGCGGCGGCCCGCATCGCGCCCAGGTATGCCTTGGCCTCCGGCGAGTTCCACGGGGTGCAGGCGAGTTGCCGGTCGGGCAGTTCGATCCCGTACTTGACGATGGCCCGCTCCATCTCGACCAGATAGTCGGTGCAGACCTGATGGCCCAGGCCACGCGACCCCGTATGAATCATCACCGTCACCTGACCCTCGAACAGGCCAAGGACCTCAGCGGCCTGGGGATCGTAGATCTCGGCGACGTTCTGGACCTCCAGGAAATGATTGCCCGAGCCCAATGTCCCGAGCTGGCTACTCCCTCGTTCAAAGGCCTTATGGCTCACGACATCGGGGTCAGCATCCGGAAGACAGCCACTGGATTCGATACAGGCGAGGTCTGCCGGCTCTCCATACCCCTGCTTGACGGCCCACGCCGCGCCTTTGAGCAGCGGCGCCTCCATCTCTTTTCGGCTCAGGCGGATCCGGCCTCGCGAGCCGACCCCCGTCGGGATTTCATGAAAGAGGGCGAGGACCAGCTCCTTCAGTCTCGGCCGCACCTCCTCCTGTGTCAGCTCCGTGCGAAGCAATCGGACCCCGCAATTGATATCGTAGCCGACGGCGCCGGGAGACACAACGCCATCCTTGATGTTCGTGGCCACCACTCCACCGACCGGCAGGCCGTACCCCTGGTGGATGTCGGGCATGGCGAAGGAGGCCTTGACGATCCCCGGCAGGAAGGCGCCATTCGCCACCTGTTCCAGGGAGAGGTCCTTCATGATCGACTCCATCAGGGCCTCATCCGCATAGATGATCCCTGGAACCCGCATCCCGGGTTTGTAGTCTTGCGGGAGCAGCCATCGATAGTCATCGAGTTTTTGTATCATCTTATACATCGTTCATCCCTGCTCTACCCTTGGTGGGGCGCAGCATGCAGCCCCCTACGATTGAATCTCTTTCGCGCCCTGCTGTAGAAGTTCCGCATACGCCGTCACCGGGATAGAAGCCGCCCAGCGGGTTGCGTCTTCATCATCCTTGAACGTCCGGGCTACATAGTGCTCGGCATCTTCCTTTGAGCGAAAGAGCCTCCACAGATAATAATACCCTGCTCCGGGCTTGCTCAGGTAGAAAAGCGCGTCCTTGAGGCCGATCGGTTCCTCCGGTGGCATCTGCGTCCCGTCGCCGATGAAGAACAGTACGGCGCCGATACCATGGCCCGCCAATACGCGCGCCCTGACGGAATCCTCACCGGGCAGGCTCTCGTGATCCGGGCGCAGATGGGGGGCATAATAGACCGGGATGCGATCGCTTTGGACCTGGGTCAGGGTTGTGAAGGCAATTCCGGCCTCTTCCAAGGCCTGCCGTGCATCGTCGGCGACCCAGAAGATCCCAGGCTCGAAGACGTCGCTCCAGATCTCGACATAGCGCCCTTTCAAGACCCGGCGAAGCGTGTGCCGGAGTTCGCTAAGACTCAACCCCTGACCGAGCGCAATCCGACTGATCGTCCCCATGCGGCCCATATGGCTCCTCACAATACCCCATGCCCCTGCGACACGCCCATGGGCATGAACGTTCGAGCCCCCTCACCTCCATCCTCTCCGCACCCAGAGGGTACCCGGGGAGAGGAGTCATGTATTATGATATTACCCCTCGCCCCCTTGGGGGAGAGGGCGAGGGTGAGGGGGATTACTCCAGAAGCTCATACCGTGTGTTTCGACGCTTCGGGACAAGACCCGCATCCCGAATATTTCGCCGGATCTCCTCGAGCGACATCAGTTGCTGGGTGACGACAGTCCGCACAACATTCTCCTCTAGGACGGTACTCCCGAAATCGTTCACGCCGTACTGCAGCGAGAGCTGTCCGATCTTCGGGCCCATCGTCAGCCAGGCGGCCTGGATATGCTGCACATTGTCCAGCATGATCCTTGAGATGGCTACGGTCCGAAGATAGCCGTAGCCGCTTCCCCCTGTCCCTCCGAGCGCATCACCATTGGGTTGGTAGCTCCAAGGAATGAAGGCTGTAAAGCCACCGGTTCGATCTTGTAACTCTCGAATTCGGATGAGGTGTTCAACACGCTGCGCCGGCGTCTCGCCTACTCCGTACATCATCGTGGCCGTGCTGGGTATCCCGAGCCCGTGGGCGATCTGCATGAGGTTCAACCAGTCGGACGCGCTCTCCTTCAGCGGCGAAATCCGCTCCCTTACCTCATCGACCAACAGCTCAGCTCCAGCTCCCGGAATCGAATCGAGCCCCGCCGCTTGAAGACGCTTCAAGGTATCCTTGATGGATATCTTAGAACTATCTGAAATATAACTGATTTCTACCGTTGAGAGCGCGTGCAGGTGAACCGGATAGCGAGCCTTGATTGAGGCGAGCAGATCCTCGTAATAGTCGATCTTCAGGCTGGGGTTCAGCCCCCCTTGCAGCAAAACCTCCGTCCCGCCAAGTTCGATCAGCTCCTCGATTTTCTGAAAGATCTCCTCCCTGGACAGGAGATACGCTTCCGGAGAGGTCGGCAGTCGATAGAAGGCGCAGAATGAACATTGGACCCAGCAGATATTCGTATAATTAACGGTGCGGCCGATGACATAGGTCACAATCGGCTCTGGATGCAAGCGCCAGCGTACCCGGTCGGCCATGGCAGAGAGCTCGAGCAGCGTCGCCCGTTCGAAGAGCTCGACCCCGTCGTCGAAGGTGAGCCGTTCCCCCGCCTCAACCTTCTCCGCAATCGCCTCGATACGCTTGTTCGATTCACCCATGCCTTAGATTCCTCAACTCCATCCAGCACTCGTTACGGGACAGCAATCCTTAAGCAGTCAAACCCGCGCATCGTTGTCGCGAAGCCTCCGCGCCATCGTAGCAATAAGTTGAGGGTAACGTCTCGGCATGGAGCCCTTTACCAGCCTATAACGGGAGTCATCGGTCAGATTCATTGCCTGATTCAACTATTTCAGATCTGCTTGGACTATACCACGATGGCCTCGCCGACAGCCTTGGAATAGAGCGTTTCCGGGGCAATATCGACACCGTTTTCCCAAGAGATCACTCCAAGCTCTTTATTAATTCTAAAGTTCTTGAAGTATTCCATGTCGTTGAATTTGGAGAACACCCCACCGCGATTACGATATTGAGAAAAATCCACGATGCCCCTTGTGCCGTCCTCGAATTCAAGCTCAAGCTCATAATCCCGAATATGCCGCGCTGAAACTACGTCACGTATCATAACGCGCCTCCTATCGAAGTGGTTCAATCTTCTGATGTGGGTTATGCTCGTCGAAGAACATTGCGATGATTATTCCGAAGAATCTCGAAATCTCCGGCACCTTTTATGCTTTCCTTTCTTCCCTCTTAGAGCCGAACGACAAAGCTCACCTGCCTGGGCCGCTGTAAGAGCGTGATGTCGCGCGAAACAGCAATGCAGTCCCGGTCAGGTGCAGCGCCTGGTTCGGCAGCGACCACGGCACGGACTGGTCATCATCTGCTGTTCATTCACATCAGCTCAAACAGCGCGAAGCAGCTTCAGCAATTCTTCCGCTGCGGGTCCCGAAGAGGCCGGGTTTTGGCCGGTCACCAGCTTGCCGTCCACTTGGACGTAAGGGGCCCAGTTGGCAGCCTTGCTGTAGATGCCACCCCGTTCCTTTAGCCGGTCCTCCAATAGGAAAGGCACAACCGCGGTCAAGCCCACCGCTTCTTCCTCTGCATTCGTGAACCCGGTCACGCGCCTGCCTTTAACTAGATACTCGCCGTCCTTTCCGCGCACATTGACCAACGCGGCCGGCGCGTGACACACCGCACCGCCTGGCTTGTCGGCCTTCACGAAGGCTTCGATCAGCGCGATGGATGTCGCGTTGTCGGGCATGTCCCACATCGGGCCATGTCCGCCGGGGTAGAAGACTGCGTCGAAATCGTCCGCGGATACGTCGGTTAGCTTTTTCGTGTTGACAAGTTCAGCCTGCGCAGCGGTGTCTGTGCGGAAGCGCTTCGTTAACTCGGTCTGATTTTCGGGTAGATCGCTTTTCGGATCGATCGGCGGCTGGCCGCCCTTCGGCGAGGCCAGCGTAATCGCTGCTCCGGCATCCTTCAGCACGTAATAGGGAGCGGCGAACTCTTCCAGCCAGAAACCAGTTCTCTTTCCGGTGTTGCCGAGTTGGTCATGAGACGTGAGAACAATGAGAATCTTCATAGCAGACATCCTTCTGTTTAAGAATCCATCTTGAAACGCCAGTGTACCGCCACTCCACGACCTGACTCATTCGCTTCTTGCTCTGCCGAACAGTGTTTATATGGATCCGCGTAACACCCTCAATATCTTTCAAGTGCCGTATAAGGCGCCTGTGAAAAAGACTTCACCTCAGTTATAACCCCTGAGATATTAACCTGTTGTACTGTGGCGGTATTTTTATCACGGTGTCTTATGCGGATCGGCATAAAATCCTCTCCAACAAGCTCAGAGCGCGTCTACTGGGCTACAAACGCCCACCGGTCCGAAGTATTGTAGGTCGGGTTAGCGTAGCGTAACCCGACAATCCGGTTCATCACTCATGCCCTACTCCATCGAAATCCATCGTACCCTGTCCCCACTCCACTGGATAGCTCCTAGCCTCAACATCTTGGTGAAAGCTGGAATACGGCCACGCCACTGCCGATGACACCAGCCCGTGTTTGACCGGGTTGAAATGCATGCGCGCCGGTACCGCATGTGCTTCGTCGGGTTACGCTACGCTAACCCGACCTACCCCCTCACCTTGCTTCAATTTCCGAAGTGGGGATAGGGATGGAAATAACGGGGTTGTAGAGCGCGTCGCGCTCGACCGGCTGGCGGCCCGCCTCGCGGATCATGGCGAGAAGCTGGTCGTGGCGGAGCTCCTGATGGTGGGAGTTGTCGCCAAGGGCGTGGGTAATCTCATAATGCGTGACTGTTCCATCGAGGTCGTCCGCCCCGTACCAGAGCGCGAGCTGCGCCACCGCCGGTGTGGTCATGACCCAGAACGCCTTGACGTGAGGGATATTATCGAGGAGCAGACGGGCGATGGTAATCTCGCGCAGGTTGGCATACCCGGTCGTAATCGGCAGATGACTCAGCTCGGTGCCCGTCGGGTCGAACGCCAGTGGGACAAAGCACATGAAACCGCCCGTTTCATCCTGTAGCTCGCGAATATGGAGTAAGTGTGTGACCTTTTCCTCGACCGTTTCGATGTGGCCGTAGAGCATGGTGACGTTTGAGCGGATGCTGGCCCGATGCACGGCTCTGGTCACGTCAAACCACCCTTCATTGTCCAGTTTGGCCCTGAACAGTTCTTCGTGGACACGATCGCTGAACACCTCCGCTCCGCCGCCCGGACAACAATCGAGTCCAGCCGCCTTCAGGTCGGCCAGCACCTCCTCCATCGGCTTTCCGGCTACCCGCTGGATCTGCGCCAGCTCGATCATCGTAAAGGCCTTGACTTGGACGCCTGGCCTGGCATCCTTCACGGCCCCAATGAGGTCCAGATAGTACTGGTATGGGAGCTTCGGATTGATCCCGGCCACAATGTGGATCTCACGAATGGGAACTCCGTCATGCTTCAGGATCTGATCCTGGATATCCTGTATGCTCAACACATACCCTCGTGAGTCGCTGGGCGGAGCGTAAAATGAGCAAAACTTACACCCTTTATTGCAGATGTTCGTATAATTGATGTGCAGGTTGCGGACGAAATAGGTCAGATTATCGTTCAGGCGTTCGCGGACTAAGTTAGCGAGAAATGCCACCGAGGTCAGGTCATGCGTCTGATAGAGCGCCAGTCCGTCACAAAAGTCCAGGCGAACACCATCCAGGATCTTCCGATAGATCTTATCCAGCCCTGAAGCCGTCAACCTGGACTCCATCAGGCGACTCATCGGTTCCGTTTTCCTCTTGACCCTATGTCCCGACTTTCCCGTTGACTACCCAGCCGGTCGATCTCTTGGAGGATGGCGATGGCTCTCAGTTCATAGCTGTGGCGGGCCTGCTCATAGTCTTCGAGGCTGAGATTCCCAGCCTGGTAATCGAACTCAAGCTCCTTGATCGCGGCATATACCGTCTGCTTCTCCGCCAGGAGCTCCTGCAACGCGGTCTGCTCTAACCCCGGCAGTGATTCCTCAGACGATCTGAAGAATGGAATGAGCACCGGTAAGAGGGCGAGAAAAACAAGTAGGATGATAATCAGGATGAGCATCGTAACCGTGTTCAATGTTCAACGTTCGACGTTCAACGTTGCACTTTGAACCTTGAACCTTGCACGTTCGTTAACGTTCCTCTTCCTTGAGTTCCGCGTCGAGCCGACTGGTGTAGCGAGGATCAAGGGGGCGCGATGCATCCGCGTTCGACTTCTGACCTCTCCTGATCGAGCGCCGAATCGTGACAACGATGATCCCACCTCCGCCCAGGATGGCGACGAACGGCAGCAGCCAGGCGAGCCAGTTAAATCCCTGGCGCGTGGGCGCGAGCAGAACCCACTCGCCATACCGGCTGACGAAGTAGCTTCGGATCTGCTCCGGGCTTTCACCGTTCTTCAGCTTCTCGTGGATCAGCCCGCGCATCTGAGTGGCCATCTCTGAGGGCGAGTCGGCCACCGAAAGGTTCTGACACACTGGACAACGCAACTCAGCGGCTAACCGCAGCGTCTGCTCCTCCAGGCTGCCCGCGAGCGCGGCCGATGCCCATGCCGCCACAAGGACTCCTGCGATCAACAACGCGAGGAATGTTTTACGCATACGTAATCTCTTTGTCAGGTCGGACCTTGAACCTTCAACGTTGAACCTTGAACGTAAAATCAGAGCATCTCATCGATCTTTGCCTTGAGTACTTTCGCGTCGAGCGCCCCGACATGCTTGTAATGAATTGTACCGTCCCGCTTGATAAAAAAGGTTTCCGGCACACCATAGACGCCATAGTCAATCGTGATCTTTCCCTGAGGGTCTGGAGCGTTTGGAAAGCTGAGCTTGAACCGTTCAATAAATGCCTTCGCGTCAGCATCCCGATCCTGTATATCTACCCCGATGACGATCAGCCCACGATCCCGGTAGGCTTGCCAGGCAGCCTCCAGGTACGGCGCCTCCTCGTAACATGCCGGGAAACACCAGGAGGCCCAGAAGTTCAGGACCACGGGCTTTCCGCGGAGCGCCTCCAGGCTGTTACTGCTTCCGTCAAACATGGTCATGGCGAACGGAGGCGCCTGACGCCCCACCAGCGGTGACGGCACCTCCCTCGGGTTGGTTTTGAAGCCGTAGGCCAGAAGCAGGAGGATCGGGATAATGCTGAGGAGCAGGCTTAGCTTCTTCCAGGTTGCCATGCCACATACTCCTCCGCTACATCGGCAGCAACGGCCCGTCGTCGGTCCGGCCAGATCGCGATCAGCGAGCCCAGGACCATCACCCAGCCGCCGACCCAGATCCACATCACCAGCGGGCGAACCAGCGCCTTTACGGTAGCGGAGGTTCCATCCTTCGCAAACGACGAGAGGACCAGGTAGAGATCCTCCCGCATGGTCGAGCGGACATCGACCGTGCCGATCGGCTGCTGCTCGGCCGGGTAGAACCGCTTGGCGGGCCGCATCTCGGCGACCTTCTGGTCCGAGTTGAAGATCGTAAAGTTCCCCTGCACCACGAAGCGATGCGGTTCTTGCCAGGCACTAAGCTCGTCAAATCGCACCTGATACCGGCCAAGCTGAAGCGACTCACCCGGCTTCAGCGTGACCTCCAGCTCCAGCTTGAAGATTGACGAAGCCGTGATCCCGATGACGATCAACGCCACTCCAAGGTGGACAATGAGGCCGCCATAGCGCCGCCGTCCACGGCTGGTCAGTTTCGAGAGCGCGGTCAGATACCCCTCTCCTGTGTTGCGGCGCCGTACCCTGGCGCCACGGGCAAACTCCTGAAACACCGTAATGGCGGTAAACAGGCTGAGGCCGAAGGCCAGCAGCGGATACAACCCCCGCACCCCAAGGAACCAGCAGAGGCCTGTGCCCACGATGCTGAGACACAAGGGTCCGGCAAAGGTGCGGCGCAGGCTCTCAACCGAGGCATGTCGCCAGGCGATCAGCGGCCCAACGGCCATCAGGAAGATCAGACCCAGGC
>JACPQW010000172.1 GCA_016190285.1 Candidatus Methylomirabilis oxygeniifera
CATCTCCCCGAAGCATGGCTCATATTTTTTTCTGGGCGAGCTGATCCTGAACCTCGAACTGCCGGCGGACCAGCCGATCCGGAATCGGTGCGGCTCGAGCGATCTGTGCCTGAAGGCCTGTCCGACTGACGCCTTTGTCGGCCCATATCGGCTGGATGCCCGTCGCTGCATCTCGTACCTGACAATCGAGTTGAAGGGCGGCATCCCGACTGAGATGCGTCCGTTGATCGGCGATCACATCTTTGGCTGTGATATCTGCCAGGAGGTCTGCCCGTATAATATCAATATCGGGGTCTCGGCAGAGCCCACTTTTCAGCCCCGTGAGGGCTTGCATGCGCCGGAGCTGATCCCCCTCCTTGCGCTCGACGACGAACAGTTTCGGTCGCGGTTCAAGGGAAGCCCCATTAAGCGTTCAAAGCGGCGCGGCTTTCTGCGAAACGTGGCCGTCGCGCTTGGCAACCTGGGCTCCAAGGAGTCGGTCCCGGCCCTGGCGAAGCTCCTCTCCGATTCGGAGTCCCTGGTCCGGGGTCATGTCGCCTGGGCCCTGGGACGGATCGGCACGACGGAGGCGCGTACGGCGCTCGATGAAGCGTGCGCTCGCGAGACCGATCCCGACGTGCAGGCGGAGATTACACAGGCGCTTATCGCTTGCGCGCTTTCACAGTCACCCGGGCCCTGATCGTCAGCTCTCTCCCACCGCGCTCCAGATACGCAAGAAACCCCTCCCAGCGGTCCTCTGCCTTCCATTTGCTGATGAGACCCGAATCCTCCAGGTAGGCCATGGCGTCAGCGGCAGCGGCAAAGGACAGCGTCTCATGCTCGACCCCGAGATAGACGGGCTCGAATCCCGCTGCTGCGAGCGCCGCTTCGACATCCTGTTCTCCGTAGGCAAATCGGGAACTCCTGCCGCTCTCCTGCCATTGGTCTCGGTGAAGGGTCGAAAAGGCGATGCAGCGGCCCGACGCCAGGACTGCGGCCGCTCGTCGAATGATCTCGTCGGACATGCACAGGTGGGCGACCACCAGATCGATCGGACCAAGCTCCCCGTAGTCGATCCGCTCCGCATCGCAGCGCACAAAGGTGATATGGTCAAGGCCGAGGCTGCGCGCATGCCGGCTCGCCTGCTCGACAGCCTGATCCGACCAGTCGATCCCGATAATCCGACCGGCCTCTTCTGCCAGCGCAAAGGTCAAGCGCCCATTGCCGCATCCGACATCCAGAACGGTCCGTTCGCGCAGCGGCTCTTCCCGTATCAGGCGCAGGAGGGTCGCGCTCAGAATACCGTGTCTCGCCTCACGCCCTTCGCCGGGCCGATAGGTTCTCTCGATTCGCCGTCGTATCCACTCGCCCATGAGCGCCTCGTGTCTCAATGATCGTCTGTGTGAGTATCCCAAAAGTATGTGTATTTGGAAACGATAAAGACCACGGCCGACGTTAGCACTTGACGAACCCGAGCGAAGAGCATATATATATAGGAATATTTGCAGATGCGATAATACGCAATGGTGTGGATATTAAAAGCCGTGAGACAACAACTGAGTAACTTCAAGGCCGATTTCTTCAAGGCGCTGGCGCACCCGCTGAGGATCTCGATCCTGGATGCGTTGCGGCTGGGAGAGCTGACGGTGAACGAGATCAGCCAGCGATTCTCGATTGAGCCGGCCAACGCCTCGCAGCAGCTTGCAGTCCTTCGCAATAAGGGGATCGTGGTGACCCGCAAAGAGGGGTCAAACGTCTACTATTCCGTCAGCGACTCGGCCATCTTTAAACTGCTCGATGCGGCGAGAGAGATCTTCAACAACCACCTGATCGGTGTTCGCGGGATGCTTGAAGAGATACGACTCGAACAGGCGCAGACGCCCAAGCGCCGCGGAGAGAGATAAGAGGATCGCGGCAGTGAGGTCGCAGGAGCACTTAGACTGAGATGCTGGCACTCTGGAACAAAATCTGGACGACACCGGTGGTGACCGAGCCGGTGGTCAGGACGTATGACGACGCACAGATCGAGGCCATCGCGCGGCAGGTCGATGAGCGTGCGAGACGACTCTTCGGCCGCTCGCTCCACATCCGGGAAGTGGATGCGGGCTCGTGCAACGGGTGCGAGTTGGAGATCGGGGCGCTGAATAATCCCTACTATGACTTAGAGCGGTTTGGAATGCATTTCGTCGCCTCACCGCGCCATGCGGATTGCCTGCTGGTCACGGGCCCGGTAACACGCAATATGGCCGACCCCCTCAAACGGACCTATGACGCAACCCCCGGCCCAAAGATCGTCGTCGCCGTCGGCGACTGCGCCAGGGATTGCGGAATCTTTGCAGGCGGCTATGGAGTGGTGGGACCGGTGTCGGCCATTGTGCCGGTCGATGTGGTCGTCGGCGGCTGCCCGCCACCGCCGTCGATGATCCTGGCCGGGATCCTGGCAGCACTCGATATGCGGGATAACCCTCAGTCCGTTCGGTCCACAGATGGTCCAGTGAGTGACGATGGCGCTCAGTGAAGCGATGACGCTGAACCTGCTGCTCCTGACGCTCGGGGGCTTCGGCGCCGGCGCAGCAGGGGCCGTGCTGGCGGCGCGCTGCCCGCACGTCTCGCGATTAGCGGGGCACGCGTGCGCGCTGATCGGCGCCGTAGGCGCCCTGGCGCTCGGTGCGGCAGGCCTGGCGGGCGGCACGCTGGATGTGATGATCCCGGCGCTCCTGCCTATCGGCGGACTCTCCCTCGGCATGGATCGCCTCAGCGCGTTCTTTGTCCTGGTGATCGCGGTCGCAGCGATCCCATCTACAGCCTATGCCATCACTTATACCCGCGCCTATGAAGGAAAATCGTCACTGGCGGGGATGGGGCTCGGGTTCAACGCCTTCCTCGCCGGGATGGTGCTCGTCGTATTGGCCCGCAACGTACTGACTTTTCTGGTCATGTGGGAGGCGATGTCGCTGGCGTCGTATTTCCTCGTGATGACAGAGGCTGAGCATAGGGACACGCAGCATGCGGGCTGGATCTATCTGGTGATGACACACGCAGGCTTCGCGTGTCTGCTGGTCGGCTTTCTCATCATGGCGCATGGGACCGATACGATGAACCTGAGTGAATGGCACGCCGCATCGGCGACATTAAGCGGCCCAATGCGCCATGCGGTATTCGTCCTGCTGGCGCTCGGTTTTGGGGCAAAGGCAGGCGTGGTGCCCTTGCATGTCTGGCTCCCAAAGGCCCATCCGGCAGCGCCCAGTCACGTCTCTGCCATGATGTCGGGGGTGATGATCAAACTTGGTGTCTACGGGCTTATCCGGATCGGGTTCGATTGGCTCGGGGTCGGCGCATCCTGGTGGGGCGGCGCAATACTGGTTGTCGCGGCGGTGAGCGCGGTGCTCGGCGTACTGTATGCGTTGGTGGAGTCCGATCTCAAATGCCTGCTCGCGTACTCCAGCGTCGAGAATATCGGCATCATTCTGCTCGGGGTGGGGGCGGGGATGCTGTTCCAGAGTTACCATCTCGACACCCTGGCCTCGCTGGCGCTGGTTGCGAGTCTGTACCACACAGTGAATCACGCCATGTTTAAGCCCCTCCTCTTCATGGGCGCCGGCGCCGTTGTGCATGCGACCGGAACCCGCAATATAGAGGAGATGGGCGGCCTTATCAAGCGGATGCCGCAGACTGCCGCCTATTTCCTTGTCGGATCGGTGGCGATTGCGGCGCTGCCGCCGTTCAACGGCTTTATCAGTGAGTGGCTGATGTTTCAATCGTTGCTTCTCAGCTTCCAGATCTCGGCAACAGGAACCAATCTGCTCTTCGCGCTGTCGATCGCCGCGCTCGCGCTCACCAGTGGGCTCGCGGCAGCCTGCTTCGTGAAGGCCTTCGGTATTACCTTTCTGGCGCTCCCGCGCAGCGAACGGGCCGAGCAGGCGCGGGAGGCGCCGTGGATGATGCGCGGAGCGATGGGGCTATCGGCGGTCGCATGCCTGGCGCTCGGGGTCGCGCCGGTGGGCATTGTGCGCCTCTTAAATACGACAGTAGCCGATCTGACAGGCGCGCAGGCGGACGTGCATTTCAACTGGAACGTCATTGTCGCGAATGATGCGTTCGCCGTCGTATCGCCGCTGTGGATCGCGGTCGCGCTGGTCTCGTTGTGTGCGCTGGTTGTCACTGCCTTGCGCATCATCGGCGCGAACGCGGCGTGGCGCGCGTACGAGACATGGGGGTGCGGGCGCGCGTTGCAGACGTCGCGCTTTGAATATACCGCGACGGCATTCGCCAATCCGTTCAAGCGCGTGTTTGGTCTGTTGTATCGTCCGGTGAAGGAGCTGGACATCCAGTTCCATCCGGAATCCCGAATGTTCGTGGAGACCATCGCCTACCGCAATGAGACGCGCTCCATATTCGAGGACGCGCTGTATGGCCCGATGTCCAAGCTGATACAACGCGGCGCGCAGCGGGCGCGTATTGTCCAGTCGGGGAACGTGCATCTGTATTTGTTGTATATCTTTATGGCGCTGGTGGTCCTGCTGGCGCTGGCGGGTTAGCGAGCGGATGCTCACACAGATCCTGATCGAAGTGATCCAATTACTCATCGTCGGACTTGGCGCACCGCTTCTGGTGGGGCTGGTTCGGCGGGTGAAAGCCAGACTCCAGGGTCGGCGAGGCGCCGGCCTGCTGCAGCCATACGCCGATCTACACAAGCTTCTGGCTCAAGAGGCGGTCGTGTCGGAGACCACCTCGTGGATCTGTCGGTTCACTCCGTACCTGCTTGCGGCAACGATGCTGCTCTCCGCGCTTCTTGTTCCGCTGCTCACAACCCAGACGCCACTCGGTTTTCTCGGTAACATCATCGTGCTGATGTACCTGTTCCTGCTCGGCACCTTCTTTCTGACCCTGGCGGGTCTGGATGCCGGAAGTGCGTTCGGCGGCATGGGATCGAGCCGTGAGATGGCCGTGGCCGCGCTGGCTGAGCCGACCGTCATGATTGCGATCTTCGCGATAGCCTTACGGGCCGGCAATACCGGTCTCGATGAGATCATCAGGCGCGGCGCGGCCGATTCGCTTTTGCTGCTGACCCCCGGACATCTGCTGGCATTTATGGCGTTCTTCATCGTGGCGCTTGCAGAGACGGGGCGATTGCCGGTTGACAATCCCGCAACGCACCTGGAGCTGACGATGATTCATGAGGCGATGGTGCTGGAGTACTCGGGGCGGTACCTCATGCTGATCGAGTGGGCGGCAGGGATGAAGTTGCTGATCTTCCTGGCGCTGCTCTCGAACTTATTCTTTCCGTGGGGCGTTGCGCTGGCGATCACCCCGTTCGCGCTGGCTGTGGCCTTTGTGGCGCTGGCTATGAAGATAGGCGCGCTTGCAGTAGGGATCGCGGTACTCGAAACGGCGGTGGCCAAGTTGCGGCTGTTCCGCCTGCCGGCGCTGCTGAGCGGATCGTTTGCGCTCGCCCTGTTGGCGGTCATCTCGTTTTTGTTCGTCAAATAGGTTGGGTGAATGGTGACCGAACTCTTTCCAAAGCTGGTGACGTTACTCTCGTTCGCGACGCTGGGAGCGGCATTTCTGCTGATCGTACGCCGGGACCTGGCCGGCCAGGTCCGACTCTTCGCGGTCCAATCGCTGGCCTTGGCCATTCTGGCTGGGGTCGTCGCCGCATTCACGAGAAGCGTTGAATTGGCCAGTGTCGCGCTGGCGCTGGCGCTCTTAAAGGTCGTCGTCATTCCGCGTGTACTCAATCGCGCGGTGGCCAAGATCGGTTTGCAGCGGGCCGCCTTGCCATATCTGGGCACGCCCGCGACGCTGGTGGTGTGCGGGGGCCTGGTGGTGATCGCATTTTACGTGATGGCCCCCGTCGCTGCATCAAATCCGCTCCCTACCGCTGAGGCGATTCCGATCGCCTTTGCCGGCGTCCTCATCGGCTTTTTTGTGATGGTGAATCGCCGACGCGCACTGACGCAGATCCTCGGCTTCTTAATGCTGGAGAACAGCATATTCCTGCTTGCGCTGCTGGCCACCTATGGGGTGCCGTTCATCGTGGAGATGGGGGTATTCCTTGATGTGCTGGTGGCCGTGCTGATCATGGAGGTATTCATCTATCGCATCAAAGAGAATTTTGATTCGATTGAGGTGGACCGATTGGGGAGGCTGAAGGGGTGATGCTTATCGCACTGGTGCTGATGCCGCTGGCCGCTGCGGCCCTCCTGGTACTGGTACGCCCGCGGGCGTGGCTCGAGTACATCCACGCGCTCGCGGCGCTTAGCGGGCTGGCCGTCGGTCTCATGGTTGCTGCGCGGGTATGGCGGGGTGATATACCCACTGCCGTCTGGGGACTGCTTCGCGCAGACGGGCTCTCGGCGTTGATGGTTGTCGTGATCACCCTGTTGGGGGCGATCGCCGCGCTGTACGGGCTTGGCTATATCCGGGCGGAATATGACGACACCCATCTGACCCGCGTACGCAGTTTCTTCGCGCTGTTTCACGTCTTTATCTTTACCATGCTCCTGGCAGTCACAACCGATAACCTTGGCATCATGTGGGTGGCGATTGAAGGGACGACATTAGCGACAGCCTTTCTGGTGAACCTGCATAACACGCCCAAGTCGTTGGAGGCAGCTTATAAATACCTCATCCTCTCTTCGGTAGGTATCGCGCTCGCCTTTATCGGCACGGCGCTGATGTATTACGCCGGCGCCTCGCGCGCCGGCGAGATTGCGGTGAATTGGACCTCTCTCCGAGCCGCCGCATCATCGCTGAATCCCCAGGTCGTCCGGCTCGCCTTCGCCTTCATCCTCATCGGCTACGGGACAAAGGCCGGCCTGGCGCCGATGCATACGTGGCTGCCGGATGCCCACAGTGAGGCGCCTGCTCCGATCAGCGCATTGATGTCCGGCGTCCTGCTCAACGTGGGACTCTACGCGCTGATGCGTTTCAAGGTGGTGACAGACATCGCAGTCGGCGCGCACTTCGCCGGCCCCTGGCTTTTAGGCATCGGGCTGCTCTCGCTGACAGTAGCCGCGACCTTTCTCATTGTACCGCGCAATTACAAGCGCATGCTGGCCTATTCAAGCGTCGAACACGTCGGCGTGATCTGCATGGGATTAGGATTTGGGGGCTACTGGGGCGTACTGGGCGCGCTCCTGCACGTGATTAATCATGCGCTGTCAAAGTCGTTGTTGTTTATCCTGTCGGGAAATATCCTGCTGAAATATCAGACCACCGATCTTCGCCGGGTGCGCGGGCTGTTGCGGGCATCGCCGTTGACGGCCGGCGCATTTGCAGCGGGCACGCTTGCGCTGCTGGGCCTGCCCCCCTTCGGGCTGTTCATCAGTGAGTTCCTTATCTTTCGCGCGGGCGTGGAGAGCGGACCTCTGTGGGTCGTCATTCTGGGGGTAGCGCTGCTCGCCGTCGTGTTCGCCGGCATGCTCGGCAGCGTGAACCAGATGCTCTACGGAGCGCCCCCGGATAATATGGAACACGGGGATCCGCTCAGATGGTCGCTGGCACCGCTGGTGGTCAATTTCTCCTTATTGCTTGTACTCGGGCTGACGTTCCCGCACGCAGTGGCTGAGGCCCTCGAACAGGCGCTGAGGGTGCTCGGAGTGGCCCATGCCTGATCTGAACGGTGTCGCCAGGCAGCTTCGTGCAACGGCGCTGAAGCTGACCGACCTTCGGGTGTACCCTCCGCGGGAGGTGCGACTCAACATCGAACGGGATGAGATACCTCCGTTTGCCGAGTATGTGCATGACAGGTTTTGCGCAACGCCTGAACTGATCGTGGCGGAGGATACACGCGCAGAGCGCGGGACCTTTACGCTGCGCTACCTCTTCGAACTCGAAGGCGTGGATCTGTTCATCGTCGCGTCGGTGGCAGTCCCGGAGAACGACCGTCGATTTCCGTCGCTTGCAACGCGCTGGTATCTGGCCAGTCGCTTCGAGCGCGAGATGCATGATCTGTTTGGCCTCCTGCCGACCGGTCATCCCGACCTACGTCGTCTGCCGTTGCATCAGTTCTGGCCCGCAGCCTATCACCCGCTGCTGAAGGACGCCCCATCGCCCCCTGCATTTGCGGATGATGGTACGCCCTTCCCGTTTCACCGCGTGGAGGGCGAGGGGATCCATGAGATCACCGTCGGCCCGGTGCATGCGGGCATCATCGAGCCGGGCCATTTCCGATTCAGTGTTGAGGGTGAGACCATCGTGAATCTCGAGTCCCGGCTCTATTTCGTGCACAAGGGGATCGAGCGGCTCTTTGAGACAGTCCCGCTCATCCGCGGGGTGGAACTGGCTGAACGGATTTCCGGCGACAGCAGCGTGGCGCACGCGCTTGCGTTCTGCCAGGCGCTCGAATCGCTGACGGGACTACAGATCCCGCCTCGCGCAGCCTACCTGCGTGTGGCGCTGCTTGAATTGGAACGGCTCTACAATCACATCGCGGATGTCGGCGCGATCTGCACGGATACCGGCTTTGCGGTCGCGAATGCGCATGCCATGAGGATTCGTGAAGATATACTGCGTCTGAATGCCCGATTAGCCGGCCATCGCCTGCTTCGCGGGACGCTCATCGCGGGCGGCGTAAGGTGTGATTTCACGGCAGAGCAGATCGCCGATGCCCGGGAGACGGTGAGGCGCGCGGTCAGTGACTTCGACGACGTGGTCGGGATCGCGCTGAATAACGGTCTGGTGCTGGACCGCCTGCACGGGACAGGGCGCTTGTCGAATCAGACCGCGCGCGAGCTGCAGGTCGTCGGGCCGGCGGCGCGCGCCAGTGGGATCGATCGGGATGCCAGACGGGATCATCCCTTTGCCGCGTATGCGGATCTGCCGCCGCATGTGCCGGTGTACAGTGAAGGCGATGTCTGGGCGCGACTGATGGTGCGGGTAGAGGAGGCGCGCGAGGCCGCTCATCTGATCATGCGCGCATTGGGCGAGATCCCCGAGGGTAAGGTCTCGGCGCCGCTCCCGGCATTGCCGGCGGGCGCGAGCGGGTTCGGTCTGGTTGAGGGGTGGCGCGGGCCGATCTGGCACTGGCTTGTCGCCGGCGAGCAGAATCGGCTTGCGCGCGCAAAGATCAAAGATCCGTCATTCGCCAACTGGCCGGCGCTTCATTATGCCATTCTGAAAAACATCGTGCCGGATTTTCCGCTCGTCAATAAAAGCTTCAACCTGTCGTACGCGGGGAATGATTTGTAGAGTCTTGCGGCCAGCCTCCCCAGTCTTTTCGAGTCCTGTCGGGCAATTCCGTTTCGTTCTTACCCATAAGATACGTCCTTGTCCAGACTACTACAGAGAGGAGCCCTCTGCCCCCTATCAGCTTTACAAGATTCAGCGTTTCCGATAAGATGAATATTTTCGTTGCAGCGGTCGGCTGCGCTGTCTGGAGTCCGGGGAGAGTTCGAGTGTGAAAGGGTTGTTCGATAATCTTGGGCTGAGGGCGAAACTGCTCCTGATGATGTTCTCCCTCCTGCTGCTGACGTTCGCCTCGCTGTTCGCGTTGTATTGGCACGCAGAGCTGGCGCTGATCGAGCAGGTGGAGAAACACACGATGGATCTGTCCACCGCGATTCAGATCAGCGTCGAGCGCCTCACCTCCCAGGAGCGGACCGATGAGGCGCGTCTCCAGGACTATGTCAACCGCCTGCAACGAAAAGGCGTGAATGAGATCTCTATCGTCAGCAATGAGGAGGAGGTCATCGCCAGCAGCAACCCGAAGAGAGTGGGCGCGATGATTGACCCAAGCCACCGGGATCTGTTCATTACGGCCAGGCTGGGAG
>JACPQW010000166.1 GCA_016190285.1 Candidatus Methylomirabilis oxygeniifera
CTTCCTGCCGCTGTCCGAAGATCCCGTTCTGCAGGCGGAACCGCTTGAATTCTTCCGGGGAGATCTCCCCTTTCCAAAATCTCTGGACGAACTGATCGAAGGTGTCGATATCCCCCTCACTGGCCCAGGACGACCCGTTGGCGGACTCCGCCTTCCTTTGATCGATCCGTTCGCCCGACGCAATCGAATTATTTAATGGCTGCTCAGCCGTTTCCAACTCGCGCTCATCATTCATGATTACCCTCTCCGTAACTACAAGGTGTTTAGGCTGTAGGCTGTTAGTCGTTGCGCATGGACCGAATCAAGGTGCCCAGAACCTTTTCGGTCTCCATCATTTTCGCGTCGCATTCGGAAACGCCTGGCTCATCTGTGCGCGTTCCTACAGTCTAAAAGACTACAGTCTATCTACCTGAGTAGTTACCACCGTCCGCCAACTGCTTAGAGATAGACCTATGTCGACAGATCATCCGGGGTCACAGCCGGCGCTTTTTGCGGTATGAGTCTGGAACT
The DNA here is from genome assembly GCA_016190285.1 of Candidatus Methylomirabilis oxygeniifera. GTDB lineage: Bacteria > Methylomirabilota > Methylomirabilia > Methylomirabilales > Methylomirabilaceae > Methylomirabilis > Methylomirabilis oxyfera_D. The sequence goes on from JACPQW010000166.1 coordinate 511, forward strand.
ACCGTCAGGGACATCGACAGCTAAGGCGGCCGTCGCGATCTCCGGTCCCCTCATAAAAAAGCCATAGAGTAACGTCAGATCAGTCAGGATAACGGCCAGCCAGACAATGTAACCACTCGGGCTGGTCGTCAATTTCAGATCGATCAGTACCTTGGATAGGCCGAAACCTACTACCCAGGCATCGAAGCTCATACATATTCTTCGAAATGTTTCAGCATTCATCTGGCTGATGATGTAGGCCCCTATCGGGATCCCGAGGGCGACGCTTGGAACGATCGACCACAGGAGCCCTGCGCTTCCCGCAGTATACACTCCCAGAAAATAATACGCCGTCGCTGTGACGGTCGATTCGACCATTCTGATCAGGCCAATGGCGGCTCGAAACTCGCCTTTGACAAAGCCCTGGTTGTTAAACAGAAGTGCCAGCGGAGGACCAGAGATGGTGGTTGTTGAATAGAGAACGCCAACGCCAACGCCGAACGGAACACCAATGAGCTGTTCGGACCGGATCGGCCGTCTTATCCCTGCCGCCTGCAGCAGGATCAAAGGCAGTACGATGAGATAGGTGATCAGCTTCAGCCATTCCGGGCTCGCCATCGAGAGGGTATAGCTCCCCACGATGACGCCTGGAATGAGGCCACACACAATCGGCAGCACCCTCTTCCAGATCTTCGGGATACTCCGTCGATTGACGAGCAGCACGTAGCTGTTGAGCGCCACCTCCACCAACACCAAGGCCGGATTCAGGATCCTGTTGGAATAAAAGATGAGGGCAACCGGGACGGTCAGCGATGAAAACCCGTATCCCAGCGCCCCATTGACGGTGGCCGCGAAGAGCGTGATGCTGATGAGCGTGATTTGCCCGGCGTCAAGGCTCATCATGCCCTTCGCTTCCGTTTATCCTTCGACTATCCGGCTCGGTTTCGAACGCCCCGCACACCACGTGTCATTCCCTCAAGAGACTCTGAAAAAGAGGCTGATCGTTCAGTTGAAAGGCAGCGGATGGTTCTGCAAACTGTTTTGTGATGGAGTCCCAACCAAATACCTTAAAGTACGATACCTTTCCATTTTTGACTGATACCACGAGATAGCGTAACTGAGGCCACATCGGTTCACCGTCAAACAACGCCAGCTCTCGATCAGTCTCGGAGAAGTAAGCTTCATGGTCCGGGTGTGAATGATAGAGAAGGACGAATTCGAAGCCTTTCGCATCCGCTTCACTTTGAACCCGCAGCAGGTCCCTCGGGTCCATGATGTAGGCGGTCCTTGCATCTCTCGGATACCGGATCGGATCGTCCTCGTGATACTGGTTCGCGAGATTTCCACATCTGCGAACCAGGTTCGTATTCGAATCGCCCGGCTTGCCTATAACGATTCCGCAGGCCTCTTCAGGATACGCCTCTCCGGCGTGCGCAAAGATCTCATTCAGTTCCCGTTCGGTGAGGACCATCTTACCACCAGAGGTGACTGTACATATTCTCGCCCATCTCCGGGAACTCCTTGTGCCAGACACCCAGACTGATATACTTCCATCCGGTATCGCAGAGGATCACCACGATGTTGCCCTTCTCCATACGGTGTGCCATCCTGATCGCCACATGCACAACAGCTCCGGAGGAGACGCCCGCAAAGATCCCTTCCTTGTTGGTCAGATCTCTGGTAGCGGCAAACGCGCAGCGGGAATCAACCATGATCTTGCCGTCCAGGAGGCTCGTGTCGAGAATCGGGGGGATAAAACCCTCATCCAGACTCCGAAGTCCCTGGACCAGATCGCCAGGATGAGGCTCCACGGCAATGACCTTGGTTTTGGGGTCATGTTCCTTCAGCCGTCGACCGACACCCATCAGCGTTCCGCCGGTCCCAAGGCCGGCCACAAAGATATCGACCTTCGGGAGATCGTTCAGGATCTCTGCTCCGGTTGTTTCGTAGTGAGCCATCGGGTTGGCCGGATTGCCGTACTGAAAGGGCATATAGAGGGTCGGATCCTGCGCCACCAGTTTTTGAGCCAACTCAATGGCGCCGTTGCTGCCTTTCGTCCCATCAGAATAGATCAACTCGGCGCCGAAGATCTCCAGAAGCTGGCGTCGCTCCGTGGTGGCGTTTTCAGGAATCACCACCTTGACCTTATACCCCTTCCTCCGCCCGATCATGGCCAAGGCGATACCGGTGTTGCCGCTTGTCGGCTCCAGAATCGTTTTGTCCTTCGTCAGCTCGCCGCTCCGCTCGGCCTGCTCGATCATGTATTTTACGATTCGATCCTTCAGACTGCCCGTCGGGTTGGCTCCCTCCAGTTTGGCAAAGATCCGAACCCCTTTCTTGGGACTCATCCGCGGCAGTTCCACCAGCGGTGTGTTCCCGATTGCATCAAGAATATCTTCTGATTTCATCCATGTCCTCTTTACCTGCCTGCGTGCACCGCACAGGCAGGTCGGCTGTCTCGTCCCCGGCCCACTCTACCCCGGCAGATCAGGCCTTTTTCACTGTAATCGCCCAGTCAGTGTCATTCAGTTGCGTTACATCGACAACCACATGCCCTTCACTGTGCAGGCTCCTGGGAACGTTTGCCGCAGAGCCAGGGTTGTCTACAATAACCCTCAGCACCTGACCACTCTGTAGCTCCTCCAATGCCAATTTGGTCTTCACAAACGTGTAGGGGCAGACCTCGCCCTTCAGATCGAGCGACTCAACCGTCTGCTCAGGCGCCCTACTCATGTTGACCTCCTCCACGAATGCTTATGCTTTTTCCAGGACGATTTCCCACTGCGTTCTCCCCGCTTCCAAGATGGCAAGGACCGAGTACCCCTCTTCTTTTGCCCACCGGGGGATGTCTTCGACCGATTTTGCGTAATCGACCATCACTGCCAACTGATCGCCGGACGCCAGCGTCCCCATCTTCTGCTTGGTCAGCATCAACGGATACGGACAGATCTCTCCGGTCACATCAAGCGAATACTTCGCCATCGCCTTCTCCACCATTCTCCGATCGACTCTACAATCGGGAGACGCTACGCCCGCTGGACGCTTCGCGCTCCGCGCTCAAACGCCACACTGCCGAATAATAGATAGGCTCCCACCCAGACACCCACCATAATGCTGAGGGTCGCCGTCATACTGCTCAGCCCAAAGAGTGGAACGCCGGTCAGTGCGTGACCGATGTTACAGCCACCCGCAATCCCCGCACCCATACCCATCAGCAGCCCCCCCACAAGCGCCTGAAGCAGACGTTGAGCGCCGGGAGCACGCCAGGCAAACTCTCCATGCGACCGCGCCGCCACGTGCGCGCCCGCAACAAGCCCGACCCACATAAAACTTCCCCAGGTGAGCCGGTCGGTCTCACCCGTAAACAGGAATCCCGAGATGGTTCGAATCGGCTCGGTGATCGAGAGACCGTACTCCCGTCCGGTCAGGGCGGAGATCGGCCAGGCAGCCGTCGCGATCAGGCCGATGGTCATGCCGCTCCTTGCCCAGCTCCATCCTCTCTGGTAGCCGCCGGACGGGCTTTTCGCAAGCCACCATCCGCCAACCGTCACAAACATCACAACCAGTATCCATGGGCTTACGCCCAAGAGGCGATCCAGCGTCGCAGGCTGCCCGTCGATCTCAACGACCCAACTTCGAAAGGCCGCCTGTACCGGCACCAACACACCGTCATTCGTCATGGTCATCCCGAACACAAAGCCGAGCAGCGCGATGATGGAGCCTACCATCCCCTCACCGGACCGGTAGGTGCTCCCGCTCGCGCACCCGCCGGACAACGCCATACCAAGGCCAAAGACAAATCCGCCAAACAGTGTCGCCATCCAGAAAAAGGGCGTCACGCCTAACCCGAACAGACCGAACGCCGCCATCGCTCTCACCCCGACCATCTGGATCAACAGCGCCAGCAAGTAGGCCCGCAGCAGGGTGAGATCCCGCGCCAACAGGATATCGCGAAACGTCGAGTTCATGCAGAAGCGACCGCGCTGCAGGGCGTATCCGAAGGCGACCCCTACAACGAGACCAAGGCCCATCATCCGGACCATGGCTGTGCCGTTCGCAACCTCAGTGACCACCGCCAGGCACTCCACAGAATTCGTGATAATCGATCAGATCGGTGATGGTCGGATCGTCTCCGCAGACCGGACAGTCGGAGTCGCGCCGCACCTTGACCTGCCTGAACTCCATCCCCAACGAATCGAAGAAGAGCAGCCGCCCGGCCAGCGAGTCGCCGATCCCGAGCAGCAGCTTGATCGCCTCAATCGCCTGCAGGCTGCCGACAATGCCGCACAGCACACCCAGCACACCGGCCTCCTGACAGCTCGGCACAAGCCCTGGGGGCGGAGGGGCGGGGTACAGACAGCGATAGCAGCCTTGACCGGGGACAAAGACCGTCACCTGTCCTTCAAACTTAAAGATACTCCCGTCTACAAGCGGTTTCTTGAGCAGCACGCAGGCGTCGTTCACCAGGTATCGCGTCGGAAAATTATCGCAGCCATTTACCACCAGATCGTACTGACTGATAACCTCCTTCGCGTTCTCCGAGGAGAGAACCGCTTGAAACGGCTCCACCTTTACATCGGGATTGATCTGACCGATCGCCTCGACCGCTGAGATCACCTTCGGCCGGCCCACATCATCCATGTGGTGAAGAATCTGGCGCTGCAGGTTGCTCAAGTCCACCACATCGGCGTCGATGATGCCGAGGCGACCCACACCGGCAGCCGCCAGGTAGAGGGCCGCAGGGGATCCCAGACCGCCCGCGCCGACAAGCAGCGCCGAACTGTTCAACAGTTTGCGCTGCCCCTTCCCGCCCACCTCGGGAAGGATGATATGGCGACTGTAACGGCGGATCTGCTCTTCATTGAACGGTCCGGCGCCTCCTGCCATGGCCGTAATCAACGCCACCTCGTCTCCATCCTTGAGCGCGGTCCGCTTCCCTCCTAATTCCTCTACCGCCACATTGTTGACATAGATATTGAGGTGACGGTGGAGTTCGCCCATCTGATCGAACACACGCCCATGAATCCCTGGAAAGCGTCGGTCCAAATCCTCCAGAAGCTCTACCAGATCATCTCCTCGCCCTTCGACACGAGGCTGGTTTTGAGTCAGTCCTCGATACGGAGTCGGGATGTAGACGCGGATCGCCACACTGCGGTCGCTGTCCGCTGATGTGCGCGGTTGAGAGATCTTCATATCACGGCAGGCATTCATTCGTTTTGCCCCTTTGTAGGTTACAGTGGGACCGATAAGTATCGCTCCCCCGTGTCGGGGAGGATTGTGACCACAACCTTTTTGCTGTCAAGCCGTTGGGCGACCACGACCGAGGCGAAGACGTTGGCCCCGGCTGAGATCCCCACCAGCAGGCCCTCCTCTTTGCCCAGACGAGAGGCCATCCGATAGGCGTCCTCGTCCGCTACCGCAACAACTTCATCAACGACTTGCATGTTCAGTACACCGGGGACAAAGCTCGCGCCGATCCCCTGAATGCCATGCGGCCTCGCCCTGCCCCCCTGTAACACGGGGGATCTGGCCGGCTCCACCGCAATTACCTGAACGCCGGGAACTTCCCTTTTGAGCACCTCACCCACCCCGGTAATCGTCCCGCCGGTCCCGACACCGGCCACAAAGGCATCGACCTGGCCATCGGTCGCTTTCAGAATCTCTTGCGCCGTCGTAAGCCGATGAACGGCCGGGTTGGCCGGATTCATAAACTGTTGCGGCATGAAGTAACCGGGATGTTGCGCCACCAGCGATTCTGCCGCGTAGACCGCGCCGCTCATCCCCTCGATGGCCGGGGTCAGAATCACTTCGGCCCCGAAACGACCGACTAACTTCCGCCGCTCTGCGCTCATGTCCTCCGGCATCGTCAGGATCAGGCGGTATCCTTTGACGGCAGCCACCATCGCGAGTCCGATTCCGGTATTACCGGAGGTCGGTTCGACGATCGTGTCACCCGGCTTCAGACGCCCGCTTCGCTCCGCCTCCTCGATCATCGCCAGGGCGATCCGATCCTTCACACTTCCGCCCGGATTGAGCGATTCCAGCTTGGCGAGAATGCTGGCCGATCCAGGATGCGGTATCCGCCGCAACTGAACCAGCGGCGTGTCGCCAATCAGCTCCAGGACGTTTCGAACCAACCGTGGCATCTACGTATCCAGTCTCCAGGCAGCCCAGATAGGTTAGATCTGGTAGCTGACCCCCCCTCGCTCCTGTTTCGCACGGATCTGTCCGCAGAGGTCTTCCAGGGAGGTGTGGTCGACAATGTGGCTCACTGCGTTGCGCACCTCGGCCCAGATGTCTCGCAGGCAGCAGTGAGGCTCTTCAATGCAGATCTCCCGCGGGCTGCTTCCAACGCAGAAAATCGGGATGATCGGTCCCTCCATCGCCCTGATAATAGCGCCAATGGTAATCTCACGGGGATGTTTGGCCAGGTAGTAACCCCCGTTCACCCCGCGCTTACTCTCCAGAAATCCGGCCCGCTTGAGGCTCAACAGGATCTGTTCCAGGTACCTGGCTGGAAGGTGTTGCCGCCTGGCGATGTCTTCAATCTGAATCGGCCCTCGCTCATAGTGGAGGGCCAGATCCTGCATGGCTCGCGTTGCGTAATCACCTTTTGTAGATACTTTCATTTTTAGTCACTTACCGAATACTGAGTAAGTCGATTGAGCTAGTCGTGTTTCTTATACATCCCTAATACTTCGCATGTCAAGAATTTTTTTCAGTTGTAATTCTCAACCACGCAGCGCTACCGAGCCGGCGCACGACTTCGGGATCGATCTGACCCTTCTTATCGAACGATTGCGACTGAGCTCGAAAGAGCGCCTGGATAGATTACAACGGGGTAGGACCGCACCAAGAACCGCTGGCCCTATACGAAGACTACGGTGCAGACGTTTCTGGATAGCGTACCGTTGGCCAAGCAGACACTATGAGCGGCGTAACCTGGTGAAGATCTACTGTTTTTGGCGGTTCCCCACCCGCCGGCCAGGGACGACAAATGTTTCGCCCCTACTGCCCGATTCGTGTGGCTTCAGAGACCTCGACAAGCTGACCGGTCTTCACGTCGTAGATGTAGCCATAGATCGGAATATCGCGCGGGACCAGCGGATGGGCCCTGATGCGGCGCACGTCCGCACAGACACTCTCAGTCTGGTTGGTGATGGTCAACCAGTCGATAAACGCGCCTTCCGTTGACCCGGGGCCTTGACCGGTATCGTGCCATCCGCCGGCATCGATGGTCGCGGTCTTCAAGCTCTTGGCGAGCAACGCGCGCATGATCTCGTCTGTAAAGGTCTCCATCCCGCAATCGGTATGGTGGATCACAAACCATTCCCGGGTGCCGAGGAGTTTGCAGGAAATCACCAGCGACCGGATCGCGTCGTCGCTGGCGCGTCCGCCGGCATTGCGGATCACGTGGGCATCCCCTTCCGATAGCCCGGCGTACTTCGCCGGATCAAGCCGCGCATCCATACAGGTCAGGATGGCGAACCGTCGCCCCGGCGGCATGGGCAGCTTACCCTTGTCTCCAAAGGTTGCGGCATAGGCCCGATTGGCGGTCAGCACCTCGTCCACAATCCTACTCATGTTGCATCCTCCTGTGACCGTGGTTGAAACCTCATCGTCGGAGGCAGTACTGGCTGGATATCAGTGGTGCGCCCGGGCAGATTTGAACTGCCGGCCTTTTGCTCCGCAGGCAAACGCTCTATCCGGGCTGAGCTACGGGCGCAATGTAACGACGAAGGAAACGGGCCGACTGTAGCATGACAGCCGTAGGCGGTCAAGCCGCCTGACCGCGTTTGTAGTACCCGAAAAAACCAAAATGCCCCTTGTGGTAGAGGTAGTCTTCGCCGCTCTCATCGACGATGCGCACGAGATCATCCTTGGCAGCTTTTGGTCTGGAAGAATACGATAGACTTGGCCAAGAATGAGTGATGCCTCATAGTCCGTGTTATATTTTCTCTTGGTATTCCCTGAAGCCATTCAGTAACTGCCGGAATGAGGTGGGTCTGTATTTCTCAAAGCTCTCTTCGTCCACGTACACAAAATCGTATTTCACGTCTGCCTGCACCCGATTGACGTCCTCGCACCATTGCCGCAGCCGTTCCATCTTCAGCGGCACGTCCAGCTCTTCCTGCCCTTTGGTCTCGACAATGACAATTCGCGTGGCGGATAGCTTGACCAGAAAGTCCGGGTAGTAGTTGGAGATGTCGCCGTCAGCGTTCACGTAATCCAGCTTGAAATGCACGGCCATATAGTTCTTGCCGTAGGACACCACATCGTCGCACTCTTCCAGAAAGCGGGCAAACAGCAGTTCAAAATGACTGTCTCCAATGATCCGGTTAAAGACGCTCTTTTTCGGGATGATGTAGTCCTGATCCTTAGCCACGAAGGGTCGGGTCTGCCGCAGCTTGATGGTGTCGCGGATTTCGGCGTCGCCCTTGGCCTGCACCGTCAGCGCGTTGATCGCTCTCTTGAAGGTTTCGATCAGGGTCTTGGTGGCCGTCAGTTCCGAGAGGTTGCGCAGGGTGTTGGGAC
>JACPQW010000168.1 GCA_016190285.1 Candidatus Methylomirabilis oxygeniifera
AATGTATATCACTCTATATCTCACTTAGTAATCGGATATCGCTCCATTTAGATATTATTTCCTTGACAAACCGTGGTGGGAACGCTATAAGTGCGTTTTAGAGACGACGTAATTTGCCAGTAGCCTCGTACCATCTTCCCATTAGTCATACAAGTTTCGACGGAGGTCAGAAGCTGCCACGGCCCGCTGTGGTCCGAGGCGCCGCCTACGGTGAAGGCGGCAAGGAGGTGATGCCGGGTCTCGCAATAATTTACTTCTCGCGTAGCGCGCAGGAACCCGCAGTCCAACTTTCTTGATGGAGTGAGATTCGATAGCCGAACTGAAAACTCTTCAGAAAGGAGACACGATGCGACGCTATCACACCGCCCTCGTCCTCCTCGCCCTTACGCTTGGAGGGCTCTTTCCGCAATCTGCCCTCGCAGCCCTGCCACGGGACGGAAAGAACTGTTACATCTTCGTCCATGGCAAGCAAACGACGACTCAAAGCTACTACGACTGGGGCACGGCTCGCGCCTATTGGCGCGATCCCACCGGGTACAGCGGCGGCACCATCGACGTCATGATGATTTATCCCTACGATCGGCGCAGCTTCTATGTGGTAAACTACAATGGCACTGCGGCGTGGTGGGATACCACGGCCGGAGGCACGGTGGCCTGGCAGATCGTCAACGCAACCAACGGGGGATCTGACAACGGTGGTAACCGATGCGCCTACAGCTATACCCAGGGAGGCCGGTTTATCGTCATCGCCCACAGCATGGGAGCGACGATCATGGACGCGATTCTCGGTAACTCTCGCCCCGGCGACACCTATTACAACTACATGGGCTACCCCTTGAGCACGGTGGCCCAGCGCATCGCCTATGTCATCAGCCTGGCCGGGGCCCATCGTGGTTCGGAGTTGGCCGATGCTGTCTGTGGAGGTCGGAGTTCGGCCTGCGGGTTCATTGCCTGGTGGGTGGCGAGCTGCGATGCTGCCACGGATTGGCTCCAGACACGCAATGACCGTGCCGTCAATAACTTCACCAACGCGCCGGCAAGAAACATCTGGCTCATCGGCGGCTACCGCGGCCTCCTCGCCAGCAGTGCCTGCCTGAGCGGTGAAGACGATGGGGCCGTCCAGTACGCGTCGCAGTTCGCGTGTAACGGCTTGGCCACGACCGCTTACGGGAATGCGTGGCCTTGCGGTAACACGTTCAAGCAGAAGCCATCCGGTTTCCTGAACGTCGATGCCGCGTATGAGGATCATTTCCAGTGCAAGGATTGCAGTCAGTGGGGCCAACGAATTGCCGTCACTGACGGAGTGTGGTCGTGTGGTGCCACTCGATGTCCGCCGGGCACGATCATGAGTAGCGGGTGGGCTACCTGCTCGGTGCTGGCACAGTACGGGGACCAATTACAGTGATTGAGGACGATCGAACAGTGGCGCAACCGAAGCACGCCAACAGAAGGGAGACCAAGTCATGTCGAAAGCCTCGATACCGTATATCGTACCGTTGATCCTGGCCCTGGCGGCCCTCACCTTTTCAGGGCCGGCTGGCGCGCAGGTGCAGAGTCCCGAGGGACCGATGCCGGGCATGGGCGGACCGCTGCCTGGCATTAGCATAGGCGGACCGGATATGGCGGCCGAGTCGGCGCGGAACTATCGGGAGCGAGCCCGCTACCCCGAGGACTCCTACCCGCTCCAGGCGGGTCAGCCAGACCCAATCCGATCCGATGCGAGCCCGTCGCACCGCACGATGCCATTGCTGGATCCGAGCGCCCCGGTCATCACCACGTGGGAGGCCCGATGGGGGCTGTTCAAGTACCCGGCGCCGGTCGACCTCTTCCTCTCGCTGACGCCGGGCGAGGGGGCCCCACGTGGATCAGAAGTTGCTCCGGCCCGGTCGGTCAGGGGCGAGATCGGGAAATGGGAGAGCGGGGTGTTCGGGGTGATCGGGATCGTCGACTACCACGACGATGGTGCGCCGCCCGACGAGCGCGCCGGCGACGGCGTCTACTCCGCCCGCTTCATCATGCCCGAGGCGCAGGTGCCGGACCTCGCCGACGGGTTCAACGTCAAGATCGAGGTGGTGATGGCCGACGGCACGGTGCAGCGCGCCGGTAGCGGCTTTCAATATGCCAACCCGCACGCGCGCCTGACCGGCCGCTACCGCGATGCGGTCCGGCAAGGAAGCCTGGTCATCTCGGCTGAGATCGAGGTAGGGAAGAAGGGTCGGTTCCATCTGGCCGGGACCGTGGCGTCGAAGGCGGGCGAGCCGATCGGCTACGCCCAGACCGCGGCCGAACTGGAGCCGGGGCGGCACTGGCTTGACCTGCAGTTCTACGGGCTGATGTTCCACGACCGGAAGATCGCAGGGCCCTACAAGCTGGCATCACTGGTCCTCAGGACGGCTACTCGAATGCCTGGCGAGGTCGGCGTACCGGTATTGGACGTTCACGTCACCCATCCCTACCGGCTGGAGGAGATGACGGCGGAGCCGTTTAACGAGCCGAACCTACTGGATGCAGCCCGGCGACTGGAAGAGCCGACCCCCGGGGCGGAGAGCCCCCCGCAGCCCTGATTGGAGGAAATGGGGACAGACCCCTAATGTCTTGGTCGTGAATATGCGAAAGCACTCATGCGAATAGGTGGTAAATTACAGCCAATAGCCAAGTAGTACCGACCGCTTGAAATAGGGCCGTAGGGCGGGAGGAGGAAAAAGGGGGGTAAAGCTATTGTACGCTCCGATTAATAACTCTTCGGCCGCCATCGCGGGCTGTGTGCGCCGCACGTGAACCACATGAGCAGAAAATCGGCGTGGTGTCTCTGAAAAGGTCATGGTATAGTCTGACTGCCAACGGTCGCCAAGGAGGGGCGTCATCGACATTACTGTCGAGTTTATCCGTGAGAAGGTCGGGCGACGGGAGTTTCTCCTTTCCTTCCATGCCCACCAAGAACGGCAGGAAGAGGGAATAGCGGGAACCGAAGTGGAGAGATCCCCGCACAAGAAGGCGGGAGGGGGTATCCGAATGAACAGTCAATATGGGGACTGTTACTACTGCGGGGGAGAGGTGTTGGAACGAGAGGTGGATCTTGAGTTCCGCTGGGGGGGCAGGCTCTTTATTATCGAGAGCGTTCCCACCGGGGTCTGCCAGCAGTGCGGCGAAAGGTTCTTCACGGCCGTCGTGTCGGAAGAGCTCGATCGGTTGGCGAAGTCATCCCAGGTCGATCGATTGATTGAGGTGCCCGTCAAGGTCTTTCAGAAAGCTGCCGCGTGACCTGCGTTGCGCATCACTGGTTTCCCGGTTGTTAAGCCCTCCACTGCACCGCCGCCCGCAGTGCTATTAGACGATTCACCAGCCCTGAAAAATACTCCAGAACCTGAGTTGGCTGCTCTCCAAAGTAAGGAGGAGGGTTGTCCGGAGTAGAGGAGAAGATCAACTCCAGCGGGAGGGAAGTGAGGCAAAGCCATACCAGGTGCGTCAGGCGCGGGCCGTGATCCTGAAGTATCGGCTTGGAGGGCAGGAGCCATGAACAAGTACGAAGTGATCATCTACTGGAGTGAAGAGGATCAGGTATTTGTCGCAGAGGTGCCCGAATTGCCGGGCTGTTCGGCGCACGGGGCGACGCACGAGGCCGCACTGGCCAATGCTCAAGACGCCATCCGCCTCTGGATTGACACGGCCACAGAATTCGGTGATCCTATTCCCGTCCCGAAAGGGCGGCGACTGATCTTCGCCTAGTCTCGGGCGGAACCATCCAATTTTCAATTCCGGGCACTTCTAGAGACGCAATACCGGCGCGTGTCGCTATGCTCAAGTACGGCATCGACGATATCCGCCTGTTCCACGGCAACGACCTCCGTTTCCTCCAGCAGTTCTCCTGACGCCCATCCTGGCGACTCCGTAGATCTCCATCACCTCCCCAGGCACGAATCAAGCTACTCACGGTCTCTCGGCTCCTGTTCCTAACAGTCTTCAGTCCATCCACCTGAGTAGTTACCATTACCATTACGTTTCACACTGAGATCTTGAGAGCGGCTGCGACTTGTTTCAGTCGCTTGTCGAGTGTCCAGAGGGGACATCTCGTGAGGATCGATGAAGCTAAGAGATGGACATCCACCCAGCCTAGGCCACGCCCGTAGAGGTGCCGTTCTTCCACAAGATGTACGACCTCTTCATGATCCGCAACGAGAGCCTTAGGCAGAACCGACAATAGACGGAGAATCTCCTGGCGATTCCGCAGCGTCCCGCAGGCCAGCTCGCCGATAATGAAAGGATGACTGAGGACCTGCTCGTCATAGAGCAAAGACTGAAGACGTTCGCTTCCCCTTCGGAGCTGCTCGATCCAAACCGAAGTGTCCACGAGAATCATGCGGGTCTGGCGGAGCGACGCCTTGGAATAGGCAGAAGTCGTTTCTCGGTTCCCGCAAGGTTCGCCAAGCGACGGGCACTTTCTTTCGCGACCAAGGCTTCGAGCCCGAGGCGCACGAGGGAGGTTTTCTCGTCAACTCCGGTAAGTGCGGCTGCGCGACGTAAGAGAGCATCATCGATGTTGAGTGTCGTTCTCATGCATATAAGTATGGACTATCCGTCCATATGAGTCAAGGGCGATTGTGAAGGGCGTAGTGTCCGATCCGTGAATGCCTTCATTCCGCTCATGAGCTCGTTGAGTTCATGGGACATCTGCGGCGGCAGCTACGCCGGAAACTGCCCATGCTCCGGGATAGACTCAAGGCCCACCGCAGATGCATCTTGATGCTTGCACCGTTGATCCTCACCCATGCTGAGGAACTCGTCCGGACGACGGGGGTCAAGACGCTCGACGCCCTACATCTCGGCTCATGCAATACCTTTCCCAGCCCCAAGAATAGAGATTGGGACGTGTCATTGGTTAGAAAGTCCCCCTCAGCGGTCATTGCGAGGAAGCGGCAGCGACCGAAGCAATCTCACAGTATGTGGGGTACGTGGCCCCTGGGTACAACGATGAGATTGCCACACTCCCGTTGGTCGCTCGCAATGACAGACGAATGAAGGGGTTGCGCTATCAATCTCTATTCTTAGGCCAGCTTCAGGCCCAAAAAGTAGTTTCAGGGATGAATTTCGCAGTGGCGATCTTCCGCTGCGCATGGATCTGAGGCGGATCACATCCTCCTTGAGGGTGAATTCTATAGGGCTTCCTGCCAGTAGCAGGTGAAATGTCCTGTCTGGTGCTGCGCTCTCCCCTTGTTGGTTGACATTTATCGGCTATTGACATAGTCTCCGGCGGTAGCAGTGGCTATGTGAGTGTAGCGGCTGTGCGTGGAATAGAGGGAGCGCCTGGCGCCAAGGCTTTGTCGCATGTTGAGCAGATTGCGATGAAGCAAGCACAAACACGAGTGCAGCCGTAGAGTTGGTTTTGTCCGAGGCTGACGGCTGAAGGCCGACAGCTATTTTCCGAGGAATCTGATGAGCCCCATGAAAGTATCGCTGCAATGGCTATCTGACTATGTTGAGCTGAACCTGCCTGTTCAGGAGCTGGCCCATCGGCTGACCATGTGCGGAACCGAGGTAGGCGGAATTGAAGAGCGCGGCAACGGCTGGCCTGGGATTATTGTCGCACAGATCGCATCGATTGACCCACATCCGGCCGCTGACTCGCTTACGGTAGTGAATGTATGTATACCTGGCGAGAGGATCACGGTCGTAAGCGGCGCCACAAATCTCAAGGCCGGCGATCGGGTGCCGTTTGCGCCGGTTGGGGCTCGCCTGATAGACGCTCAGACAGGTCGGCCCACCGTGGTGGAGGTCGCCCAGATTCAGGGAGTCGTCTCGCGGGGGGTGCTCTGTTCCGAGAAGGAACTGGGCCTGTCGGAGGCTCACGAAGGGGTGTTGATCCTTCCCGACGAGGCCGAGGTCGGATCGTCGCTCGGTGCGGTGCTGGGGGACACTATTCTCGATCTCGAAGTGACGCCGAACAGACCGGATTGCCTGGGGATGCTCGGGGTTGCGCGCGAGGTGGCGGCCATTACGGAGGGATCACTCACACTGCCGGATCTGTCCTACCAGGAGGAAGGTTGCGACGTTCGGGATGAGGTGCAGGTTGAAATCCTGGCGCCCGACCTGTGTCCGCGGTACAGCGCATCCGTCGTGCATGGGATTACGGTCGGCCCCTCGCCTTCGTGGCTCCAAAGGCGTCTCATGGCGGCCGGCGTGCGCCCCATCAATAATGTCGTAGATGTTACCAACTACGTCATGCTCGAGTATGGACAGCCGTTGCATGCGTTTGACTACGAGACGATTCATGGCAGGCGCATTGTGGTGCGGCGCGCGACGGCTGGAGAATCGCTTCGGACGCTGGACGGTCTCTTGCGGACGCTCTCATCCGAGATGCTGGTCATTGCCGATGCGAAGCGTCCGGTCGCGCTTGCCGGGATTATGGGCGGCTCAGAGACAGAGGTCACTCCGTCGACGAAGAGTGTGTTATTGGAGTCGGCCAACTTCAGTCCCGGCTCGATCCGACAGAGTTGCCGTGCGCTGCGACTCAGGACCGAAGCGTCGTTCCGCTTCGACAAAGGGCTGCCGCCGGTTACCACCACCGCCGCACTGAGACGAGCGACCAAGCTGCTTGTCGAGATTTGTGGAGGCAAGGCGTCACGCGGACTATGGGATGTCTTCCCCGCCCCCCGAGAGCCGATGGAGTTCAAGCTGACCCCGGCGGAGCTTTGTCGCGTCTTGGGGATTGATCTTACAGTGGCTCAGATTCGGGACGTGCTGGCCGGCCGACTTGGATTTGACTGCCGGGAAGATGGCAACGCCCTGCGGGTAAAGTCGCCGGCGTACAGGAGCGACATTCAGATCTCAGCCGATCTGGTGGAAGAGGTGGCGCGTCTGGTTGGCTATGACCGGATTCCAACCACCACGCTGGCAGGCCACCTGCCAGATTACCCGCCGCAACCGATGCGTCGTCTTACCGAACGGCTCAGTGACCTGCTTGTGGGCTGCGGCCTGCATGAGGTCATTACGTACTCGCTGATCGGTCGACGCCTCCTGAACAAGATGATGTCCGGAAGAGACGCTGAGATATCAGATGGATATCGCCTGGCGAATCCGATGACCCCCGATCAGGAGATGCTTCGGATGTCGCTGCTCCCCAGCCTTCTGGACTGCCTGACCAACAATCTTCGTCAGGACGAGGCTGGTCCGCGTCTATTCGAAATCGGACGGGTCTATCTGCCGCGCCACGCCGACTTGCCCCAGGAGCGGCAAATGCTGGTCATCGGCATGGCGGGGCCAACGTGGCCGCGACAGTGGAGTCGGACGGCTGCGCAGTTGGATTTTTACGATTTGAAGGGTGTCGTAGAGGAGTTGCTTGATCGCCTGGAACTCGGGGAGACACGCTTCGTTCAGATTGCGGATCAGCAATCGTTTCATCCGGGGCGAACGACGGCTGTGTATTCGAGGGATGTGCGGCTTGGAGTGATGGGAGAGCTCCACCCGGCGGTCGCGCGCAACTTTGAGGTGCGAGTTCCCGTCTGTCTGGCTGAGTTCGATCTGGAAGAGCTTCTGAGCGTGATCGGGGAGCGGTTCTTGCGGATCGAGCCGCCGCCCCGCTTTCCCGCGATACGACGGGATCTGGCGCTCGTCGTTCCGGAGCGCGTACCGGTCGCTGACCTGTTCGAGGCTATCAGGCAAGCCGGGGGATCGCTGCTCGAACAGGTTGAGTTGTTCGATCTGTTCCGTGGGAAGGAACTGCCACAAGGGTATAAATCGTGCGGTATCGGGCTGGTCTTCCGTTCTCCGGATCACACGCTGATCGATGCTGAAGTCGGGCAAGTTGAATCCTGCATTATTCAGCAGTTACAGCGGATGACCGGGGCGCGACTGCGGGGATAGTTTTCGCTTTACAAGGGTGCATGGCTTTGGTAGGCTCTCAACCGGGTAAGGGCTACCACCACGGAGACTGCATGCTGGAGGATTCTTCAGATCGGGGCCGGACGATGCTTGCTGAAAAACTGGAGGAGCTGGAAGGCCGAGTAAGGTTGGCGGTTGCGCTCGTGGCGAAGCTCAAAGGAGAGAAGGTGGTTCTGGAGCGGCAGGTAGACGAGCTGCAGGCTGTAGTCAAGGTGCAAGCAGAGCAGGTGGGGGCGCTCGAGGCCGCACGAAAGAAGGATCAGGAGCAGCTCGTTCACATGCAGGAGGAACGTGAGGAGATCCGACTGAAGATAGATCACTTGCTGGAGGAGATCGCTCGGATTGAGGCCTCCGTTGAATCCGGGGCGTGAGAATCGTATGGAGCAACTGGTGAGCGTCGTCATTCGAGGGGAGCAGTACACGATCCGTGCCGCAGAAGATGCCTCGTATGTCCGAGAGGTTGCGGCGTACGTCGACGCGAAACTGGATGGGGTTGTAAAGAGATCTCAGTCGCTCCCACCCACCAAGGCGATCGTGTTGGCCTCACTCAATATTGCGGATGAGCTTTTTAAGGCAGAGACGGAGCGAGAGCGGTCCGAGAGATTGATCGCGGTGAAGTTGGGTACACTATCAGAGCTGTTGAGAACCGCCCTCGAAGAGGGAACGAGCGGTCCTCAAGGCGTTGATCAGAAATCTGAAGTCAGTGGAGCATAGGTGGAGCAAGAGGGCTGCAGTGTATCATTGTACGCAGCATGAAATCAGCGAGACCCCCTGCCGTGTTCGTGATGAGGGTACGTTTTTTGAACCAACAGAAAACAACGGGGGCCCTCTTCGCAGCGTGGTGTGCATAGCCCCACTTAGGTGGGGAGAGCCTGAAGCGCTGCCCGGGCAGCCACCTGGTTAGCCAGGTTCAAACCTCACCCCTCAAACGGCACAAAGGCGGGGGGTTCTCCCTTCCTCCCCTATCGCGTACTCACCCGTTATCCGGGCCACTCACCCTTTGTACCCTTCTCGCCTCGATCCGAAGGCTTTATCTAACTTCTACATAGTGATCCTCTTGTTGTATTCCCAGCCATGTATTCAATGGCGTTGGCATAGGAAGCGTGGAAGGAGGTGGACCCCCATTGGCAATTGGACTTGATCAGCTAGCGATCGTTCTGGTCGTGGCGGTTGCAAGTGTTATCGTCGGATACCTGCTTAGAAAACAGGTAGTTGAAAGTAAGGTCGCCGAGGCAGAGACCCTGGCCAAGCGCATCCTGAACGAGGCGGAGAAAGAGGCGGAAACGAAGGTTCGCGGGGCTGAGCTTGAGGCCAAGGAACT
The DNA here is from genome assembly GCA_016190285.1 of Candidatus Methylomirabilis oxygeniifera. Lineage (GTDB taxonomy): Bacteria > Methylomirabilota > Methylomirabilia > Methylomirabilales > Methylomirabilaceae > Methylomirabilis > Methylomirabilis oxyfera_D. The sequence goes on from JACPQW010000168.1 coordinate 9,197, forward strand.
CGCTATTCAGGCGAAGGCCGACCTGGAGCGAGAAACCAAGAGTCGTCGCCAGGAGATCGACAGCGCGCAGCGCCAGTTGAGCCAGAAGGAAGATGTCCTCGAACGAAGGCTGGAGCAGTTGGAACGACGGGACCGTGAACTGGACTCACTGGCCAGAGATCTCGGCAACAGGGAGCAGGCTTCCGCCGAGAAAGAGGTCCGGTGCGCTCAGTTGATAGATGATGCGCAACGACAACTGGAGCGCATCTCCGGCCTCACAGCCGAAGAGGCCAGGAAGATTCTCCTCCAGAATCTGGAGCAGGACGCGAGAATCGAGTCGATCGCCTTATTCAAACGGCTTGAGGATGAGGCGCGAGCGACGGCAGACGCGAAGGCGAAAGAGATCCTGACCATTGCCGTTGATAAGTGCGCGTCGGAGTTCGTCATGGAGTCAACGGTCTCTGTGGTGGATCTGCCGAACGATGAGATGAAGGGCCGGATCATCGGTCGTGAGGGACGCAACATCCGGGCTTTTGAGCGAGCCACGGGGATTGATGTAATCGTAGACGATACCCCTGAAGCGGTGATCCTGTCCGGCTTCGATCCGATTCGGCGAGCGATCGCCAAGGAGTCGCTGCAACGCCTTATCACAGATGGGCGGATTCATCCGGCGCGTATCGAAGAAATGGTGGAGAAGGTGAAGGGCGAGATCGATGATGACATCAGGAAAACCGGTGAACGAGCGGCCTTCGAAGTGGGGATCAGCAACCTCCACCCGGAATTGGTGCGCCTGGTTGGGCGACTCAAGTACCGGACCAGCTATTCGCAGAATCAGCTTCAGCATACGATAGAGGTAGCGCAACTGGCCGGCGTCATGGCGGCTGAGTTGGGCCTCGATGTCAGGATTGCCAAGCGGGCTGGTTTGCTCCACGATATCGGGAAGTCGGCCGACGTCAACATGGAGGGGACTCACGTCTCCATTTCGGCTGAGTTGGCCAAGAAGTACGGCGAGCACTCGAGGGTAGTGAACGCGATCGCCGCCCATCATGAGGACGTGGAGATCACCTGTCTGGAGGCCGTCGTGCTTCAGATTGCCGATACGCTCTCGGCGGCCAGGCCTGGGGCCAGACGTGAACTGTTGGAAAGCTACGTCAAACGACTGGAGGGGTTGGAGAAGATCGCGAACTCCTTTGCCGGCGTGAGCAAGACCTATGCGGTTCAAGCCGGACGTGAGGTGCGTATCATTGTTGAAAGCGCTGAGGTATCGGATGTGCAGGCGTATCAGCTTGCGCGGGATATCGCAAAGCGAATTGAAGAGGAGCTACAGTACCCCGGCCATATCAAGGTGACCGTGATCCGCGAGACCAGGGCCGTGGAGTACGCGAAATAGCCTGATGGGTCTGGCATAAGTCATGGCACATGAACCACATACCTATCCGTTCGGCCTGAGCTTGTCGAAGGCTGATCTGGCCATGGTTCGACAGGCGCACCATGAACGGAACGGAGATACCCGCTGTCGATATTACTTATGCAAGGCTCAATAGTCTGAAGTCTACGGTGCGTAGTGAGAATCTTATTCGTTGGTGACATTATCGGGAAGCCGGGTCGTGAGATCGTGGCGTCCGTATTGCCGCGCCTGACCGAGGAGCAGAAGATCGACCTCGTCATTGCGAACGGCGAAAACCTGGCCGGCGGCTTCGGCGTCACCGGCGCAATGGCTGAAGAGCTGTTTGCACTCGGCGTCGATGTCCTGACCTCCGGGAACCACATCTGGGACAAGAAGGAGGTCGAAGAGTATATCACAAAGGAGGAGCGTCTCCTGCGACCGGCCAACTACCCCGATCCGGCGCCGGGCAGGGGAAGCCTGGTGGTGGACAAAGGCGGGTGTGTCGTAGGGGTGCTCAATCTGCAGGGGCGGGCGTTTATGCCCGCGCTTGATTGTCCGTTCCGAGTGGGCGACCGTGAGATAGGCCGGCTGCGCCGGGAGACCGCACTGATCTTCGTCGATTTTCATGGCGAGGCGACGGCGGAGAAACAGGCCTTTGCCTGGTACGTCGATGGGCGGGTGTCGGCGGTGATCGGCTCTCATACGCATGTCCAGACCGCTGATGAGCGGATCCTTCCAGGAGGGACGGCGCTTCTCACTGATGTCGGGATGACGGGTGGGTACGACTCGGTCATCGGGATGGGCATTGAGGCGCCGATCGCGAAGTTCCTGTCCGGTCTTCCGAAGCAGTATCGACCGGCCACCGGGGCGCCTCGATTGTGCGGAGTCGTAGTGGAGATCGACGAGCGGACCGGCCGCTCCACCTCAATCCTTCGGATTCAACGGGAGCCCTGAGGCGGTCGCATGGCAGCACGGCTCATCGACGGCAAGGCTATTGCGGCGGAGATTCGCCGAGAAGTCCGACTCGACGTTGCGGCAATGGATGCGCAGACCGGAGTGGTGCCGTGCCTGGCGGCGATCCTGATCGGGAATGATCCGGCTTCAGCAACCTACGTGCAGAATAAGGCCAGGGCGTGTAAGGAAGTCGGGATTACCTCCGTGCGGATCGATCTGCCGGCCGATCTTCCGGAAGCGTTGCTTCTTCAGGAAATCGCGCGCCTGAACAGCGACCCTGCCGTGCACGCTATTCTCGTCCAGCTTCCGCTTCCGCCCCACATCAGCGAAAAGCGAGTCCTGGAGACGATTCTCCCGGAAAAGGATGTGGACGGATTTCACCCCGCGAACCTCGGCGGATTGCTCGTCGGGAAGCCCCTCTTTGTGGCGTCTACGCCGCTTGGCATTCTCGAACTGCTGAATCGATCAAATGTGGGAATCGAGGGGAAGCATGCCGTCATCGTCGGCTGGAGTGTGGTGGTCGGCAAACCGACGGCGTTTCTGCTGCTGCAACACCACGCGACCGTTACCATCTGCCACATTAAGACCCGCGATCTTGCCGCTCATACCCGACAGGCCGACATCCTGGTTGTGGCGGCAGGGAAACCGGGTTTAGTAACCGGCTCGATGGTGAAAGAGGGAGCCGTGGTGATCGATGTCGGTGTGAATCGTCTGATAGACGGCAGGGTGGTTGGGGATGTGGACTTTCCGAGGGTTGCGGAAAAGGCCTCGCTGATCACGCCGGTGCCGGGCGGCGTCGGCCCGATGACGGTCGCCATGCTCTTACGAAATACGGTCGATGCCTGTCGGCGCATTCGCGACGCCGGTTGTTCTCAAGGGGCGGCGGGCGACTACATCGGATAAAAGAGCGACGGCGTCATCCTGAGGCAGAACGCGGTATCTTAACAGGGCGGTTGTGACGCCTGTATTCGGAAGTATGGTGACCGATATGGTAGATGAGTTGAATCGCCCGGACCAGGAGCCGATCACACCGGATGCTGAGGAGCGTGAGCCCCCGCTATTGACGAAGGAGGAGGCCATCGCTGAGGTGAAGCGGTGGATTGAGCGGTACAAGGTCGACCAGAATCAGATTTTCGCGAGGATAGGAGAGATGGTGATCCGCTATGGAGACCTGATCCCTCACCTCGAACAGGAGACCGATGAAGGGCGGTTGCTCCTTCGGGCGATCTCTCGGGGTCGAGTAGTCCGACAACAGCGTGGATTTCCCGGCGGTATAGATAGAGTTCAGAACTAGTGGGCGAGCGATGATACCGACACGATCGTCTGATCCGGCCGAGGTGATCGTTGACCGGCAGGAGCGGAGCCTGCTCATTACATGGCGCGACGAACATCGCAGTGTGTACTCGTTTGATGATCTTCGGCGCGACTGCCCATGCGCTTCTTGCAATGATACCAGGAGCAAGAGGCTCAACACCAGAGATCTCCTGGTTCTCAGCGGTCCGGTTCTGAAGCCTGGCGAGGTGCAGATTACCGACTATCGCCCTGTGGGTTGGTACGCGCTGAACTTTACCTGGAGCGATGGGCACGACACCGGCATCTATACGTATGAATCTCTACGGGCGAACTGCCCCTGTGAACAATGCGCCGACACCGAAGCAGCACAGTGATCGGATGAAAGCGATCCGCCTGCTGGAAACCGGGGTTGTTGAGTTGACGGAGCTTCCGGTTCCATTCGTCGGACCGGGGGAACTGCTGCTGGAGATGCGGGCATGCGGCCTGTGCGGTTCCGATCTGGGGAAGATCTTTGGCGGGACGCCGCTGAAGCCGCCCGTTCCGCTGGGCCACGAGCTGGTAGGGGTGGTTAAGGCAGTCGGCGAAGGGATGCAGCGATTTGCCCTCGGTGATCGTCTGGCCGTTGCGCACCATGTTCCGTGTGGCCGGTGCCGTTACTGTCGCCATGGCAACGACTCGATGTGTCTCCAGTTCAAAGCGACTAACATCGATCCGGGCGGTTTCGCCGAGTATGTCCGGATTCCAGCCCTGCACGTCGCGCAGACGGCCTTTGCGCTTCCTGAGAGACTCCCGGACGACGTCGGCATCTTTATGGAGCCGTTGGCCTGTGCGTTGCGGGCGGTGAAGCGATCCGATGTGCAGGCCGGCGATCAGATCGTGGTGGTCGGCGCGGGAGGTATGGGGTTGCTGGTCGCGCAGGCCGTCGCTGTATCCGGCGCGAGGCCGATCTGTGTGGATATTCGCGAGGAGCGCCTGGAGTTGGCTCGAACGCTCGGTATTGAGACGACCGTCAATGTAGCCGGGGCGAATCCACGAAGAGCGCTTCGTTCGGTCGCTGAAGAGGACGGGATCGATGGGGCTATTCTGACTGCGGTCAGCGCCTCGATGGTGGAGGCGGCGCTTGGCGCCCTGCGCGCCGGCGGAAAGATCAACCTGTTTGCCGATGTCGGTGAGGCCGGACGCATGACGATCGACCTCGGCGTCTTCTACCGACAGGAGCTGTCTCTTACGGCAACCTATTCGTCCACGCCGGTGGAACTTGAAGAGGCGATTCGGCTCCTGGCCTCCGGACAGATCCGGACCGCCCCCCTTATCAGCCATCGCTTCGACCTGAGTCGGTTCGCTGAGGGCGCGCGCCTCCAGCGAGAAGGGCAGGCCACCAAGATCGTGTTTTACGCAAACGGAACGGGCGCGGCATGATTCCCGTTGAGATCCTGAACCGGACGATGGTAGCGGCGGTGCTTCACGGTCCGGGAGATGTGCGGTTGGAGGAGGTGCCGATTCCTCCGATAGGCCCGAAGGATCTCCTCGCCAGGGTCGAGGCCGCCTCTATCGATTTCACGGACCGTAAGGTCTATCTGCGTGGATCGCACCCGATGATTACGATCCCCGGGCTCTTCGGGCACGAGTGGGCCGGGGTTGTGGTGGCGCGGGGGGAGCAGGCGGATGTCCGGTGGCAGCCGGGAATGCGGGTGGTCGCCGCGAACTCGGCCCCTTGCACTGATCCGGAACCGTCGGCCAGATGTCGCGCGTGCCGGCGCGGTCGTCAAGGTATGTGCGAACGACTTCTGTACAACAACGGCGCCTTCGCCCCCTACATTCGTATCCCCGGACGGATCACAGAGGTGAACCTGTATGAGTTGCCCGCGCAGGTGTCCTTTGAGGAAGCGGCCCTGGCTGAGCCGCTCGCCTGCGTCATGCACGCCGTTCGTCGCGTGCAGATCTCCGACGGAGATCGTGTCGTTATCGTGGGGGCCGGACCGATCGGCCTGATGTTCATCGCCGTCCTCCGTTATCGGTACGGGCAGTCGATTCGCCTCCTCAGTATGGATCATCATGAGGATCGTCTGGCTCTGGCAAAGAGCTTCGGCGCGGACGCGGCGTTGAACACCGCCGGAGGGCCGGAGAACGCGAGCGTGCGAATGGCGCTGGGCGTTGAACGGGCCGATGTCGTTATTGAGGCGGTGGGGAGCGCGCAGGCGCATCAGGAAGCGTTTGAACTGGCGGGTCGGGGCGGCACACTGGTGCCTTTTGGAGGAGTGGCTCAGGGCACTGTTCTTTCCCTCGACCTGCATCGGTTACATTACGAGGAGATCCGGATCATTCCGATCTACCACCATACCCCGGCCGATGTCGCCGATGCCGTCCAAGCCATCGTTCGCCGCGAGGTGCCGGTCGCCCGGCTCATTACTGCCCGCCTCCCGCTCATGGAGCTGCCGAGAGCGCTCGAGATGGTGCAGGAACGGACTACCCTTCGGACGATCCTGTTTCCGTGGGGTGAGCGTGGCGCCTCAAAAGGTTTGCGGAATGACTGTACGACTTGACCCCGCGTACGTTAAGGAAGGGTAAGAGAATCTGCAAGAGAGTCTTGACAATGTCGGCCATCGGCGATAAGGATAGTGCGGGTTCGAGCGGTCAGAGTACCGCAGCGCCGTTATGGAGAATATACGCGGCAGCATAGTGAAGAAATTGGGAGATGGGGCTGAACGGACGACAATAGTTCCGCCGGCCTCGTCGTTGGTGGTTGTGCGTGAGGGACGGTCGGTGGCGCCGGTTCGTGCGAGCCGATACGAGTCGATTCGGGGTCGAAGTAAGACGGTGTTACCGAAGCTGCGCTTTCACCATTATCGGGGTGTGCAGTGGATCCTGACAGGCGGGCCGATGGCGGAGGCCTATGCCCCTGTAGTTGTTCACGACGACTGCCAGGGCTGTCTGGTATGCGTTCGTACCACCGAGTGGTTCATGGAGTTTGCGCGGTTGGTCTGTCGCCTCACAGGGATCAATCTCCGTGACTGTCTTCATTGGGGCCATCTGTTCGACAATCCTAAACCGCTGATCGTTCCCACCTCGAACCTGCTTCGTTGTAACAAGACAGCGCTGGCGAGGCTGCGTGAGAGTTACTTCAGTCTCGGCGAACTCTCCCGTCCTCACCTTCAGGATCACAGTCCATCGGATCACGCCCTTTCACAAAGTGAACGTTTTGAAGATCGACTGACCATCGTGAGCAGGATGGTCGAGCTGTGGGAGGATGGGCAGTATATCGGCTGGCCGAGTTAGATAGAGAGGTCTATCCGGTCTGTTTCGTCGTTTGGTCCGGACCAAATGGACCAGTCTTCGGTCTGCAGTTGTAGGTCGGGTTAGCGTAGCGTAACCCGACACCACTCGGCTGACCGCCTCCTCAGAATGGCTTTTTCGTACGCCGTAGTGCGCAGCGCCTCATGGAGTGCTACCTGAAGACAAACTCCTTGACGGCATCCTTATCGTCAGGGGTGGTGGGACGACCCGAGATATAGTTGACCAACACCGGCGCCGCGTTTGCCGGCACAGGGAACTCTTCTGTTGGAGTATCCTGAACGACTCGTTGCATGAAACGGGTCCAGATGGGAACGGCGAGGGTGGCGCTCGATTCGTGTGGCCCCAGTGATCGCTTGGTATCGTGACCGATCCAGACCCCTGCGACAAGATCAGGCGTATACCCGATAAACCAGGCATCGGTCGCCGCCTGAGTCGTTCCCGTCTTACCCGCGACAGGTCTTCCCAGAACGCGCGCTCGCGACCCGGTCCCCCGCTCGATGACCCCTTGCAAGACGTTGGTCAAGACGAACGCCGTCTCCTTCCGCATCACCTGTTGTCCCATCGGGATATGCTCTTCCAGGAGTGCCCCTTTGTTGTCAGTCACCTTCCTGATGCCGTATGGCGGAAACCGGATCCCTGAATGCGCAAAGACACCGAAGGCCGAAACCAGCTCCGATAATGTGACCTCCGACACGCCGAGGGCCAGAGCATATTCCCGCCGCAGGGTGCTCTCAATCCCAAGGTTACGGGCCAACTCGATAACCGGATCGACGCCGATCCGCTCGATGAGCTTCACTGCAACAACGTTGATGGAGTGTTCCAGTCCGTATCGTAATGTGGTCTGGCCGCGGAACTTACGGTCGTAGTTCTCCGGACTCCACTCGGTGCGTTTGCCGTCAACGAGGAGCGAGTAGCTGACGGGTGCGTCATTGATGATTGTGGACGGGGTCAGACCGCGATCAAAGGCGGCGGCGTAGACAAACGGCTTGAAGGCCGAGCCGGGCTGTCGCCTGGCCTGGAGCGCGCGGTTGAATTTCGATCGTTCGAAGTCGTACCCGCCGATCATCGCTTTGACGCCGCCGTCCCTCGGATCCATGGCGAGGAAGGCGCCCTCAATCTCGGGATCTTGTTCGAGGTTCAGACTGAGCGTCTTTTTTTGCTTATTGACGCTTAAGACCTGAACCTTCACCTCCATGCCGGTCTGAAACTGTTGGCGCGGCTGCGAACTGTCCAGCCAGGGCACCTTGTCGAGGGCAATGTCGCCCTGATACCCGCCGGCCTGAACTGTGATCGCCTTTGGCAAAACCTTTGTGACTGTGGCGCTGAGGGTCTCGCCTGCCTTTGGGATGAGGTATGGGAGAACGCCTTTTCCGGCCACGGCGGAGGTTGAGGATCGGGTGCGAGGAGCACGAAAGCCTCTGGCCTTGTCGATCTCCCGGAGACCGTCGAGCAGCGCTGTCTCCGCGCTCCGCTGCGCGACGATATTCAGTGTCGTGTAAACCTTCAGGCCGCCATGGTATACAGCGTACGTGCCATATCTTTCTTCCAGTTGCTGACGGATATACTCCACGAAGTAGGGGCCAAGGTTTCGAGTTTTCTCGAACGGGAATTCATTGAACGAAGCGGCCAACGCGGAAGCGGTCTCCTGTTTGGTGACGAACCCTTCCTCAGCCATCCGGGTCAGCACATGATTCCGGCGGCGTATCGCCCGTTCCTTGTCGGTGATGGGGGAGTAGTAGTTTGGCGCCCGCGGCAGTCCGGCGAGGGTTGCGGCCTCGGCGAGATTGAGCTGATCTACCGGCTTCTTGAAGTAGGTGTGGGCAGCGGACTCCACACCATAGGCGCCATATCCGAAATAGACCTGGTTGAGATACAGTTCAAGGATCTTCTCTTTGGAGTATCGCTTCTCGATTTCGATCGCCAGGACGGCCTCCTTGATCTTCCTGGAAAGGTGTTTCTCCGGCGTCAGGAGCAGTAGCTTCGCCAGTTGTTGCGTGATGGAGCTTCCACCCTCAACAGGGCGCAGGGCCCGGAGATTCACCAACAGCGCTCGGGCGATACCTCGGAAATTGATCCCGCGATGCTGATAGAACTGGGCATCCTCGACGGCGATCACTCCACTGATCAGATGGCGGGGAATTTTGTCCAGCGGAATCCAGAACCGTTTCTGCTCGAAAAGGGTCGCAAAAGGTTCATCGTGATCCGAATAGAGCGTGGTTACGAGGCTAGGCTGATATTCTTCAAGCGCCTCAAGTGTCGGGAGGTCACGGAGGTACGTCACAAACAGGCCGCCGAGAACTCCCAGCGAGATGGCCATTAACAGGAGAATGGACCAGATGGCAGTCACGCGAACTCGGGATCGTCGTCGCATCTGCTATTTCTCCGGGTGTCCCGCATTCAGAGAGGCGGTCACTGCAACGCTCAACATGCTGACCATGATGGACACCACTATAACAGAGGGGTTAGAGCCCCACAAGCATTGCTGTCCTCACCGCCCCGCTACGGTCAATAAGATACGGGGAAGAGAGGTTTGGAGTTGCGACGAGACAGCTATTGTGCTAGAAAAACAACCACTAACCTGGCGGAGAAACCACAGATGAATGATCTGAAAGCGCAAGCCTATGAGCAACTGTGCGCCCTTCGGCGTGGCGCGGTGGAGATCATGTTGGACGCAGAGTTGCTTGAGAAGCTCGAGCGCTCGTTGCGGACCGGCATACCGCTTCGCGTCAAGCTCGGCGCCGACCCCTCAGCGCCGGACCTGCACCTCGGCCACACAGTCGTCCTGAGGAAGCTGCGCCAGTTTCAGGATTTCGGCCACCAGGTGATATTCCTCATTGGCGATTTTACCGGTATGATCGGCGACCCGACGGGCAGATCAGAGACCCGTAGGCCGTTGAGCGTTGAGGAGGTACAGGCGAACGCGGAAACGTATAAGAGGCAGATATTTCGGATCCTCGATGAGGGCCGAACGGAGATCCGCTTTAACAGTGAGTGGCTGAGTCGAATGGATTTCGCCAGCGTGATCCGTCTGGCGGCACAGTATACGGTCGCTCGACTGCTTGAGCGGGACGATTTTCAAAAGCGATACCGGGAGGGACGGCCCATTGGCGTCCATGAGTTCCTGTACCCGCTGGCTCAAGGGTATGATTCCGTGGTGCTGAGGGCCGATGTCGAATTAGGCGGCACCGATCAGAAGTTTAATCTACTTGTAGGACGGGAGTTGCAGCGGGCGTATGGGCAGGAGCCCCAAGTTGCGCTTATCACGCCCCTGCTTGAAGGGACCGATGGCGTTCAAAAGATGAGCAAGAGTCTCGGCAACTATATCGGGATCGATGAGCCGGCCAAAGAGGTGTACGGGAAGGCCATGTCGATTCCGGATGAACTCATTGTGAAATATGCCGAGTTGGTGGCCGGGATGCCGCCGGAGGCTGTAGAGGCCATGGATGAGGGGTTGAAACTCGGTACCCTTCATCCCAGGGCCGCCAAAGCCGAGGTGGCCTGGAAGCTGGTTGCGCTTTACTGCGGAGAGGGGGCCGCGGAAGAGGCGGCTCTCGAGTTCGATCGGATCTTCCGGGAAAAGCGCCTGCCGGACGAGATCAGTCTGTTCGCGGTGGAAGATGAGAGAGCCGCGGTTGATCTCGTCTGGTTAATCAAAGAATCAGGAGGGACGAAGAGCCTCTCGGAAGCCAGGAGGCTTATCCGCCAGGGTGGAGTCAGTCTTGACGGGCAGGTGGTGCGGGATGAATGTGCGCGAGTGTCGCTGGATTGCGAACACTTACTGAAGGTGGGGAAGCGATTTTTCCGCAGAGTAAAAAAGAGCGTCCAACCTCCAGAAAACACTTGACAGCTATAACGGCATTCCTGTACATTACAACTTCGCTGTTCGATATTAGTCATTGACGCTTTACGCGCGATGCTCTATATTGAATAGGGAAGTGAGGCCCGGCAACCCTGCCGGGTTTTTATGACGGCTCTTTGACAATAGAATATCGTTGCTACTGACTTGAGGGCGGATGAAGTCGGCCAGAGCGGGCGGACCGGTAACGGAAAGCCTGCTTCGAGGCTAGTACCTCGTAAGTTCTAATTTGGAGAGTTTGATCCTGGCTCAGAACGAACGCTGGCGGCGTGCCTAACACATGCAAGTCGAGCGGGCCGTTAGGGGGCAACTTCTGGCGGTCAGCGGCGGACGGGTGAGTTACACGTGGGTAACCCACCTGGGGGTCTGGGATAACGGCTCGAAATGG
>JACPQW010000178.1 GCA_016190285.1 Candidatus Methylomirabilis oxygeniifera
CACACCCCACACCCCACACCCCACACCCCTCAGATTTTCACGTACCGTCAGGTGGTGGAGCGGTTGGTGGAGAGCGGCGTGCAGAGCGCACTGCTTGACGCAGCGTACCTCATGGAGGCGGCGTCGGGTATTCCGAGGTGGCAGTTTATCCTGGACCCGGAGCAACCGATTCCCTTAGACAGATCAGGCCTCCTTGAATCGATGGTATCCCGGCGCGAGGCCAGAGAGCCGGTTGCCTATATCCTCGGGGTGAAAGAGTTTTGGTCGCTTCCCGTGGCAGTGAGCCCGGATGTCCTGATTCCAAGGCCGGACACCGAAACGCTTGTCGAGACCGTCCTCGAAAAGGTGCAGCGTGCAGCGGATGAGAACTCTCCACTCTCCACTCTCCACTCTCCACTTACTATTGTGGACCTCGGCACCGGCTGCGGCGCCATTGCCGTGGCGTTGGCGGTCGAACTGCCTCGTGCGCTCATTTATGCCATCGATCGTTCGCCTGGCGCCTGCCGGATGGCCAGACGGAATATAGAGGTGCTAAGACTGACCGGTAGGATTCGCTGCGTTCAGGGCGACCTGCTTCAGCCGCTTCGAACGATTGACGCCGGGGGAGGGTACGATCTGATCGTGTCAAATCCTCCGTACATCCCGTCCGGATCCTGTGCCGTCTTATCTCCGGAGATCATCGCCTATGAGCCTCTCGAAGCCATAGATGGCGGCCCGGACGGTCTGCGCTATTACCGGCGAATTATCGAAGAGGCTCCCGCCTATCTTCGCGAGGGCGGTTGGCTGATTCTCGAGGTCGGCGACGATCAGGCGTCTGTCGTGACGGAACTGATCCGGAAGAGAGCAGGCTTTGGACCGGTCGAGGTGAGGCGGGACATAGCTGGTCGCGATCGGGTTGTGTGTGCGCCGAGGCAAGGGAGGGCGCATGGATAGACTGATTATCAGAGGTGGGGTCCCTCTTAGAGGACAGGTGGAGGTTGGTGGCGCAAAGAACGCGGCCCTGCCCGCGATGGTAGCCTCATTACTCACCGGAGAGTCGATCCGACTTCATCGTGTTCCGCAATTGGGCGATGTGAAGACGACCATCGGTCTGCTCAACCATTTAGGCGTGAGCGTTGAAAGAGGTGATCGAGAGAGCCTATCTCTTCGTGCCGATGGCATCGGTCCGTGTGAGGCGCCCTATCATCTGGTCAAGACGATGCGGGCATCGGTGCTGGTTCTCGGCCCCCTGGTGGCCCGATTCGGACGAGCACGGGTCTCTTTGCCTGGAGGGTGCGCCATCGGGTCACGGCCGATCAATCTGCATCTGGCGGCGCTTGAGAAGATGGGCGCAACGGTCAGCCTTGACGCAGGGTACGTTGAAGCAAAAGCGTCGCGTTTGAGGGGCGCCAGAATTACATTTGATGGCCAGACCGTCACCGGCACCGAGAATGTGATGATGGCCGCCACGCTGGCCGATGGGGTGACGGTGCTGGAGAACGCTGCGTGCGAGCCTGAGGTCGTCGACCTGGCCGCTCTGCTGAATGGTATGGGCGCGAGAATCGAGGGCGCGGGGACTCCAACGATCAGTATTGAGGGAGTCTCGCATCTGCACGGAGCAGAGCACGAGGTGATCCCGGACAGGATCGAGACGGGGACTTTTATGGTTGCGGCCGCGATCACCGGCGGCGACGTCACCGTCACTCATTGCCTGCCGGGCCACCTGGAGGCGATTACAGAGAAACTACGCGAGACAGGGGTGCTTGTAGAGGAGACGGACTGCAGCATTCGGATCTTGGGAGATGGGCAATTGCGAGGGGTCAATGTCAGGACTCATCCCTATCCCGGATTTGCCACCGATATGCAAGCGCAGTTCATGGCGCTTCTGTCCATTGCCCAGGGGAGCAGCGTTATTACCGAGACGGTCTTTGAAAACCGATTCATGCACGTGAACGAGCTGCTGAGGATGGGCGCGGATATCAAGGTGATCGGTACTGCGGCGTTTGTCCACGGTGTCCCCATGCTGTCGGGCGCGCCGGTAATGGCGACTGATCTGCGGGCGAGCGCATCGCTGGTTCTGGCAGGACTGACCGCCCAAGGGACTACGACGGTTTCGCGAGTCTACCATCTCGACCGGGGATATGAGTCGATTGAGCGGAAGCTCCAGAGTCTCGGCGCCGACATCGAGCGAGTTGCAGAATAAGAAGCGGTCAGCGATCAGCTTTCAGCACAAACAATGGAGTTCCTTGCTGGGAGCGTGCGCCTGAACGCTCACGAGGGGGGAAGTGGCATTAACCAGGAATCCGGAATCCGGCGCGCGGCACAACGACGTCATTGCCATCGCGCTGCCCAAGGGCCGACTGTTATCCCCTGTCATAGCACTCTTTGAGAGGATGGGCATTACCTGCCTCAGGGGTTTTGCCGATTCACGCCGTCTGATCTGCGAGGATCCGGATCGACAACTGCAGTTCCTCACACTGAAACCTGCCGACATCCCGACCTATGTGGAGCATGGTGCTGCCGACATGGGGGTCGTGGGGAAAGACCAGCTCCTCGAACAGTGCCGCGACGTCTATGAGCCGCTGGATCTCAGATTCGGCGCCTGTCGGCTTGTCGTCGCCGAGCCGGCCGAACTCCACAAGCAGGATGACCCCCATTCCTGGTCGCACCTGAGACTGGCCACCAAATATCCACATCTTGCGGAAGCGTTCTTCAGCCGTAAAGGGATCCAGGCAGAGATCATTAAATTAAACGGTTCTCTTGAGCTTGCGCCCCTTGTGGGGCTGGCCGAGCGAATCGTTGACCTCGTGGAGACCGGACAGACCTTGAAAGAAAACGGGCTGGTAGAGGTTGAGGAGATCGCCAAGGCTACGGCGCGGCTCATTGTCAATCGGGCGAGCCTCAAGACAAAGTACCGCAGGGTCCAGGATCTGATCGAAGAGATGCGAAAGCAGGTTGAGGCGCAATCGGTGAGGGCGCGTGCATGAAGCTGCTTCAGGCTGGATCGCAAGAGTGGTGGCTGTTTCTTGCGCTACTCAGGTCCCGACAAGGTACGCTGCCTGCCGAAGTCGAGCAGACCGTTCGCGGTATCCTTGAAGGGATACGGACAGGCGGCGATGCCGCTCTTTTCGAGCAGACGGAGCGGCTCGACGGTGTCCGTCTCGATGCCGCGTCGGTGCAGGTGAAATCAGGGGAGGTTGAGGCCGCATATGCGGCCTTGGCGCCCGCGTCCCTTGAGGCCATCAAGACGGCGGTATCGCGGATTAGAGCCTTCCATCTCCGGCAGCTCCGCCCCTCCTGGTTCTCGGAGGAAGATGGGGCGATCCTCGGGATGGTCACCCGTCCGCTTGACCGGGTAGGGATCTATGTTCCGGGTGGTACAGCGGCCTACCCGTCTACGGTGCTCATGAATGCGATCCCGGCCGCGATTGCCGGCGTCGCGGAGGTCGTGATGTGCACGCCGCCGCGTCGCGACGGCAAGGTCGCGGACGCGGTGCTGGTTGCCGCCGATCTGTGCGGGGTTCATGCGATCTATAAGGCGGGCGGCGTCCAGGCAGTGGCGGCCATGGCCTATGGGACTGCATCGATTCCGAAGGTGGATAAGATCGTTGGGCCTGGGAACGTCTATGTGGCGGCAGCCAAGCGCCTGGTGTTCGGACAGGTCGGGATCGATATGATCGCCGGCCCGACGGAGTTGTTGATCATCGCCGACGAGGAGACCAGCGCCGCCTGGGTTGCGGCTGACCTGCTCTCGCAGGCTGAGCATGATCCGCTTTCCAGCGCCATGCTGCTTACACCGTCCCAGCAGCTTGCTGCGGAGGTGGTGGACGAGGTAACACGCCAAGTCGCGCTGTTGCCCAGGCGACAGATTGCAGAAGCCTCCTTGAAACAGTTCGGCGCGGCGGTCGTCGTGAAGGGACTGGACGAGGCCGCTACCCTCTGCAATGAGATCGCGCCGGAGCACTTGGAACTACTGGTCAAGGATCCTTGGGGACTATTGCCCCGAATCAGGCACGCGGGTGCCATCTTTATGGGAGGTGCCAGTCCGGAGGTGGTGGGTGATTACCTGGCCGGACCGAATCATATCCTGCCGACCGGAGGGACGGCGCGTTTTGCGTCGCCCCTCTCCGTGGCCGATTTCCAACACCAGAGCTCGCTGATCGCCTTCAGTCGGCAGAAGCTGGAGACGCTGGAGCCGACATTAGTTGAGCTGGCCCGTCTGGAGGGGCTCGAGGCCCACGCGAGGGCGGCCTCGATCCGGAGGCTGACATGAAGAGGCCGCGCCTGCTCGATCTGGTCAAACCTGAAGTGCTGAGCCTTACAGCGTATCGAGCCGAGGAGCCGCGACCAGGCCTGATCAAGCTCGATGCCAATGAAAGCCCGTTCCCGCTTCCCGAGGAGCTTCGCCGGGAGCTTCGCCGCGCGTTGGATCAGGTGGACGTCCATCGCTACCCGGATGCGAAAGCGGATCGGCTCCGATCAGTCCTGGCCGCACAGCTCCGGATGTCGCCGGAATCGCTTGTCCTGGGCAATGGGTCCGATGAGCTGATCCAACTGTTGCTGCTGGCGACTTCCGGACCTGGCGCTACGGTGCTCGCCCCGGTTCCGACCTTTTCGATGTATGAACTGATTACGAGGGCTCACGGACTGCGCTTCGAAGGGGTACCGCTCGGCCCTCGCTTTGAGCCCGACCTGCCCACGCTGATCGAGACCATCGAGCGATTGCGCCCCGAGATCATCTTTCTGGCGACACCAAACAACCCAACCGGCGGGGTCTTCTCCGAGGCGGAGATCTGTAAGATTCTTGCCGTTGCGCCCGGATTGGTCGTGGTGGACGAAGCCTATGGGCCGTACGCCGGGCGGACCATGCTGCCGCATTTGGTCGATCAGGAGCGACTGGTCATCCTCCGCTCCCTCTCCAAGATCGGGCTGGCCGGTTTGCGAATCGGCTACCTCGTTGCCCATCCTGCGCTCGCAGCCGAGATAGAGAAAGTCCGTCTCCCGTTTAACCTGAACAGTTTCTCCCAGACGGCCGCGATCGTACTGCTCAACCACCATGAGTGGATCGATGCCAACATTGGTGAGGTAGTCCGGGAGCGGGAGCGGGTGATGGACTGCCTGGTCGCGCTGGCCGGCGTCGAGGCCTTCCCATCAGCAGCCAACTTCATTCTCTTTCGGACGACGCGTTCTGGAGGCGATCTGTTCGAAACGCTGCTTCAGCGGGGCGTTCTGGTGCGAAATGTGGGATCGGTGCCGGGCCTGCAAGACTGCCTGCGGGTCACTGTGGGGACAAAAGCAGAGAACAATCAGTTTATGGAGGCATTGACAAAGGCCCTGAAGCAGGATTGAGAGTTGAGGATGCAGGAATCAGACAGGGTTCTGTTCTTTACCCTCAACCCTAGGCCCTGTACCCTGTTCTTGAGGTGCGATGTGCAACGCGAGATGACACAGAGGACGGAGGTCGGATAATGAGCCGGACAGCCAAGGTGTGCAGGAAGACCTCAGAGACCGACGTAGCGGTGGAGCTCAACCTGGACGGAACGGGCCGACACACGCTTCAGACCCAGGTCCCTTTCCTTGATCACATGCTGGCCCAATTGGCGACACACGGCCTCTTCGACCTCAGCATTGAGGCGCGAGGCGACCTTCAGATCGATCTGCACCACACCGTGGAGGATGTCGGGATCGCGCTCGGCGACGCGTTCGCTCAGGCCATGGGGGACAAGCGGGGTATCCGGCGGTTTGCCTCGGCGCTTATCCCGCTGGATGAGGCGCTGGCGCGCGTGGCACTCGACATCAGCGGCCGTCCCTACCTGGTCTATGAGGCGCCCCAACTCCAGGGTCGGATCGGTGATTTCGACGTCACCCTCGTCAAGGAGTTCATGCGCGCCTTGGCCATGAACATGAAGGCAAATCTCCATGTTGCAGTCCTGTATGGTGAGAATCTGCACCACTGCGTCGAAGCGATCTTTAAGACATTGGCCAAGTGTCTCGATCAGGCAACGACGCTCGATCCGCGGATTGCCGAGGTCCCCTCGACGAAAGGGAGTCTATAAACAGTTCCGCGTTCCGCGTGTAGAACCTTGAACCTAGAACGTTGAACATTGAACTTTGAACGGGATCACTATGATTGCCATTATCGATTCCGGTATTGCGAACCTCCGAAGCGTCCAGAAGGGGTTCGAGCGTGTTGAGGCCGACGCCAAGGTCGTGGAGGATCCGCGAACGCTCCGTGACGCGTCCGGTATTGTCCTGCCTGGGGTCGGCGCATTTGCCGATGGGATCAGTAAGCTTCAGGACGGCGGATTTGTCGAGCCGCTGCTTCGGGCGATTGAGGCGGGTAAGCCGGTTCTCGGTATCTGCCTGGGGCTGCACTTCCTGTTCAGTGAGAGCGAGGAGTTCGGACATCACGCGGGCCTCAACATCATCAAGGGCCGGGTCGTCCGATTCAAGAATGCCGCGGTAGGGGCGATTCGCGAATCGCCCCTACTTAAGATTCCCCACATGGGGTGGAACCGGATTCGGATCGAACGGCAGGCTCCGATCTTCAAGGGTATCCCCGATGGGGCATTCTTCTATTTCGTCCATTCGTACTATGTTCAACCGGAGGATAAAAGCGTGATCGCCGCTACGACCGAGTACGGCCTCCAATTCACGTCAGCGCTGTGGCGTGATAACCTCTTTGCCTGCCAGTTTCACCCCGAGAAGAGTCAAGCATTAGGCCTGCAACTGTTGAAGAACTTCGCATCCCTTACGTAAATGCTGATTATTCCTGCGATCGACTTGAAAGGGGGCCAAGTCGTCCGGTTGTCGCAAGGCGATCCCTTGCGTCAAACCGCCTATTCCGCCGACCCGGTCGCTATGGCCAAGAGGTGGGAGGATGAGGGGGCGCCGATTCTGCACGTGGTCGATCTTGACGGCGCCTTTGCCGGAGCGCCGCAGCAGCTTTTCGTTGTTGCCCAGGTGGCCCGATCGATCAAGATTCCTGTGCAGCTTGGCGGCGGATTACGGAGTCTGGCTGCCTTGGAGCAGGCGTTTGCCTCCGGCATCGAGCGGGCCGTCATTGGGACGGCTGCCATCCAGGATGAGGGATTCCTGAGGGAGGCTGCCCATCGCTATCCCGGTCGCGTACTGCTCGGAATCGATGCGAAGAACGGGAAGGTTGCGGTACGGGGTTGGGTGGAGGCCACCGAGCTGCTTGCGGCCGATCTGGCGATACGAGCGGCCGATCTTCCGCTGGCGGCGATTATCTATACCGATATCGAGCGAGACGGGATGCTCACAGGGCCGAATCTGGGCGCGTTGCAACACATGGCTCAGGCGGCCCGCCACCCGATCATCGCGTCCGGAGGGATTGCAACACTCGACGATATCAAGAGGCTTGCGACGCTGGAGCCCACGATCGTTATTGGAGCCCTGGTCGGAAAGGCGCTCTACGAGGGTAGATTTTCACTGAACGAAGCGATGGCGTCGGCGAAATAAATCATGCTGGCAAAGCGGATCATCCCATGTCTGGATGTGAAAGACGGGCGTGTCGTGAAAGGGACGCGGTTTGTAGATCTCCGCGACGCGGGCGATCCGGCCGAGGTGGCGGCGCTGTACGACCAACAGGGAGCTGATGAGCTGGTCTTTCTTGACATTACTGCCTCCTATGAGCGGCGGGATATCCTGGTTGACGTTGTCCGCCGGACGGCCGACATGGCCTTCACGCCGCTGACCGTTGGTGGCGGGGTCCGCACAGTGGAGGACATCCGGACGTTACTCCTCGCAGGTGCCGACAAGGTCTCGCTGAACACGGCGGCGGTTGAGCGCCCGGGACTGCTTACTGAGGCCGCCATGCGGTTCGGAAGTCAGTGCATTGTCCTCGCCATCGACGTGAAACAGGTCGAACAAACCCCCCACCCTCCTGAATCTGCACTTCGCTGGCAAGTCTATACCCACGGGGGGCGGACACCGACCAAACTTGATGCGATCGAGTGGGCGAAACAAGGGGAGGCGCTCGGGGCCGGGGAGATCCTGCTGACCAGCATGGATCGTGACGGGACGAAGAATGGCTACGATTTGGCTCTCACTCGCGCAGTGGCAGATGCCGTGACGATTCCGGTCATCGCCTCGGCTGGCGCCGGCACGGTGGATCATCTGTATGAGGCATTGGTCGTCGGGGGCGCTGACGCCGTGCTGGCTGCCTCCATCTTTCACTTCCGTGAATGCTCCATCCAGGACGCGAGGGCGTACCTGCGTGGCCGTGGCGTCCCGGTGCGGGATTAAGCGACTATGGAACGATTCGACCTCACTCAACTTCGGTTCGACGAATCTGGGCTGATTCCGGCTATTGTGCAGGATGCGGAGAATGGTCAGGTCCTGACGCTGGCCTATATGAGTCAAGAGTCGTTGCGACTGACCGTCGAGACCGGTCTTACCCATTTTTACAGTCGATCGAGGCAGCGCATCTGGCAAAAAGGGGAGGAGTCTGGCCATATCCAGCGGGTGCGCGAGATCTATGTCGACTGCGACGAAGATGCCCTACTGATTAAGGCCGATCAGGTGGTGGCGGCTTGCCACACCGGCCGACGGTCGTGTTTTTTCCGTCGCCTGCACCCCTCTCCTGAGACATCGGAGGAGTTGAGCAGGCAGCAATTCGATCCGGAGGCGGTCTACGGCGGGAGCCTTGCGATTCTCCAGCAGATCTTCGACGTCATCAAAGATCGGCAGGCGAGACCACTGCCGGATTCGTATGTCTCAGGCCTGTTCAATAAGGGACAGGATCAGATCCTCAAGAAGGTCGGCGAAGAGGCGACCGAGTTGGTGGTGGCTTCCAAGAACGGGGGGCCGGATGAGATTATCTATGAGGCGGCCGATCTTTGGTTTCACACGCTTGTCATATTGGGGTACCACGGGATCGCACCGTCAGAGGTGGCTCGAGAGCTACGCAAGCGCTACGGGAAAAAGAGCAAGGCGGAATATCGATAGGATGCGGGTGTGGATACCTGTCTCTTTTGTCAGATAGCCAATCGTGAACGTCCAGGGAAGATTGTGTATGAGGACGAGCAGTCGATAGCTTTCGAAGACATTCACCCGAAGGCCCCTATCCATATCTTGATCGTTCCCCGTCAGCACCTCGCGACACTTCTTGAGGCGAATGAGGCTGATGATCGGTTGCTCGGGCACCTCCTGTTGGTGGCCAACCGGATCGCGAGACAGATCGGGATTGCGGATCGGGGCTTTCGGCTGGTAATCAATTGTAATAGTGAGAGTGGGCAGGCAGTCTATCACCTGCACGTTCACCTGTTGGGTGGGCGGTCCCTCAGTTGGCATCCGGCATAGGACATCCTGCGCCGGCGAGCGGTAACAAGCTGCTCATATCCTACCTAGTCTGAAGCGCTGAACGGACCAGTGAAGCACTGTCAGGTTCCTACCAGATTATGTTGGAGGCGGAATGGGCCCGGTGGCCCTCCTGGTCTTCAAAACCAGCGCACCCGCTAATAACGGGTTGGTGGGTTCGACCCCCACACGCCTCCGCCACCCTTCCAGTAAGTACTGAAAAACGCTGGATGTTACCATGTTATCGCATAGTTACACAGATGGCATGAAGCATGCTGGAGTAAGATGGAAAACGACCGAAAACGACTCCGAACCGGCACCGCTACCGGCACTGGATTTTTCACCTGAAGCCGATAGCTTCTATTAGTACGCTGAATACCCGGCCTAGAGCGACGGCTCGAACGGCTGCTTCCGACAGCCTGGCCGGGGACCCCTTCGGAGGCTCTACGGAGGAGCCATGCCGACACGAAAGACCGACCCCACGACTTCCCCTTCACGACGCGCTCACCCCTTCAGAGCAACGCGCGTGTGATCTCTTTCCTGGGGACCCCTTCCTTCGCGAAGAAATCAGCAAAGCCTGTGAACGGGACCGGCCTCCCGACGGTCTGATCGTCAAGCTCGAAAACCGTCTAAAAAAACACGACTGCTCCCTGGCTCTCCCGCCTGTCAGCGATTGCCTGTCGGATCTCCGCCAGTTTACTGAACTGCACAGAGCTAGTCGGGAGTATGTACGGAAGTGGGAGAAATCCGTTGAACGAAGTCATAAGAGGGACACGCGGCCCTTGACGACGATAAAAGTGCAGATGGCCCAGCTACAGCGAAAAAAGCGAAGCGACCCGGAAAAGAAGGCTCAATCTTTGGCAAAGCTCAGAGCGGAAGCTCAAGTGACGGGGCGACCAAAGAAGGTCAAACCCGGCGATACGATCCGGATGGCCGACCCTGTCACTTCCTACTATGTTGACATCAAAGCCGACGTGAGGCAGGGTCGGATACGGAGTCTTCTCACGGTCGAGCTTCCTGGGCGGGTCTTGCTGCACGCAACGGCCCGTCAGGGGGTAACGCACATTCTAGCAGCGTGCATCAAGGGATTGGTGGAGCATGGATTCACGGCCTATGAGAGCGGGAAAACAATCCTCCCGCTTCTTCTGAAGATATTCTACCCGGAATATGCCGACGAAGGCAGACAGAATGCGGTTCTTGAGATTTATCGCAATCGGTATGTGAGGGGACAAATGTAGTGGTAAACCACACCTAACGGCTTTTACAGCCTCGCCGTCCATAGGCGAAAATGAGCGCAGAGTGAAGATACACTTTGCGCTTTTTCTTTTCCGCGAAAGGAGCACACGGCGATGCAGACGAAGCAAATCAGTTTAGAACAGGCGGCGGAACGGCTGTCGGTAAGCCCGCGGTCGCTGTCGGATCGACGCTACAGAATTCGCCTCGGCCTGGCGGCGGTCCGGATCGGAAGGCGGCTCACGTTTTCGGAGACCGACCTGGAGCGGATCATTCGAGAAGGGCGCGAACGGCTACCTGGCGAAGGGCGGCGATGACCAGGGCGGCGACGGTTTCGCTCGGACTTTAATGACTACACGTAACGAACATGAATTCTGATTGCGATCCGTTCAACGAGGAGTTTGGTGTCGATGGTGACGCCCGGCCTGTGTTGCCTGAAGGCGAATATGAAGCAGTGTGCACGGGAGCTGAAATCATTGAGTTTTATAAATTCGGACGCTCTCGGAAACTGCTCCTTCATTTTCAAGTTTACGGCGGGGAGCACGCCGCAGCGAGGCTCTTCCTGCCCATGACCGCACCGGCGAAAGGCGAGAAGGTTGGGCGAGGCTCGAAACTGTACGCGAACTATCTAATCGCCAACGGACACCCACCGGGGCGGCGGGATCGCGTCTCCCTCAAGGTGTTCAAGTCGCGGCTCTTTCGTGTCAAGGTCAAGACGGTGTGCCCGACGTTCGAGAATGGGAAACCCAAGCCGGCCCGGTTTCACTCCTCGATTATCTCCGAACTCCTGGAGCACCTGGCATGATGAACTTCCCTGCATCCCCCTCTTTCCAAACTCCCCTTAGCCTTGCCCATGCCTTTGACCATGACCATGACCAGCTACCTAGACCACGACCAAGACCAGGACGACGACCACGACCAGCTTATGCCTATGAAGAGGCGAAGGGTGACGCGGAGTTACGAGACTCACTTGGCAAAAATCGGTGGCGCATGGTGAAAGCAAAACCACCGACCCCGGCAGCGGGGCTAACACGCTGACAGTCACAGCGCACAGCGCCGGGGGCCTCTCAAAAGAGGGGCCTCCGGTTCCTGCATCCCCTGCCAGCGCAGCAACAATGAGGGGCTTCACGGCTAGACCCGTCAGGAACGGCCAGAAGGTGGTGAAATTGAACGATCTTCATCGAACCTTTATTCGGATCGGGTTACGTGAGCGTTCCAGTCGGCAAGGGCTGTGTGCTGCTCCTGACGGCGAGTGAGTACACCCCAGGGCTGAAGCGGGGCAAGACCTGGCGGCGGCGGATTGAGAGAGCGAGGCGAATCAAGAGGCTTTAGACACAGGGGGGAGCATGGTGAATCCGAACCCATTTCAGGCGCGGCTAGAGAAGCGGAGGCGTTCAAAAAGCGGCACGCTGGAGCGAGCCAAACGACCCTGTGGAAGGCAATCAAGGAGGCTGAAACGATTCTGCTCAGCGAAGCGTCAGAGCCAGAACTGAAACTCCGGTGCGTCCATGCGCTGTCTCAGGCAATCGGCCAGTATGCGAAGGTGACCGAGGTGGGCGAGCTGGAGTCACGCATTGAGGCGTTGGAACAGCATCGGGCGGCATGAAGGAGGAGCGAATGAACCTTGAAAAACGTTTAGCGGCCCTGGAACAGGCGCAAGCAGGATCGATCTGTCACGATCCCGACCCTGTCCCACTTCACCGGCTCAGCACGCAGGAGTTGACGGAACTCAGAGAGCTAATCCGGCGTGCGAAGAAACTCCAGGATGATCCGACTGCCGAGATGACGAGTGAGATGTTAGAGCGCGTGCCGGAGGGCGAGCGAGACCGCATAGCGGAGCTGATCAGGAAGGCCAGAGGAGAGGAAGCATGAACTTACACAAGCGCATTGAAGCCTTGGAAGTCGCGACCAGTCGGGACGTGTGTCCTTCGTGTGCCAGTGACCACGAGAACACCCTTATCATCACGTACAAAGTCAATGACCTGGACCCATGCACTCCACCGGGAGAAGCGCTTGCTCCGCATGAGGTCAGGCAATGCCCGGAATGCGGGACCATCACGCGGGCGTTCGAGTCCCAAGATACCACTTGACAGACGTATGACACCCGCCTATTGTATTGTCATGCACACTATCTCCCGCATCCGGTGGACCGATCAGGCCATTGAGCACCTTGCCCGACATCATGTTACCCCTGAGGAGGTTGAGGAGGCTTGCTTCAATGGTGAGCCCCTCATCCGGTCTGGCCGGGATGGGCTTCACTACGTCCTTGGGCAGACCGGCGATGGCCGTTACCTGTTCATCGTGGTTCAGGAGATGCGGCCCGGTGAGGTGCGGATCGTCACCGGGAGGGAGATGGACATGAAGGAGCGGTCTTATTATCGGAGGCGCGGCAAATGAAGAGACAGTCGAAGCGAATCCCGACACTCCCGACAGACCGGGCGGCGGCGGAGTACTGGGACACTCACAGCCTGGCAGGGCATATTGAGGACACGAAGGAGGCGACCATCCGCTTCCTCAAGCGGCCCAAGCGAGCGATTAGCATCCGCCTTGCCCCTGAGGATGTGGCCAAGGTCGAGGCGCTGGCGGAGGCCAAGGGCTTGAGCTACACGGCCCTGTTGAGGATGTGGATCAAGGAACGGCTGGCAGCATAGGGGGCGAGAGATGGCGCTCGATGAGCGGGCCTCCCTGCTCGATGTGGTGATGAAGGCGCTGGAAGCCCACCTGAAGACCCCACCCGAGGGCGGCAGGAGGGAGTGACATGGGCCTATTGTTCCGCAAGCGCTTTCGGCTCTCGAAGTGGCTCTCGCTGAACCTATCGAAGTCTGGCGTGGGCTTGAGTGTCGGTCCGCCCGGCGCGAAATTCTCGGTCAACCAGAAGCGGGCCAGGGTGCAGCTTGGCATCCCAGGGACAGGGATCGGTTATCGAAAAGACGTGTCACTGCCGAGGGAGCCAGACGCGCCACCACTTCCTGAGCCGAGCACGTCACGGCATCGGGTGGGGTTTTGGCTGCTGGCGGCGGTGGGCCTCATCTTGCTCATCCTGTGGCTCTCCGCCTGCGGCTTCCCGGCCTGGCGCGATCAAGCATTGCGCGATGTGGCTGAAGGCCGGTGGCATGTGGACCCCGCCCAGGTCCCGGCCAGTGGTACGTCGTCACAGACCATCGAGTTTCGGGATGCCAGCGGGCGCAATGTGGGCTATGGCCGGGTGCAGGGTGGAACCGTGGAGTTCTTCAATCCTGATTCGAGCCGGGCGGGGTTCGGCAAGGTCGGGCGGTAGGGAGGCAGCATGGCGCGACAAGGTGGCGTAGATCGGGGCTTGTTCCGGCGTGAGGGCGTCTGGTGGATTTACTGGGTGTGTCCTTACGGACATCGGCACAAGGAAAAGGTCGGAACGGCGAAAGGACAAGCCCGCGACTACTACCAGAAGCGCAAGCTTTAGGTCAAGCTTGAAGGGTTCTGCTTGACCGAGGCGAAGGCCGAGCGGGAGGCGGCAAAGCCGGTCCTGTTCCAAGACGTAGCGAAGCAGTACATGGAATGGGCGAGGGAGCATCGGCCCAGGTCCATCATGTTCAGGGACAAGGCGCTGAAGCATCTACTGGCGGCCTCCGGCCCCCGACCCCTGACGGACCTGACCCGCTCCGAGATCGAGGCGTACCTGGCCCGGCGACGGGATAGCGGCGCGGCTCCAGGGACCGTCAATCGAGAGCGGGCGGTCCTGCGCATAGCTTCAATCGGGCGATCCTGTGGGGGATGGTCGAGAAGAACCCCGTCACCGGGACCAAGCAGTATGTCGAATTGAGCGAAGACCCCCGGCCCCTGACCCCGGATGAAGAGGCGCGGCTGCTTCCCGTGCTTCCGGCTCACTAACCTGCCCTTCGTCACCCTGGTCATGAACACCGGCCTCCGGTTGGGCGAGCTACGGGCGCAAACCTGGAAGGACATCGACCTGGAGCAGGGGAGCCTGACCGTCACCCGGCCCAAGAGCGGCAAGCGCGAGGTGCTGCCATTGAATCAGACGGCCCGACGGCTGTTGACCTCTCTGGAGCGAACCGGCCCCCTGGTATTCCCCAGGATACCGAGCAAGCTGAGTGACCTGTTCATCCGCTATGCGAACAAGGCGGGACTGGAGGGCGTGACGTTTCACTGCCTGCGAGATACTTTTATTTCTCGGTTGGCCCCCCATGTATCGGCCCCCTCGTTAATGGCCTTGGCGAGGCATCGGGACTACCGGACGACCCGGCGCTATTTGCGGATCGATGAGGCACACCTGAAGGCGGCGGTGGAACGGCTCGGCCTCCCCGAAACTGACGATGGAATGTGCCCAGAGGGACACTGAAAAAAAGGCTGTTGCGCAACTACTTGAATCTCTGGAACTTAACGGCTAGGTGGAGGCGACTCCCACACGCCTCCGCCACCCTCTTGCCAACTCCGTGAAAATGGAGGCTGTCCCTGTATTTGTCGCTACAGGGCAGGAGATGAATCGGTACTCGGGAAGCTCGTGAAGCTAAGGGATCAGAGGCTTCGAGAGTTTTTACAGTATTAGGACGAGTTGAGACACCATACCGTAATTTTTGACATAATCTCGATCCCTGTGCTAGAAAGGACGCATTAGAATACGACCTGAAGACACAACTCCTCCACTGATGAGGTGGCTCCATGAAGGCTTTCCGAGTCTCGGCGTTGCAAGTCGTCTTCCTTCTTTCCCTCGCCCTACCTTGCCTGGCAGGAACCCCATTTAAGCACCCAAAGATGAGTTCGGCCATTGTCGATGCAGTGGGGTCTGGCCGCCTCCAAACAGAATTGAGTCTCAACCAATCGCTGGGATCCTCAATGAGCCTTAGTGAAGAGGGTCTCCAGGTCTACATCGAGATGGAAGAAGTATCGGAGGCGACGCTGACTGGACTCCGAGGTGTCGGGGTCACAATTGAGCTCACCGACCCAGACCAGCGCCTCGTTCAGGCTCGGATTCCCCTTGCGAAGCTTGACGCCGTGGCTGCGTTGCCCAGTGTGAAATTCATCCGATTGCCTGATTATGGGTTTACAAACCGGCAGGGCTCCGTCGGGACAGAAGGCAATGCCACCGTACGGGCCAACATGCTCCGTTTACAGAGTGGCGTCTCTGGTGCCGGAGTGCGAGTCGGTGTCATCTCGGGCGGAGTCAGTGGCCTTGCTCAAAGTATTGCAACTGGCAACCTTCCTCCCACGAACTTCTTCCGAGACAACAGAGGCATCCTCATTGCCACCACAGGAGGCGTAACAGCTCAATCTTTCCGCGCGGATGGCAATCTGGAAGTGTTCGGCAACTCACCCGACGCCGAAGGAACAGCGTTGCTGGAAATCGTTCACGACATTGCCCCCGGTTCGCAGCTCTTTTACGCTAATTTTGGGACCGGCCTTGAGTTCAACCAGGCCGTCAACTTCCTCGCCGCGCACACCGACATCGTTGTCGATGACGTTAACTTTTTTAATGCGGGTCCCTATGACGGGACGAGTTCTGTCTCCCAGAACACGACGAACGCCTTGAACAACCCTTCGAACCCGATCAGGGCCTATTTCACTGTCGCTGCCAATTATCGCATGCAGCATTACCGCGGGACGTTCAGTAATGCTGGCGGTTCCTTTCCCAGCATCAACGGGATCGAGGGCGGCGTATCGAACGCCCACCTCTTTACGGCAACGGCCGGAACGACTGGACCGGCGCCTCAAATCTCCAACGAAATCACCGTCCCACCAGGGGGGGCGAGCATCTATCTACAATGGGACGACCCATTCGGCGCCTCCGCGAACGACTATGACCTGTTCGTCCTTCAGAGCGACGGGAGTATCGTGACTGGGAGTGTTAACGCTCAGACGGGGTTCCAAAACCCCATAGAAGCTGTCTTCATCCCCAACACTGGGAGCGCGCCGGTAACATTGTCTTACTCCATCGTTAACTTTCGAAATCAAGCCGCTCCTCGAACCTTCGATGTCTTTCTTGCCACTACCAGTGCGGTTGCCCCTGTGATTCACCAGTTCAACACCCCAGGGATGAGTATTCCCAATCAGGCCGACGCCGGTGGCGGCGTCCTCACAGTCGGTGCTGTCCCTTGGCTCTTCCCCAATGTTCCTGAGCCCTACGGCGGCGAGGGTACAACGCGCGACGGACGACTAAAGCCGGAGGTCATGGCCCCAGACGGGGTAAGTGTGAGTGGGGCTGGGGGATTTTCACAGGTGTTTTTTGGGACCTCTGCCGCTTCCCCTCATGCCGCAGGAGCGGCCGCGCTCCTTCTAAGTCAGAATCTCGGTCTAACTCGTTCGCAGCTTGCCGATTTGCTCAAGGGGACGGCCGTCGACCTCGGCCCGCCAGGGCCGGACAACCGCTTCGGGTTTGGACGGATCGACGCCTTTCCAACCGCTCCTCACGGGATGGTTACGCTTGATCGTCCCCTCTACCGGACAGGTGATACCCTGAGCTTGAGTGCGAGCCTGCAACCGGGCTCGGCCTTGAATACGGGTGATGCCTATGTATTCGCCGCCCTGCCCCCTGACGGCTCAACCCTGTTCTCAATTGTTCCATCCATGGGCGGGGGCTTCACCGGCACACTCGGGCTGCAACCGCTTGCCCTTGGGTTTCCCGTCCCCTCATTTTCTGGGGAATTCTTCGAGTACACCTTCTCGGGAGCTGAACCGCCTGGATTCTACAGCGTTTTTGGGGTGGTAGCTCACCCCGGCCAATCTCCTTTACCGTTGGATGCTGACCGACTCGATCAAACCACCATCTTTGGTGGCACAGTCTTTGTGTTTTCTCCCTGATCGAACCTCCTTATGGAGCTGTGGAACCATGCCGCGACCTTCACGGACCCACACTCCTGAATCCATTTCGAGTATGATCCCCTCTTGCTGCGGTTCCCGGCTATCCTTACTTTTTTCGCGGTGCGGGAAAGCGTGGTGAGGGTGCGGGGCGCCCTGCTGGCGCTGGTCCGTGTGCCCCGACCCAAAGGGTGCGTAAAGCTCGGCACGGGGGCATGGCGGATACGGGTTGGTGGCATCCGGGCGCTTTATGACATTGACGACAAGGCGAAGGCGGTGGAGGTCCTGCGGATTAAGCACCGGCGGGATGTCTGCCGGGGGCTGTAGAGTGGAGGCAGAGGAAATGCTCAAGGAGCGCATTCCTCGGTTACAGACCGACCAAGCGGTAGCAGCGTATTGGGACAGCCAGAGCTTTGCGGACGTAGCCGAGGACACGACGGAGGCCACTATCCGCTTCGTCAAGAAGCCTAAGCCGACGATAAAGAGAAGATTGACATGCCCAAGTCGATTGCGTGCGAGTCTCACCGGTAGCGCAAGCTCGCGGTCGAGAAGGTAGTGTGCCTTGGTGTGGCGCAAGTCATTGCCTAATTGGCTCGTTGGAACTGAAGGTCGGCGAAGGACGCCTGGGCAGTTGATTTGGTGTGCTGGGTGTTGATCCAGATGGCGACACGCCCCACCTTGGGGAGCGAGTTTTTGCCAAAAAGCCGCACGTAATCCTCGGCCACATTTCGACGCTCCTGGACCCATTTGCCCAACTGCTGCTTTCCACTCCGCAGGACAATATTCTTATTCGGGGTAATGGGTGAATAGCCGTCGGTGACGGTTCCTTCAGGGGCATTACTGTCCCAGTAATAGCCGAGGGTGGGGCTGCGCATTTTGAACAGCGGGTGGGGAAAGATGACGTAGACTTGGGCGGCCTGGTCATTGGTATCCTTTGCACGGGCGTCGCCCGCCTCAGGGAGGCGATCGACCTTCCACCACCAGGTCAGTATTGGAAACTCCTTCAGGTCCACCTCGACCACCTTGTGCAGCCCGAAGGAGCTTTCATTGCTTGCGAGTCGGATGGCGAATCGGCCATTCCTGAACAGTTCAAGCTTAATCTCATGATGATTCTCATAGAGTTCCAAATCCCAGCCGATCGGGATCCCCTTCTCGTCCATCTTCCCGCTGATAGGCAGGGGAATGGTGGCCTGATTAGGGATGGGGTTTGCTTCGGAGATCATCGAGACAAGCCCCAGCAGTATTACTGCAAGACCGACGAGCGCAGACCGGCGCCAATGAGCCGTCCTACGTTTTTGGCGGTCGAAAGTTATTGAGGTGGTCTGGATGTGTGTCGTACTCAATTCAGCCTCCTCGCCTGGGCATCACATCCAGGCCTGGTGATGCTGTATCAAAACGAACAAGCGATACCATGAACATGAACGTCTCGCCGACTCCGTCATTGCGAGCGACCAACGGGAGCGTGGCAATCTCACCGTCGTGACTCTGAAGGACTATGAGATTGCTTCGGCTTCGCCTCGCAATGACAGGGAGGGCTTGTTGGGCAATGAGCGGTCAGCCTTCAGATGTTCCTCATGAGCCGACCGTTGCAAGCCGATAGCTGATGCGCATCTTCATAAGAAATAAATTTTATGATAAGTTAGCCTTGATTTCGGTACAAGAGTTTTCTTCAGGCAGTGCGCCACGGATGACGATTCCACATGCCGGCGGCGCGGGTCTGGGGTATCGGGGGGCAGAATCACAGATAGACCAGGATCAAGGTCGGGAAACAATAGGAAACAATTGACAACTTGGAGAGCGTATGCAATTCTACGAGACTGTCGGATCCTTTGCCGACGCGCTGAGAATCTCCCTTGGAGCAGAGCATGGGCAACCCGTTGGAGGCGGTCGGACGTACAGCTCTTAAGCAGGTCCAGATGATGGGGCATATGGCCATCTTTCTGGGTTCCACAGGTCTCTGGACGGTCCTGCCACCATTAAAGTTCAGACGTATCGTCAGCCAGATCCATTTTATCGGGGTCAAGTCAAGCTCTATCATTCTTCTGACTGCGGCCTTCAGTGGAATGGTGCTTGGACTTCAGGGGTACTACACCCTTCGGAAGTTCGGATCCGAGGCGCTTCTCGGTCCGGCCGTTGGTCTGAGCCTGATCCGGGAGCTGGGGCCGGTGATGGCCGCCCTGATGGTGGCAGCACGGGCCGGATCGGCCTCTGCTGCAGAGATCGGCATCATGCGGATTACCGAGCAGATCGACGCGCTGGAGGCGATGGCCGTCAATCCTGTAAAATACCTGGTAGTTCCCAAAGTCGTTGCCGGAGTGGTTGCGGTTCCTTTGCTCACGGCTATCTTCGACGTGGTCGGAATCTTCGGCGGCTATCTCGTTGGGGTGAAGATGCTCGGTGTCGGCGCCGGCACCTACTTCTCCGAGATGCGGAATATGGTGGAGATGAGTGATATACAGGGCGGTTTTCTGAAATCGCTGAGCTTTGGCCTCATTGTCACCTGGGTCTGTACGTACAAGGGGTTTTACGCCGGATATGGGGCCGAGGGCGTGGGAAAGGCCACTACCGAAGCTGTGGTCCTGTCGTCGGTTCTGGTGCTGGTCTGGAACTACTTCATGACCGCCGTCCTGTTTTAGACCTGTTTGAAAGATGATTCAGCTCATTGATCTGCGTAAGAGCTTTGAGCAGCAACAGGTGCTCAGGGGGGTGAACCTGACCATTCCCAAAGGGCAGGTCACGGCTATTATTGGACGGAGCGGAGGCGGTAAAAGCGTACTGCTCAAACACCTCATCGGTCTTATGCGGCCGGATAGCGGTCAGGTGATGGTCGATGGGACCGACCTCGCACGGCTTCGCGGCAAGGCCCTGGATCTGGTACGCGAAAAGTTCGGCGTTCTGTTTCAGGGGTGCGCTTTGTTCGACTCGCTGACGGTGTTCGACAATGTGGCCTTCCCGCTTCGGGAAAAGACCCGACTGTCGGAAGGTGAGATCGCCAAGCGTACGATGCAGCGACTGGAGGCCGTCGGGCTTGCTGATATGCCGCATAAATATCCCGCAGAACTGAGCGGAGGGATGAAGAAACGGGCAGCGCTGGCACGAGCCTTAGTCCATGATCCGCAAATCATCCTTTTTGATGAGCCGACGACGGGCCTCGATCCGATCCTGCTGCACTCGGTCCATCGTCTGATTCTGGATGCCCATAAGCGCTTCGGCTTTACCGCAGTCGTGGTCAGTCACGATATCCCGGAGATTTTCGATATCGCTCAGACGGTAGCGATGCTCCACAATGGGGTCATTGTGGAGCACGATAGTCCGGAGGTGATCATAACCTCCGCCAATCCTGTCATCCGTCAATTCATCACCGGGGCCAGCAATGGCCAGAACGGCCGGGAGTAGGCAAATCGATCTATCGTGGAGGTCCAGGCAATGATGGCGGGACTGTCAAGAGATCAGGACGGAGAGCGAGATCAATGAAGCGACTGACCATGGAAACGCTCGTCGGGCTATTCGTGGTGGTGGGAATCGTGAGCTTAGCGTGGCTCTCGATCAGGCTCGGAAGGCTTGAGGTGGTCGGCGATCGGGGATATACTGTATTGGCCGAGTTTGACTCGGTTGCCGGCCTGAAGAATGGGGCGGTTGTCGAGATAGCCGGAGTCGAGGTCGGTAGGGTCAAAACGATCGGGCTGGACAGTTATCGGGCCGTTGTTGCCATGAGCATCGACCCCGGCATCAAACTTCAGGATGACGCGATCGTCTCGATCCGGACAAAAGGGCTGATCGGCGAGAAGTATGTGAGGATTACGCCAGGAGGTTCCGATACGCTGGTTCGGCCGGGCGGTAAGCTTCGGGATACTGAAGACCCCTTAGATATAGAGCAGCTCATCTCAAATTATATTTTTGGCAAGCTTTAAGAAGAGGCAATCTGAAGCGTATGTCGAACCGCTGATCTCGAAGGAGGCGCTCATGAAACATGCAGGCCGAATGAGACAGGCGTATCGGATTATGGTGCCGCTGGCGCTCATAACAACGGTGGCTGTTGTGCGGCCGGTGTCTGCACAATCGCCGACACCAAAGGCCGGCTACACCCTGAAAAATTTGATCCAGCGCACGCTGGCCACGAGCCCTGAGATTCGTCAGGTGCAACGAGGTGCTGAGGTTGCGATGGCGAAGAAAGATCAGGCTGATGCCGGTCGGTACCCTCAGGTTGAGGTGACCGCCATAGTGGGTCCGTCCCCTCGAGCCCGTGGAACCGTCGAGGGCGGTTCTCCCGATCGAACGGATGACCCCCACGTGAACAACGTCTTCGAGCGGGTTGAGATGAGGCTGGTCCAGCCGCTCTACACCTTTGGCAAGCTCACGAGCTACGGAATGGCTGCGGAGGAGGGGATAAAGGTCGAGAAGGCGAAAGTAGAGGAGAAGGCTGCCGATCTGATCCTAAAGGTGAAGGAGCTGTACTATGGTCGACTCCTGGCGAGCGATATGCTTGGGCTGATTGATGAGATCGCCAGGGATCTTGATAAGGCGATCCAGAAGACGGAGCGGCAACTCAAGGCTGAGACGCCGGGGGTTGATGAGGTGGATCTGTATAAGTTAAAAGCGTTTCGAGGTGAGGTGCTGAAGAACCGGGAGGAGGCTCAAAAGGGGTTTGATCTGGCTACGGGTGGTCTGATGTTCTACGCAGGTCTTGATCGCACACAACCGTTCGAACTGGATGCGATAGGGTTGGAGGCGGCGCCCAGGGAAGTGGAACAGGTGGATCGAGGGATGGGGATGGCATTGGAGCTGCGACCGGAAATGACCCAGGTGCGGGCCGGGCTCAAGGCCACAGAGGCGCTGGTCAAAGCAGAGGAGAGTAACCTGTATCCGCAGTTCTTCCTTGCGCTGAACGGGCTGTACGCGCAGGCCGGTAACCGCACTCGCCAGCAGAATCCCTGGGCCTTTGATCCGCTGAATGATCGGTACGCCGCGATTGTCTTGGGCTTTAAGTACGAGCTCGACTTTGGAATTACCAGAGGGAAGATCCGAGCGGCTCAGGCAGAGCACCTGAAGGTTGGGGAGATGAAGTTGTTCGCGGAGCGGGGGATCCCGTTACAGGTGCGGAAGGCCCATCGAGAGCTGGACGAGGCGAAGGAGACGCTGAAGGCTACGGAGGACGGGTGGCGGAACGCGAAGAAATGGCTGGTGGCGGCCAAGGCGAACTACGACCTTGGGGTTGGGGAGTCCAAAGAGCTTGGCCAAGCCGCGGAGGCGTACGCCAAACTGCGGGCTGACAACTATAGAGCCATGTATAATTATAACCTTGCGCTTGCAAACATTGAACACACCACAGGTCGAGCCGTGAAGGAGGAAGCAAAGTGATCGCGAAGTGTTCCGATACCAGGTACCGATGGAAGACGTTCACGCTTATCGCGGCAGCCGTGGCGGTCTTGTGGATGCCGGGACAGAGCCTTGCCGGTCCGGCGACAGATCAGGTCAAGGGAACCGTCGACCAAGTGCTCAAAATTCTGACCGATCCGGCCCTCAAGGGTGAGCGGAAGACCAAGGAGCGTCGAGCTCAACTCCGCAAGACCGTATTGGAGCGATTTGATTTCTCTGAGATGTCGAAGCGTTCCATGGGCCGACACTGGAGCGAGCGTACGCCCGATGAGCGCACTGAATTCGTCGGCTTGTTCACCGACCTGTTGGAACGGGCCTATGTCGATCGGGTCGAGGGGTACACGGGCGAGCAGATCCTGTACCTGGAAGAGACGACGGAGGGCAACTATTCCGAGGTACGGACCAAGATCGTGACCAAACGGAACCAGGAAATCCCAATCGCCTACCGTCTGCAAAAGGCCGACTCCAAATGGTCGGTCTATGACATTGTTGTTGAGGGTGTCAGTCTGGTGAATAACTATCGCACCCAGTTCAGCAAGATCATGCGCACCTCCTCTTATCAGGATCTGGTGAAGAAGATGCAGGCCAAGGTCGAGGGTGAGGAGGGGGCTGAGCTTGGTGCTCCAAAGTCGAAGGTCCGGTGAAGGAGTCCGCTATGACAGGAGACGTACAGAGCCTTTACCATAAGATTACGATCTGGTGCGCGACGGGTCATCCTCCGTACCTCTCGCCGGACATGGCGAAAAGTTTCAGCAACTATCTGCTGAGCTTCCTCAAATCAACTGAGGGAGAAAGGTTCCTGCGGACCATAGGTTATGTCCGAATCGTTGAATCTGCCGGAGATAAGCAGAGCGCGGAGACCTGACCCTCACGACTCCTTCTGCCGCTGTAACTCCAGAAGGATCTTTTCGAGAGACTCCTTGGCGTGCCTTGCCTGTTCTACGTGGCCGCCCAGGAATTGGATCAGCTCATTCCGCATGGTCGGTCTCAGGGGCGTGAGGAAGCGCACGATTCCCTGCAACGCCCCGTCGATCGCCTCTATCGCGGCCCGTATCTGCTCTCGGATCGCCTCTTCTGTCTTCAATTGTTCCTCTATCATGATGAAAAGCCTTTCTGCTTTTTCAGTCCATCCAGGAGACCGAGGATTTGGACGTTCGTCTGTTGCTGCTGCTCGACAATGGCCCGGGTGACTTCCAGCCACCGTCCGAAGACCTCTGAACTCGATCGCAGAAGTCCCTCGAGCATGGGGAGGAAAGCGGCAGGATCACCGCCGCGATCGACCTCGCGCCTGGCTTGTTCCGCGATCGCCTGACATTGGTCCTCAAAATCCGTCACCGCCACGCCGAATACCTTCAAGCGCTTTCGTGTCAGCTCCTCAGCCATGGTCGACTCCTTTTTCTGTCTATTGAAGCAACCCTCATCTGCCCATCACGATCAGCTTACACGACGTACGCGCCTGACGCAAGGGGATCACATGTCGCGCTCCAGGCTTCTTCGATGCCCCAAGGCACCCTGGATGAGCCGAGGTAGTTGAAGCAAGGGGCCCAATCTGCTAATGTGAATAACAAAAGATGCCAAAACGACACAGGCCCATCGAGATCGATTCATCGTCCATGCCGCGGGACGCGCAGGCGCTTGTCGATTCGTTCCGCGACCGGTATCCATTCCCTCTTGACCCGTTCCAGGAAGAGGCTATCAGTCTGATTGCGGAGGGCAGTTCCGTGATTGTCTCCGCGCCGACCGGCGCCGGCAAGACCCTCATTGCTGAATTCGCGATCTTTCGAGCCTTAGCCCATCAGCATCGTATCGCCTACACGACCCCCCTGAAGGCCTTGAGCAACCAGAAATATGCCGATTTCACCCGTCAGTGGGGTGAAGAGACGGTCGGCATTCTTACTGGCGATGTGAAGGTCAATCCTCGCGCGCCTCTTGTCGTCATGACCACCGAGATCCTCCGAAACAAGTTTTACGGGGGGGAATTTGAGGGGCTTCACTATGTGGTGCTGGACGAATGCCACTACATGGGGAATGTAGGACGGGGGACCGTATGGGAAGAGATCATCATCAACTGCCCCCCTGAAGTCCAGCTTGTTGCCCTTTCGGCCACTGTCAGCAACATCAGGGAGATTGCCGAGTGGATCGGCCAGACACACCGCCCGATCCGGCCTATCCACCATCCGGTCAGGCCGGTGCCGCTGCAGTACCTGCTCTGCGACAGGGAGGGGCAACTCTGGCCGCCGGATTCGGCTTCGGTTCGGAGGATTCTGCACGCGTTCTTCTCCGGCCGAAGCGTATCGGAGGGGCGTGAGACGGGCCGATGGGAGCGACGTGGGGAAGGTCGGCACCGCTCCTTCCGCCGTCGCGCGCTCGACGAGAGCATCGCGATTGCCGCGTTGCGGGCGCGCCGTTGGCTGCCGGCCATCTACTTTATCTTCAGTCGTTAGGGATGCGAGCGAGCGCTCGCTCGTCTCCTGGAGCGCGGCGAGCCGCTCCTGGATCCCGCGAGGGGTGAGGAGGTTGAGGAGACGATCCAACAGACGCTTCTCGACTACCCGAGCATCAGTCTTGAGAGCGATCTGAATCGACTGATTCTGAGTGGGCTCCGTCGAGGTGTGGGGCTGCACCACGCCGGCGTCCTGCCCGCGTTGAAGCGGCTCACCGAACTCCTGTTTGAGCGGGGACTGGTGCAGGTGGTCTTTGCGACCGAAACGATGAGCCTGGGGATTCATATGCCGGCCAAGAGCGTCGTGATCGGGGGACTTCGCAAGCGGACCGATCTCGGGTTCCGGGGGCTCACCGTAGGGGAGCTGTTCCAGATGGCCGGACGGGCCGGGCGACGGGGGATCGATCCTGAAGGGACCTGCCTCCTGGCGCTCGATTCTGCAGAGGCGGTCGAAGACGCCGTTCGTCTGGTACGAGGCGATCCGGAACCGATCGACAGCCAATTCCGGATCGGCTACAGCAGCGCGGCGTTACTGATTGAAATGCAACGCGAGTCCGAGGCGATCCGAAAGACCATAGAGAAGAGCTTCGGCCAGTTCCAGAATCGTCGAAAGATCGAGGTCAGCCGGAGGGAACAAGAGGAGTTAATCCGTAGACTGGCCGACGCCGAGGGCATGACCTCACCCTGTTGCCCGGTCAGCACGCTGATTGAGTATCGGGAGCGGCGCGCTGCGATTGAGCAGGAGCGGCAGCGGATCGGGACGCTGCGGGTGGCGACGGCGCGGGCTGGTCGTGGAGGTGGCCGGGGCCGGGGTCGACGATCTGCAGGTTCTCCGACCTTTTTCTGGGGTAACTACGAGGAGAGCAGGTCCAAACTGGACGCGATGGCCCTCGCCCTATCCCAGATGCCTTGCCACCGCTGCGCGGAACGGTCGCTCCGAGAGCGACAACTCAAGCAGTCGCGACGCTTGGGGCAGATGTTGGAGCGTCACCATCAGACGCAACAGCAACTTCAGAATTCCTACTGGGAACAGTTCCTGCGGGTTGTGGGAATCCTCCAGTACTTCGGCTACGTCGATGGTGGACGGTTGGGTGCGGAAGGTCGCCTGATTGCGTCACTGCGCCACGACAACGAACTGTTGGTGGCCCGGGTGGCGTTCTCCGGACTTCTGACGGGGCTTGCACCTGAAGAGCTCGCGGCGCTTCTCTCATGCCTGGTTGAGGAACCGCGAACAACCGAGCAAGCGGCAGCCAAGCTGTTCCTCCGCGATCAGACGCACCTTCGCCGGCGGGTAAAGACGCTGGAAGAGCTGAGCTTGGAGGTCGACAGGGTCCAGCGATCCTACCAGGTTGAGCTTCCGGTCTCGATGCACACGACCTATCTGGCGGCCACGCATCGGTGGGTGTCCGGCGAGGACGACTGGCTGGCACTGGTGGAGCAGAGTTTCGGCGGGCATGAGGGCGACCTCATCCGGGCATTCCGCCGGCTGATCGACCTGTGTCGGCAACTCGAAGAGAGCCCGGAGTTGCCCGCCGACCTGACGCGAACGCTCTCACGGGCCACCGAGATGCTGGATCGTGGCATCGTTCTGGAATCCGCATTGATCTAGAGGGGTGATCGATGACCACACCGCGTGTTACCACACCGCAGGCGATCGGGAGCGGCGGCGCACCGCTGACGTCACCCTACGAAGGGCTGGCGTTGCTGGCAGACCCGATCCACCGCTATATCCTCTTCACCGTCCCGAGAGATGGCCGGTCGGAACGGACCGAGAAGGAGATTATCGACAGTCCTTGGGTCCAACGGTTGCGCCGCATTCACCAACTCCAGAGCACCTGGTGGGTCTATCCCTCTGGAGAACACAGTCGGTTTCAGCATGTCCTGGGGACCATGCATATGGCCGGCGCGTTTGCTCGACACCTCTATCCCAGCCTGAAGGAGACATTCGGGGAGGTCCTGCCGTCAGAGCCGTTCATCGAAGAGCTACTGAGGCTTGCCGGACTGCTCCACGATGTGGGACACGGCCCCTTCGGGCATTTTTTTGACGACCACTTCCTGCAGCAGTTTCATGTTCGTGGCGAGCGACTGAACCATGAGATCCTGGGAATGGCGATTATCACGAAGAGGCTGGGGGGGATCATCAAAGCGATCCGCCGAAGCCCGAGCGGGCCGTTTTCGTCGAATGAGCGGATCGACCCCGGACAGATCGCCTTTCTGATCAAGAAGCCGGAGGCGGGCCCTTCGGCTCAGCCCAGGACAGGCCCTGTGGTCGGCTTTCCGGACTGGCTGCTGGCGCTCCGCCCGCTCTTCTCCGGGATCTACACCGTGGACAACCTTGATTATGTCCAGCGAGACGCCTATATGACCGGCTTCTCACTTGATATGGTGGACATCGAGCGGCTGCTGTTGTACACGTTTTTCACGCCGAAGGGGCTGACCCTGCACAAAGCCGGAGAGTCGGCCCTGATGCGGTTCCTGAACGCGAAGATCGCTCTTTACGTGAACGTCTACCATCACCGGACGACCCGGGCTATCGACCTGCACATACAGGAGATCTTCAAGGAGACGATGGCGCGGATCGCCCCGTATCATCCGTACAAAGCGCTGGACCGATACCTGGAGCTGACCGATTGGTTCCTGCTCGAGCGGGTCCGCGATTGGGCCACATCGAAGGATCCGCACGAGCGGGCGCTGGGAGCGGAATGGGGAAAAATCTTGAGCCGGAAGGTCAAGTGGAAGATGGCCTATGACTTCGTGTCCACCATCGAGGAGTCGCAGCGGATGGTCCAGTTTCAGACTGCCTCACATCTGGAGGAGGCGATTCGCTGCCACCTGTCCAAGCGCCTGCATGGAATCGAGTTCAAGGTGGACATGGCCGCGCTCGATCCCCGTCCCATCAACCCGCTGGCCGAAGGGAGCAAACAGATCTTCATGTACAATCCGGCCACGGGCGAAGTGTCGCCCAGACCCCTTATGGAGCTATTCCGCGATATCCCGCCCAAGGTGGCCCGCTACCGGGTCTTCACCACAGATCGCCGGTATGTCAAGGCCCTCAGTGAGGCCTCAGAGAAGGCGCTGACCGGTTCCGCCGGCGAGTCGGTCCCGACCAATATCTAAGCGCATGGGGGGATCGATCGTGAGGTTCACTGCGGAGCTCTGGAAGGAGATCGGGGCTATTTATGCGGCGATCCTGCGTCACCCGTTCCTGCAGGGACTGACCGACGGCTCTCTCCCGCGCGAGAGTTTTCAGTTCTACGCGGTTCAGGACGCGCTGTACCTGCGCGAGTTTGCCAGGGCGCTGTCGATGGCTGCGGCGCGGGCGCCTCAGGATGAGTGGATCATCATGTTCAACGAGCACGCAGCGGGGGCGCTCAAGGTTGAGCGTCAGCTTCACGAGCGCTTCTTCAGGGAGTTCGGTCTCACCCCGCAGGTTGTCGCCGCGACGCCGCTCGCGCCGACGAACCTCGCCTATACCAGTTATCTCCTGGCCCTCGCCTACGCGGCCCCTTTCCACGAGGCGATCGCGGGATTACTGCCCTGTTACTGGATCTACTGGGAGGTGGGCAAAGAACTGGAACGGGCCGGCTCACCTGACCCGCTCTATGCTCGCTGGATCAGCACCTATGCCTCTGTGGAGTTCGGCAGCCTCGTCCGTAGAG
>JACPQW010000163.1 GCA_016190285.1 Candidatus Methylomirabilis oxygeniifera
ACGCGCGACCAGGTACGGCTTCATCGCCTCAAACCGTTCAGCCACCGTCTCGATGACCCCCTCGACCTGCTGATGGCCGCTCTCTTGCGTCTCCAGCACGAAAGAGGCGGTCCTGCCGAGGTAGAGCGGGGTCAGGGCCTTGAGCAGATGCTCCAGGTGCAGGACCCGATGGTGGTAGGCCAGCGCGAAATCGTACACTACAGCGACCCAGACATCCATCGGAAACCGGAACTCCTCCGTTTCAGGTGGAGCGATGCGCAGCAGTTCGGTCACGGTCTCAGGGGCCAGAATAATCTCCCAGATCGGCAGCAGATCGCGAACGCCCTGCTGAAAGGCGTTCACCATCCGTTCCACGTTCACCGAGACATGCTCCACCTCCACCTCGTGTAACGGTCCGAAGACGGGCACAGGATTCGATCCTTGCGTGGCTTGCCACACGCTCTGGTACTCCTCCATGAGGCTGAAGAGAGAGCCCACCACCTGCACCAGCATCCCGGCGAGATGCTGCCCCGGGTCCTTGTGCTCGTGAATCTTGGCCCCGAGAAACGCCTGGCAGATCCGGTATCGCTCGGCCGCCGCGGTGACCGTCATCCAGATATCGATTCCGAAGCGGGCCACATCGGTCTCCCATACCTGCTTGGTGAGATACAGGGCGGCCAGCTTCCCTGAAAAGCCGAAGTCGCCACCGATAGGCTGTCGAATCTGTTGGCCATACAGGGTCCTGGTGAGGGGGTAGACGATACTGTTCGTGATGGTCCCGTCGTACTTGTGCCGACGGTACAGCGGCGCCACATAATCGAACCCCCCCTCGTAGACGGGTCGGATCAACCGCTCTACCCACTCGGGCGAAATGGAGCGAAGGTCCGAGTCGACGACCGCGCAGGCTTGTACCTGAAGCGCTTCGGCAATCTTGAAGATCGTTCGAAAGGCACTCCCCTTACCGGGAATCCCATGATACGGCGTAATGATCTTGTGGATGGGAGGCACGGGATGCTGAACCAGCAGGAGGGAGGGATCTTCAAGAGCGGCCTCAACAACCTGTGCAGTCCCATCCTGAGAGCCTCCATCGGAGTTGACGATCACGGATCGAGCAGAGGGAAAGTATATGGCGAGTCCGGAGGCAACGGTCTTGACCACGTCCCCGATCGTGCCGGCATTGTTGTAACTCGGGATTCCGATCAGGATGTCGGCCTTCCTGATCTCGTGCAGTCTCTTCAGAACTGGTTCATAGAGAAGCTGTTCCACCGTCTTCAATCCTGGCGGACGAGCAGGTCCAGGACGGCCGTTCGCCAGCCCTGTGGCCCGATACCCTGGGCACGGATGAGATTGGGGACCCTGACCGTCGGGTCGTGCTTCCCATCAATCCGTTGAACGAGGATGGGGACGTCCACCGCCCAAAGCATGGGAAGGTCGTTCTGGCTATCCCCGATCCCGACGGTGCGACACTCACCGTACGCCCTCTCGAACAGCCGAACCAGATCAGAAACCGCTTTCCCCTTGTCATTGGGTCCTGTGAGGTGGTGAAACCTTCCTCCCCGCGTGCACCGGCAGCCCCTCTTTCTGAACAGCGTTTTCACGCGGTCCAGCTCCTCAGGAGGACCTTTGACGAAAAAAGGTTCATCGTACTCCCGGACCTTCGCGAGACGGGCGCCCTCCGCCGGCAGCCTAGTGAGTGCTGCGACCTGCTCGATGCTCAGATCTGAAAAACCCGCAATCCTGGCCCCACTTTCTGCTCTCACCTCCCTCAACATGTCGACCAGCCGGGGGTAGGGCATACCGTACTCGATGACGTGATAGCTCCCAACTTCACGCTGGTACGGAGAGGCAAAGGGAAAATACCCCGTAGGGATAAATGTGGCGCCGCCGTTCTCCACAATGAACGGGTGGTGGTTGTTGAGGGCACGGCGATAGCGCTCCACTTCCGCCCTCGTCTTGCTCGTGCAAAGGACGAGGGGGATCCCTCTCCGCTCGATCTCCTTCAGGGCGTCCTGGGCCGGATCGAAACTGTACGTTTCATGGTCCAGCAACGTCCCATCCAGATCTGTAAAGATGACAAGATGTGTGCTGTGCCTTGGGCTATGCGTTATCGGCATCCACCGCCTCACGAAGCTTGGTTAAGAAATCGGGGATCGCGGCCAGGACACGGTTCCAGTTTGGGATCAACGGGACGCCCAGCGGATCAGCCAGAAATCCCTCAATCGCCAACTGGATGGCCTTTGCGAAGGCTTCTACGGCTTGCCCCTCTTGATGTTGATCATACGTAAGTCGGTTGATATACGCGTCATTCTGGTATCGGCTCAGCATATCACGGGCTGTTCTGATATAGGTGATCGGCAGGGTCTTTAAGAGCCCATCGGAAAGGATAGTCCCCTCTTCAGCCAATGTCCTCAGGATGCTCTTTGTGACATCGATGGCCATCCGCGTGAGACCCTTGGTCGGATCGGTCGGGGAGAGATCCTGATGCTTGTGATCATAGGTGTCGGCAAGGTCTACCTGGCAGACCCTTCCCACGGCGCAGTTCCGGTAGACCTGGGCCAACACCCCAACTTCCAGCCCCCAATCCGACGGGATTCTGTTCACCCGGGCAAGATCGGCGATCATGGCGAATTCGCCGGCTAATGGGTATCTGAAGCTATCCAGGTAGGTCAAGAACGGTTGCTGGTCCAATAATATCCGCTGGAGGGCTCGGATGAGGGGCACCACCAGGAGCCTGACGGCTCTCCCGTGGAGCCGATCCGTCACCCGACTGTAGTAGCCTTTCGCAAACTCGAAAGCCAATCGCGGGTTCGCCACCGGATAACAGAGTCTGGTCAGCAGTTCCCGATTGTAGGTCAGGATATCGCAGTCGTGGAGGGCAATGA
This sequence comes from Candidatus Methylomirabilis oxygeniifera, assembly GCA_016190285.1. Taxonomy (GTDB): domain Bacteria; phylum Methylomirabilota; class Methylomirabilia; order Methylomirabilales; family Methylomirabilaceae; genus Methylomirabilis; species Methylomirabilis oxyfera_D. The sequence continues at coordinate 2,862 of JACPQW010000163.1, forward strand.
CATCGCTTTGCCCTCGGGCCAGGACGTAGCCGAATGCCATCCACGCCGACCTCCCCTTGCCGTCAGGTCCTGCAGAGAGACCGCGTTCCTCCAACAGATGGTAGAGAGCCTGGATCCTTGGTCCGTCGTTCCAGAGCAGAAGGGGCGCCTGAGGAAGAGGCGCAAAGAACGCCTTGGCCCTCAGGAACTCCTCTTCGCCGGCCCGTCCCAGGCCAACGACGATCTCTCGCAGATACCGGACCTGGGCCAGTTCATCGACGATCCTGGGTAGCGCCTCCCCCTCCAGTTCAGAATAGAGACATGGCAGCACCAAGGCGATAGGCCGATACAGCAGTGTTTCTTCCAGCTCCTTCTCAAGCTGCTCCAGGTTTGGCTTTCCAAGCCGGTGGAGCGTCGTAATCATACCCGTTTGATGAAAATCACCCATCCGATCCCCTCCAATTGAAGAGTCGCTACGCTTCGCCGATCTTCTGCTCGATAGCCTTCTTGACCATCTGAACCAAAACGGATATTCCGAAAGGCTTCGCGAGGTAGGCTGTCGCTCCCTTCCCTATGGCTTCCACACCTGTCTCCCGGTCGCCGAAGGCCGTGATGAGGATGACCTGAGCCTCCGGCTGAAGGTGCTTGATCTCCGGAAGGATCTCCAATCCGCTCATGTCGGTCATGATCTTGTCGAGGACGATCACGTCGTATGGGGTTCCTCGAATCTCAATAAGCGCCTCTGATCCACTCGCGGCCTGACTGATACGGAAGCCTTCCCGGCTGAGGACATCTTCCAGAAGCCGGCGCATCTCCTGGTCATCGTCAACGACCAGAACCTTCGGCGTGTACACTTCGTATAGGTTCATTGACCGAACCTCCTCCTGCGCGAGGGCCATTTTCTTTCCACGCGGTCGCATATTCGGTTCACGTTTCACCATGCCAGCACGACCCTGATATCACGAACATTACTGCCGGTCGGGCCTGTCACAATTGTGTCCCCAAGCCGGTCGAAGAATCCATTAGAATCGGATGCCTCGCGGGCCTTCGCCACAACCAGGCCGGCTGCGAGCGACCTACTGAGTGTCGTCTCGTCTGCGAACGCTCCCGCTGCACTTGAGTTCCCGTCGATCCCGTCAGTCCCTGCACTGAGAACCACTATCCGTTTGCCTGCAATGATCTCTACACATTCCAGGGCAAAGGCCTGATTTCGACCCCCTCGCCCCCGACCCAGTACCGGGGAGACCAGTTCACCGCCCGATATGACCGCAACAGGCTTTCCATCATGGCCATTAACTGTAGCTTCAGCCCGCTCAGTCAGTGTCCTGGCCGCATCACGAGCGGAGGTATCGTCCGGCATCTCGACGACGACAGGCTTCCAGCCGGACTGTTCAGCGAAACTGACCGCCGCGATGATGGCATCATCGTTGTCCAGAAGCTTGTGCCAGCGTGCAGCCTGAAAGGCCGGATGTTCGGATTTCGGTGTTTCAGGTACGACGCCACGGCGGATAAGCGCCTTGATGGAGTTTGGGAGCGCTGATGTCAGCTTATGTCTCCGGATGAGCGTATGCATCTCCTGAATGGTGGAATCATCCGGCATCGACGGCCCCGACGCCACAAAGGAAGGATACCCGTGGGGCACATCGGAGATGTACAGCGTCAGTTGCTGCGCCGGCGCTGCAGCAACAGCAAGTCTTCCGCCCTTCACTTTGGATATATGCTTCCTGATCGTATTGGTCTCGACGATGGTCAACTCCCCTGAAATCAACACACGGTTCATCTCTACAAGGTCGGCGAGAGTAATAGTATCACTTATCGGCAGCTCGAAGCAGGCCGACCCGCCGCCGGACACCAGGAAGATCACTGCATCATGACTAGTCATGCCATTCAGCATGGATAAGGCAGTCCTGGCAGCATCTATGCTCTCGGTGTTCGGCATTGGGTGCCCACCTTCGAAGGTGTGGAATCGGGGATGACTCCAGCCCTTAAGTACCGGACTGGCCAACACACCGGCAACTGGCGCAATGTCGGATCTCCTCATGAGTTCCTCCGCCATGCCGGTTGCGCTCTTACCCATCGCGACGACGTACACCCTTCCTCGGGTATGACGCACAGCACCGATCACGTCTTCGAACGGACAACGATCGAACGCGCGACCGACCTCACAGCAATCCAGAACAGATCTGAATAGGTCAAGAAGCTTGGACCCAGCCGTTAAACAATCCATCACGGCGCCTCGCCTTCTCTCCTATGCGGCGTCATTGAGTCACGTCAGATCCCCGGCCGTGAGAACCCGTAGGCATCGGCTCCGGACGATACACGGGAAAAGTGATCAGGCAGGTCGTCCCTACACCCAGATCGCTCTTTACCTCGATGGTTCCCCCGTGATCCTTTACGATCCCGTAAACCACGGAGAGCCCCAGACCGGTCCCCTTCCCGACCTTCTTGGTGGTAAAGAATGGGTCGAAGATCCGGGCGAGACTTTCAGGAGGGATACCGCATCCTGTGTCTTCTACGCGTATTTTAATCAGGCCCTCATGGGCCTCAGCAGCCACCCGCACATTCCCGCCATCCGGCATGGCGTCAAAGGCATTGAGCAGGAGATTGACGAAGACCTGCTGAAGCAAGTCAGGATCAGCGGCGACACTGGGAAGGTCTACGGGAAGCTTCAGTTCGACACGGATCCCTCCCTTGGTCAGCTCGTGGCCCAACAGCGCCACGACATTCGAAAGGATGTTCGGTAGCGGCGTAGGAGCGATATGGGGCGGGTGAACTCTGGCGTACCCGAGGAGCTGTTCGACGGTCCGCCTGATCCGCCCGATCTGCTCGACAATGATCTGTAGGCTGTTTGATCCGGGATCGCCTCCGGGAAGCTCCGGGAGCAGATACTCCGCCCTTCCGGAGATGATATTCAGAGGCGTCCCGATCTCATGAGCCAGACCGGCGGCGAGCCGTCCCACCGCCGCCAGCTTCTCGGAATGCTGAAGCTGCCGTTCCAGATCAAGCTTCTTGACCGTCTCCTCCAGGATCTGCTCCCTGGCCTGCTTCAGGCGTTCCGTCATCCGATTGAACTCGGCCGCCAATCGGCCCAATTCATCCCTCCGCGTGATCGGTATCCGTCGGTCCAGCTCACCTGCCCCAATGGCGGCAGCTCCCTCAATCAGTGTTTGGATGGGCTTGGAAATGTTTCGTTTTGTCAGATACCAGAATGCCATGGCGATAGCCCCCATGATGGCGATCCCGGCTAAGATAATTTCATCTCGGCGGCGACGGTAGGCTCCCTCGATCTGCGAGGTCCGGTACACGATCTCGATGAGAGCCGAGCCTCTGTTGACCAGTCGGATGGGGCGCAGGTAGTGGAGCGCCTGCTCGCCGTTCCACGTATGGAAGAAGATCCTCGGCTGTTTCTGCCGGATCGCCTCTTGGAATTCCACCCCGGAAGGCGTCTCCTCGATTCCTTCCTGATCTCCTCCAACAAGGGGAGTGCCGTCGGCCTGAAAGAGTGTCACGCGCGCGACTCCGGCGTACCCCTTCACCTCTTCGAACAGTTCCTGAACGTCCTCCCACTGGTCGCGGCGGACGGCGTTCCGGACGGCCACCTCCAATGTCCTCGCCATCACCCGAATCTCCCGCTCTCGCTGCTCGATCAGTACGTCCCGCTCCGCGCTCAACTGCCGATAGAGATAGAGACCCGTCACGATCGCCACTGCGATCGTCAGGGAGGTAACCAGCCTCATCCCAATTCCCATGGAAAAATGCTTCACGCTTTGCTCCGGATTGACAGGGATTAAATGGGGATATGCATGGAGCCTTTGCCCATCGACTGCGCCTACTTGAGCCCGGCGCCATCCCGTTTTAAAGTCTGTCTCCATCCATCGGAGAAACGCCACTACTTCTTTTACATCGCGTACGCAACAATCTCTTCCGACGACTCCACAGGGACACGATGACCGACCGGCTTACCAATGTATTGCTCCGCTGGCGCTGGTATGGATCAATGGGCGTGCGCACCAGCGGTCAAGCTCTTCATGTAGGCCACCAGATCGATGAGTTGCTGGATACTCATCGTGTCGTTGTAGTTGGGCATCTTGGATGTGCCATCAGGACCGAGATACCCTTCTTGTTCAGCCTTGTGG
>JACPQW010000164.1 GCA_016190285.1 Candidatus Methylomirabilis oxygeniifera
CATCGAGGGGTACTGTGTAGCGCACCCGCATGGGAGGCTTCGGGTTGTGACGATCGGCGAATTCCGTGAGTTGTGCACAACAGCCGAGTATGTTCAGTGCCAACTGTATCGCGAGCTGCGCGATCAGGCGGTGGTCGAGGGGATTCCGAAAGATGCAGCAGCCTGATGCGTGTGACGCATCCGTTTGTCCCGGGTGAGCGCTACTGCTGATGCCGAAGTCCGGAGGAGGTGCCGGAATCGAGGTACCGGAATCAATGTACCGGAATCAATGTTATGCTCGGTTGTGCCAGGGTGCGGGAGAATCAGCGAATCCGTGGGAGAGAGTGAGGTCTGTCTGGTCGGTTCGTCTGTGTGGTCTATTCGGTCAAGACCAAACGACGAGATAGACTGGATAGACTGGATAGACGGTTTTCTCAGGAAGGAGGAACGACCATGGCGCTCACAAAGTGGACACCCTTCGGTGATTTGACCACGTTCAGGCGAGAGATGGACCGGGTCTTCGAGCGGTTTTTCGGTGAGCTGCCTCGTCTGGACCTGTCCGGGGCGGGGTGGACTCCGCACCTGGACATGACCGAGACCAAGGACCGCGTGATGGTAAAGGCGGAGCTGCCCGGGCTGGACGCCAAAGACCTGGATATCACCATCTCCGGGAACACGCTGACTCTGAAGGGGGAGAAGCGGCACGTGAAAGAGGAACACGACGAACACCACCACCTGCTTGAGCGCGCTTATGGCGCGTTTACGCGAACGGTCGAACTCCCGGCGCCGGTAGCCTCCGATAAAATCAAAGCGGCCTTTAAGAACGGGGTGCTGATCATTACCCTTCCAAAGACAGAGGAAGCCAAGCGAAAGGCGATCCCGATTCAGATCGAATGAATAGCGCGAAGTGCGTGGTGCGAAATTCAAGGTACCTCGCGCCTCGGACCACTCGCATCGCACCGCGCACCGGGAGGAACGTTCCATGAAGACACCCATGGTTGCGCGCAGGCATTACGACACCGCATCGTCTAGGAAGAGCGTAGATACCGAGACCGATTCCTACCTGGCCAAAGGTGCGCCTGGTAAGATGGTATGTCACGGGTGTCATGCTATTTCGACAGGGAGGCGATGGTATCAGGATGAAACGGTCTATGCCAAGCTGCTCAAAGCAGGAACAGTCAAAGAGATCTTCTGCCCGGCGTGTGAAAAGATTCGTGATGGCTATCCCAGCGGGCAGGTGACGCTGAAGGGACCGTTTCTGGCTGAGCATCAGGATGAGATCCTACGCATCATTACCAACGAGGAGAAACGGGCCAGAGAGCGCAATCCGCTTCACCGGATTATGGGCCTCCGCGAGGAGAACGGACAGCTTGAGCTTACGACAACCGATGAGAAGCTGGCGCAGCGGATCGGACGGGAGCTTCACAAGGCTTGCGGAGGGACCGTTGCATACGGTTGGTCGCATGACAACAAATTCCTCCGGGTGCAGTGGGAGCGTTAAGGGGGAGACCGATGCCGCAGGTGCGTGTCCAGCGGTTACAGCAGCCGCCCATCGGTGAGCAGCGGGTCGAGATCGTCGAGCGGAAAGGGCTGGGCCATCCCGATTCGATCTGCGATGCGGTGATGGAGGCCGCCGCGCGGGCTATCAACGCCGAATATCAACAACGTTTCGGTCAGATCCTTCACAACAATATCGACAAGGGGCTGCTGGTGGCCGGGCGGGTGCGCCGGCGTCTCGGCGCGGGGCGTGTGCTGCAACCGATGGAGCTGGTGATCGGCGATCGCGCGACGTTCCGCGTTGGGAGGGTCCGCGTGCCGATCAAGGAGATCGCGGTCGAGGCGGCCAAGGAGTGGTTTCGCAAGTCGTTGCGTCATGTGGACCCGAACCGGCACCTGCGGTACCGGGTGGTGCTCGCGGAGGGCTCCGACGAATTGGCGGATATCTTCAAGCGCGAGGGCGCCAGGGAATCCAATGATACCTCGGCGGCCGTCGGCTATGCCCCCCTGAGCGAGACTGAACAGATGGTCCTGTGGGTGGAGCGACACCTGAACTCCACCGGCTTCAAGGCGGCGTTTCCCGAAACGGGAGAGGATGTGAAGGTCATGGGAATCCGCTCAGACCGGGAGCTGAATCTGACGGTTGCCATGCCGCTCCTATGCAAGGCGATTGCATCTGAAGCAGCCTATTTCCGCAAGAAGGCGGAGATTGTGGAGGTCCTGCGCCGGACGCTGCCGCCCTCGCCCGGTCTGGATAACATCAATCTGGTCTTGAATCCGCTGGATCGCGAGGGGCGAGGGCTGGGCGGTATGTATCTCTCGTTGCTCGGGACCTCGGCGGAGGACGCTGATTCCGGGCAGGTGGGAAGGGGTAATCGTGTCAATGGGGTGATTCCCCTGAACCGGCCGGTGGGTGGAGAGGCGGCGGCCGGGAAAAATCCGGTCAGCCACATCGGCAAGATCTATACCGTCCTGTCGCACCGGATGGCCGATCAGATCTACCGACAGGTTGATGGCGTGCGCGAGGTCTACGTCTGGCTTGTGGGCCAGATCGGCCAACCGGTCGATCAGCCGTGGGTAGCGGTCCAACTGATCCAGGCGTCTGATGCGGAGTGTGAGCGGATCAAACAGGAGTGCACGCTGGTGATCGATCAAGAACTGAACCGCTTGAACGATTTTTGTACGGAACTAACCCAGGGGAAGTATCCAGTTTGTTGAGGCCAAGGAAAGGAGCCGACGATGCGAGTGAAGGATCGAATGAGGCGCTCACTGGTGAGTGTCGCACAGTCCGATACACTGGATCATGCGCTGACAACGTTAAAGCGGTTCAATATCCGCCATCTTCCGGTGGTCAAGGGCGACCATGTGGTGGGGATTGTATCGGATCGTGACGTGAAGAAGGCCGCCCCCTCTCCCTTTGACTATCCGACTGCGGAGGAGTTTCGAGCCTTTACATCCGCAGTGAGTATCAAGGATATCATGACGAAGGAGGTGATTACGGTTGCTCCGCTCACCCCCATCGAGGAGGCGGCCAGTCTGATGAGTCAGAAGCGTA
>JACPQW010000165.1 GCA_016190285.1 Candidatus Methylomirabilis oxygeniifera
CGTTGAAGGTCATCGCCCCTCCCGACTCCCGCCCCCAGAACGAGGCGAAGTTGATGATCCGCCCGCCGCCCTGCCGCTTCATGACTGGCACCACCAGCCGGACCATCCGAAGGGTCGAGAAGAAGTTCAGATCGTACACCTCCCGCCAATCCTGCTCCGAGAGGACCTCCAGCTCTCCGCGGCGAGACCCGCCCACGTTGTTCACCAGGACGTCGATCCGGCCATACCGGTCGAGCGTCGCCTCCACAAAGCGCTCGGCCCCATGAGGATCGGTGAGGTCGGCGGACACCGTGAGCAGCTCGACCCCATGAGCTTTGATCGCCTGGGTTGCCTCTTCCAACGCCGGCAGGCCTCGACCGCAAATACTGAGCCGACACCCCTCCTCGGCACAACCCAGAGCAATCGACTTTCCGATCCCCCGGCTTCCACCCGTCACCACCACGACCTTCCCGCGCAGCCCCAACTCCATGCGGTCTCCTCCTTTACGCGCTCACTTTACCGGAAAAGCTGTCAGCGATCAGCATTCAGCTATCAGCGGTTAGGGGTTTAGACTGTAGACTGAAGTCTTTTACAGGTAAGAGGCTCACTGCTCCCTTCAGCCTTCAGCCTACCCACCTACGGTCTCGCGGCAAGTCGCATCTGCGTCACCAGCAGATGGGCGCGCCGCTGAGGCTCCGGCAGTCGATAGCCGCGGCAGGTTGCAAGCACCGTCCGTACAGCGGCATCCAGACTAATCCGATCGCCCTGCGAGACAAAGACCGGCGCCACCCCATTTTTCGTCCGAAGGACCACGCCGATCTGCTCGCCCTGATCCAGCAGCGGCGCAACGCTCCCGTGACGCATCCGCGGCTCCTGGTGCGTCCCCACCAGACGACTCTTGGCGCACCCGATCGAGGGAAGATCGAGCACGAGGCCCAGATGACAGGCAAGCCCAAATCGGCGGGGATGCGCGAGGCCGTGACCATCACAGATCAGGCAGTCCGCCGGCGTCTTGAGCTTATTCCACGCCTTGATAACTGCCGGCGTCTCCCGAAACGATAAGAGTCCGGGGATGTATGGAAAGCCCACGCTCGCAGTCGCTGTGGCGAAATCCAGCAGTTCACGTCCGTCGCCGCTCATGACGACGACTCCAGCAAACATCAGCTTCGAGCTCCTGTCGTATGCGACATCGATCCCCGCAATCCTGGCGAACGGTCCTGTCCCGTACAGATGAAGCTGAGATCGGAGTGTAATCTGGATCGCCATCGCCTCTTGGGGCGAGACGTCCCATCGGTGCAGGGTCCGATTGCGCATGATTCAATGTGCGGGGTGCGAGGGCAACGTTCAACGTTCAAGGTTCAAAGTTGCGGGATTCGAGGTCTCGGGCGGCGGCCATCGGATCGGTCGGACCGAATCCCTTGCCCAGCGGAAACCCGTGGCGGATAGCGGCCGCGATGAACCGCTTGGCGGTTGCCACCGCTTCCGGGACCGGACTACCCTTGGCCAGCTCCGCGGTAATAGCTGCAGAGAACACACACCCGGTCCCATGGGTGTGCGGCGTATCGATCCGGTCGACATCAAGCATGGTGAAGCTGCTTCCGTCGTACAAGAGATCGATCGCGCGAATGCCAAGGTGGCCACCCTTGATGACGACATACCGAGGGCCGAGGTTGTGGATCTGCTGCGCCGCTTCGCGCATCTCAGCAAGCCCTACGATTCGCTGCCCCCACAGGACTTCGGCTTCCGGCACGTTCGGCGTGACCACAAGCGCGAGCGGCAGCAGACGCTCGATGAGCGCCTTTACGGCACGGGGTTGCAGTAATCGCGCTCCACTCTTGGCTACCATCACCGGATCGACTACCAGTCGCGTAATTGCATGCGCCTTCACCTTCTCCGCAACCACTTCAATGATCGCTCTGTTTGAGAGCATCCCGGTCTTGGCGGCGTCGATGGTGATATCCTCAAGGACTGAGTCGATCTGGCGGCTGACGAACTCCGGCGGCAGGTCGTACACCCCTTGAACGCCGACCGTATTCTGGGCCGTGACCGAGGTAATTGCCGAGGTCCCGAAGACCCCAAGGGCCGCGAAGGTCTTCAGGTCGGCCTGAATCCCCGCTCCACCTCCGGAATCGGAGCCCGCGATGGTCAACACCCGCCGCATCGCCTTACTTCCTTCCACGTCACACCCGGGATCCAACACCCCTCACCTGTATCCTCTCCCCCAATCCTGGGGGAGAGGAGGTTTTTGGGGTGCCCCTCAGGGCGGATCGTCGTACTTATTATATTCCCCTCATCCCCATTTGGGGGAGAGGGCGCGGGTGAGGAGAACTTTCGAAGCAATACCCCATGCGCCGGTGGCGCACCCATGCGCACGAAAGTCTACGCGGTGAGGTATTCGATCCCCGCCCGCGTCATTGCGAGCGACCAACGGGAGCGTGGCAATCTCATCGTTGTACTCAGGAGCCACGTACCCCAACTACTGTGAGATTGCTTCGGTCGCTCCGCTTCCTCGCAATGACCGTTGATGGAGACTTTCTAACCAATATTTACTACGTCTGAGACGCTTTCCCCTTCCATCGCAGATTCGGCCGGCGGGCGGCCTTCGCCTCGTCCAGCCGCGAGACCCTGGTCTTGTGCGGGGCGGACCGGACCAGCTCCGGGTTGCGTACGGCCTCCTCGGCGATCTGTTTCATGGCGGCAATGAACTGATCCAGCGTCTCCTTACTCTCGGTCTCGGTCGGCTCGATCATCATGGCCCCCTTGACGATCAAGGGGAAGTAGATAGTTGGGGGATGAAAGCCGTAATCCATCAATCGTTTGGCGATATCCAGGGTTTGGACGCCGTGCGGAAGCTGACGCGCATCGGAAAAGACGCACTCGTGCTTGCAGTGCTTGTCGTACGGTAAATGGTAGTAGTCCTTGAGCTGACTCATGATGTAATTGGCATTGATCACAGCCACCTCAGCCACGCGACGCAGTCCCGATGGACCCAGCGAACGGATGTAGGCGTAGGTCCGGACCAGCGCCGCGAAGTTCCCGTAGAAGGCGCGCACCCTGCCGACACTCGACGGCAGGTCCTCATTCAGAATAAATCGCTTCCCCTTCTTCTCGATGACCGGGATCGGCATGAATGGCGCGAGATGCGCCTTGAGACCCACCGGCCCCGCGCCGGGACCGCCGCCCCCATGCGGAACGGCAAACGTCTTATGCAGGTTGATGTGCAGCACGTCGATTCCCGTGTCACCCGGTCGCGAGATCCCGATGATGGCATTCAGATTGGCGCCGTCGCAGTAGACCTGTCCGCCCTTGGCGTGAACGATCTTGGCGACTTCGGCGATCTGGTCCTCGAAGAGCCCAAGGGTATTGGGGTTCGTGACCATGATGGCGGCCACGTCCTCGTCCATCGCGTCGGCCACGGCCTTGGGATCCAGGCGGCCGTTCGGGCCGGACTTGATCTGCAGCACCTCGTAGCCACAGATGGCGGAACTCGCAGGATTGGTGCCATGGGCGGAGTCAGGGACCAGAACCCGTTTCCGTGGGCTCCCCTTCGATTCCAGGTACGCCCGGATCAGCATCATGCCCAAGGTCTCCCCCTGGGCGCCGGCAGCCGGTTGGAGTGACACCCGATCCATCCCGCTCACCTCGGCCAGGCACTGCTCCAGCTCATACATCAGCTCCAGAGCGCCCTGGATCAGGTTCTCCGGCTGGTATGGGTGCGCGCAGGAGAAGCCCGGCAGTCGCCACACCTCCTCATTGATCTTCGGGTTATATTTCATGGTGCAGGAGCCCAATGGGTAGAAGCCCGTATCGACTCCGTAATTCCATTGCGAGAGCCGCGTAAAATGCCGGACCACCTCGACCTCGGACAGTTCGGGGAAACCGGGGATGTCGTGCCGGAGAAGCTTCCTGGGCAGCAGCCGCTCCGGTTTCAGCTCCGGGACGTCGCACTCAGGGAGCGTACAGCCCCGCCGCCCTTGCGACCCTTGATCAAACAGGAGCGGCTCGCGCATCATGAGCCCCTGGACGCCGATCCCTTCGCCCTGGAACTGCGCATCCTGTGTGTCGTCCGTCATTGCCCACCTCCCATCGCCTTGCAGAGCGCGTCGATCTCCTCGCGGCTGTTTTGCTCCGTCACGCAGAGAAGCAGGCAATCTGACAGCTCCGGGTAGAATCGGCCCTGTTCCACAGCGCCGTTGATGCCTTTGGCGTGCTGGGCAGGTTTCACCTGGGCCGGTGTCCGCCTTTTCACCCGCTCCACAAACTCATTGAAGGTAGGGCCTGCAAAGGGAAGCTCGTAGCCGCGGAGTTTCGAGATCGCGTCTTTGGCGTAGACCGTCTTACGGAGGTTCAGC
>JACPQW010000169.1 GCA_016190285.1 Candidatus Methylomirabilis oxygeniifera
ATCATGCAGAGAGCGGCCCGCTCTCGTGCTCCGTTTGGGGCAGGCGGGACGGGTAGGCTGCTTGAGCCCGGCGGTAACGTCGGGCCTAGAGGAATGGTCATCCGGCTGGGCCGCAAGGCTCGGCCGTACAGGATCCGGCTTACAGACCGACTTCGGCTATATCAATAGAATCCAGTAGTTGTCACGGTTTTAAAAGACGGTAAGCGAGTGTAACATAATCTTAGCCTGTAATCTCACACTACGAGAGGCGCGATGATGTGGGGACTTGACGCAGACAGTGTTATTTGGGCGGTTGTGATCGGCGTCTTAGTGATCGGATATGGCCTGTGGTGGGTTATCTTTCGAAGGATTTCTCGGAAGCCGTAGGTCGGGTTAGCACAGCGTAACCCGACAACTCGGCTGATCGTTAACGGCTTCCCTCATGGCAAGTTCGTGCGCCGTGAAGCAGGATCGGGGCAGGCGGGACGGGTAGGCTGCTTGAGCCCGGCGGTAACGTCGGCCCTAGAGGAATGGTCATCCGGTTGGGCCGCAAGGTCCGGCCGTACAGGATCCGGCTTACAGACCGACTTCGGCCTTTTTGCGTATAAATTGCCCGCTCGTTAGATGCCGCACGGGCGCTGACTCGAGTAGAGGCGATGGCTAAGCGCACCATTCGAGCTCGGGACCTTGGGATCGATCTCGAATCGGGAACAGAAGGCGAGTACTTTAAGTGGTTCCTGGCCTGCCTGTTATTCGGCAAACCGATTCAACAGGAGGTCGCCAAGTGAGCCTGTCTGGAATTCGTCAGTGAGGGGTTGGTCACCCCGGAAGCGCTCATCGAAGCGGGGTGGGATCGGCTTGTGAGCGTCCTAGACCGCGTCCACTATGTCCGCTTCGATTTCTCGACCGCCACCATACTCCTTGATATCGCCCAATCTCTCATAACCCGCTACGGTTCTCTTACCAACCTGTTCCGGCAATCGAGCAGCAGGAAAGACCTGGCCAAGCGTCTCCAGGAATTTAAAGGCGTAGGTCCCGTGACGACTCGCATCTTCCTCCGTGATATCAGGTCGCTCTCGAGGTAACCCTTTAGACCCAGGCTTGCGGAACATGGTGCTGGCATTCAGTCAAGCAGGGGGCTATCTTATTAGAAGGGGAACGGGTCTGATGACGTATGAAATGGAAGTGCCTTCAACTCTTCAGTGCCCTATTGGGTCTCGTCCTGTTTATGACGGCCATTTGGGTCCTCCACCAGGAGCTCAGGGGATACCGGTACGACGACGTTGCACTGCAGATCGGAGACCTGCGTACCTCGCGTCTGCTCTTTGCACTGGGGCTGACCATCCTGGATTATGTGGTCATGACAGGGTACGATACGCTCATCCTGCGCTACATCCAGTACCCTCTTGCGTACGGCAGGATTGCGCTGGCCTCGTTCATCGGGTCTACCCTCAGTAACAGCATAGGCCTCTCGCTCCTGACGAGCGCGCCGGTCCGCTATCGACTTTACTCGGCTTGGGGACTCTCAGTAAGAGAAGTCGCCGGCTTAGTCGCCTTTAATGGCATGAGCTTCTGGCTTGGGGTCTTTGCTGTCGGGGGTGTTGTATTCCTTCTGGAACCGCTCCCAACCACTACCTTGCTGTACCTACCCTTCGCTTCCATACGGTCGCTCGGAGCGGCGCTCCTGATTGTGGTGGGAGGATATGTGTGCTCAAGCACTTGGCGAAGGACACCCCTTCAAATCTGGGACGTGCAGATTGCTCTGCCGGCCCCGCCGCTTGTCCTGGCCCAGATCTCGCTTGCCTGCCTGGACTGGATCCTTGCCGCGAGCGTGTTGTACGTACTGCTCCCCTCTACTGCCACTGTAGGTTTCAGGCGGCTTCTCGCCATCTTCCTGCTGGCGCATCTCGCGGGAGCGCTCAGCCTGCTGCCAGGAGGGATCGGTGTATTTGAGACGGTTATGCTCTCGCTGCTGTCACCGCTCTTCTCGGCGCCCTCAATTGTGGCGGCTCTTTTGGCCTATCGAGGGATCTATTACCTCCTTCCCCTCGGCGTAGCGACCGCGCTGCTTGGCTCCTACGAGCTCTGCCACCGCCCCAATCGATGGCCAAGCTCACCCGTGTCAATGATGGCGGACGTGCAACGAAACGACAGGTGAGCGTTATCGTATTATCAGCGTGACAGAATAATATTGTTAGGGGAAAGGTCTACACTGTCATGACGCCATTACCTGACAGTAGCCACCTATTTGCCAGGTCGCTGCTTCAGTATCTCGATGCGCTCTATGGTTTCGCCTGGTGGCTGACGCATCACCGTGAAGAGATCGAAGACTTAGTACAAGAGACCTGCCTGCGCGCCCTGCGGTCCGCTCACCAATTTGAGCCTGGAACCAATCTGAAAGCCTGGCTCTTTAGTATATTGGAGCATGAGTGGTTGCGGCGTCAGCGCCTCGCCAAAAGGGAGGTCCAGTCCGATGCCTATTCCGCGGATCCGCAATCAGAGGGCAGGGAGTGGGCGGTCGAGATAGATGTCATTCGGGCGGCTTTGCGAAAGGATCTGGACGAGGGACTCCGCGCGCTGTCGGAGGAGTACCGAAGCGCGGTCTTGCTCTTTGACCTGTACGGGTTTTCGCTGAAGGAGACGGCCGAGATCCTGGCTGTGCCGGATGGCACCGTGAAGTCGCGCCTTTCGAGGGGGCGACAGATGCTGCGTGATAAATTACGGGCGTATGGCAGCGGCTCAAGCGATGCTGAGATGTGAGACAGTAAAAGATTTCTTAGATGCGCTGCGGGATGGTACCCTCGGCCTATCAGAGGTGCAGGAGGTGCGATCGCACCTCGCTACCTGCAGTGCCTGCGGAAGGGAGTCGGAGGTGACGGAGGCGCTGCGAGCGGCGATTCGTAACCGGGTGAGCGCACCGGCCGCCCCTGCTGCCTTCCGCGAGGCGATGGCGCACCTGCTGGCGCGCCAAGCGACACCCATGGGCTGGTTCGCTCGCCTTCAGGAGGCCTTCCGTCGCCAGCCCGTCGCCGCGATGGCTCTCACGGCGGCGATGGTGCTGCTCGTCCTGGTGCCGCTGAATCTGCAAATGCTGTTCAGGCGCGAAACCGTTTTACCGCTAGTTGAGGAGTCGGTGAACGAACATATTCGACTCACGCTTCACGAGACGCCGCCTGAGATCCCGATCCGGGAGCTGCAACCCCTGCCCGTCAGACATCAAAGACGGCTTGAACTCTTCCAATCGCTCTCGTTCCCCGATGATTCGGAATATCATGTGACCGGGGGGCAGGTGAGCTACCTGCTCCATCGAAAGGTGCTGACCGTGACCTACTACCATCGGCCTAATCGGCCGATCACACTGCTGGTCTTACCCAGCACAGGGATTCAGCTTCCGGATCAGCCAATAGGCCTGGCAGGCAAAGTCTATTGGGCCATCCATCAGGGTTTTCGAACTGCACACTGGCAACAAGGGCCATTGATCTATTCTCTCGTTGCCGATTCCGACGAAGCTGATCTGTCGCGTCTGGTGGAGAAGCTTCAGCATAAATAGGGTCGGAGGTCACGATTTCCGACAAGTGAAAGGTGGATACCGCGTCTGCCGAGCCAGTCGGATACAATGTCGTCGAGCATCGCGTGCTCACGATCGTCGAGGAGTTCGTTGCTGAACTTGGCGGGCCCGCGTTCCGCGGGCCCGTCACCCCAGCGAGCGTGCTCGATCGCGATCTCAGCATCGGCAGCCTCGAGCGAGTCGAGCTGCTGGTCCGGCTCGAAGAGGCCTTTGGCGTCCTTCTACCGGATGCCGTGATGGCCGAGGCCGAAAGCCCACGCGACCTCGCCGAGGCGATCCGAGCTGCTGCACCCACGAAGCCAGAGGTCGTCCGCGAAACCCGCCCTCCTATCAGTCCAGGCGTGGCTGCCCCGTCAGACGCTCGGACGCTCGTGGAGGTCCTCCGCTGGCACGCAGAGGCTCACCCCGAGCGGGTGCACATCTTCCTCCGTCGAGACGATGGAACCGAAAACCCAATTTGCTATGGGGCGCTCTGGAATCAGGCGGCGGCGGTCGCTGCGGGACTGCGTCAACGGGGACTCGGCCTCGGACACTCGGTGGCGCTCATGCTCAGAACAGAGACGGCCTTCTTCGAGGCGTTTTTCGGCACGCTGCTCGCGGGGGCTGTGCCTGTCCCGATCTACCCGCCGTTTCGGCTTGATCGCCTCGAGGAATACGTGAGGCGTCAGGTCCGGATTCTTCACAACTCCGGGGCCCGCCTCCTCATCACCTTCGGGGAGGTCGAGCGTGTAGCGAGGCTGCTGCGGGGCCGCGCGCCATCGCTTGAGGAGGTTACCGCGATCGAGCAGATCTCGCTGCCGGAGACGGGGATGTCGGCACGTCGCCAGCGCAGTGACGACCCTGCGCTCGTCCAGTATACGTCCGGCAGTACGGGCGATCCGAAAGGTGTGGCCCTCTCCCATGCGAACATCCTGGCGAATATCCGGGCCATCGGCGAGGCGATTGCGATCAGTCCGACCGACGTCGGCGTAAGCTGGCTGCCGCTCTACCACGATATGGGGTTGATCGGGTCCTGGCTCACCTCGCTCTACTTTGGGATCCCGATCGCCATCCTGTCGCCCCTCGCCTTCCTCGCCCGACCGGCGCGATGGCTCTGGGCGATTCACAGTCACCACGCGACCCTGTCGGCCGCGCCGAACTTTGCCTTTGACCTCTGCGTCCGGAAGGTGAGCGAGGCTGAGCTTGAGGGTCTGGACCTGAGCTCATGGCGGTTAGCCTTCAACGGCTCTGAACCCGTCAGCCCGGAAACGATCGAGCGCTTCACTCGGCGGTTTACCCCTTATGGCTTCAAGGCAGAGACGATGTGCCCGGTCTACGGCCTGGCCGAGTGCGCCGTTTCCCTGACGGTCTCGCCACTCGGCTGCTCGCCCCGGATCGATCGGGTAGCACGGGAGCCCTTTGAGCGCGTCCGCCAGGCGCGCCCCGCTCTACCTGAGGGTCGGACACCGCTCCGCTTCGTCTCATGCGGACACCCCCTGCCGGAACATGAAGTCCGCATCGTGGATGGGGCCGGTCGTCCCGTCACTGAACGGATCGAAGGCCGCATTGAGTTCCGCGGGCCATCAGTTATGAGCGGCTACTTTCGGAACCCTGAAGCGACGCGGGCTGTCCTGCACGACGGATGGCTGGACTCCGGCGATCTCGGCTACTGGGCTGAGGGGGAACTGTTCATCACGGGTCGGCAGAAGGACGTCGTCATCAAGGCCGGTCGTAACCTTTACCCTCAGGAAGTGGAGGAGGTCGTCGGAGACGTCTCAGGCATTCGGAAGGGATGTGTGGTTGTCTTTGGGATCGCCGACCCGGAAGCCGGCACGGAACGGCTCGTCGTCATCGCGGAGAGCCGGGAAACAACGCCCGAGCGGCTCGAGGAGATCCGAACGGGGGTGCTCGACCAGATGGTGACGATCATCGGCCTCCCGCCCGACACGCTTGTGATTACTCAGCCTGGGACCGTCCTCAAGACGTCGAGCGGCAAGATCCGGCGGAACGCCACGCGCGAGGCCTATCTGCGGGGGCAGGTCGAGCGTCGGTGCCCGTCACTCACGACACAGTGGGTGCGGCTGCACCTCCAGGTTGCGGGTGCCCGCCTTCGACGGTTCGGCAGCCGGCTTGCAGCGCTGGCCTACGGCGCGTACATGTGGGGGCTGCTGATCGCGCCACTGCCGCTCCTCTGGGCGCTCCTGCTTATTGTGCCACGGAGACGCCCCGCAAACCGACTCATGAAGGGCTACGGTCGCCTGGTGCTGGCACTCTCGGGCTGCGCCCTGCGCGTCGAGGGGATCGAGCATCTCCGCGGAGCAGCCCCGGTGGTCTTCGTCGCGAACCACGCCAGTTACGTGGACGCTGGTGTCCTCCTCGCGGCCCTTCCCGTGGAGTTTCGCTTCGTCGCCAAGGCCGGGCTTACCTCCTATCCATTCATCGGAACGGTAATCCGGAGAGTGGGCCACCTGACCGTCGAGCGGGTCGATCCTGCTAAGCGCGTGGCCGTCGCTGCGCGTACGACAGCCACCCTCCGCGACGGGACCTCCCTTGTCTTCTTCCCGGAAGGCACCTTCTTTCGGTCTCCTGGGCTGCTGTCATTTCGACCAGGGGCGTTCAAGGCGGCGGCGGAAGCTGGATGTCCTATCATTCCAATCGGGCTGCGGGGGACTCGCGAGTTTCTGCCTGACGGCACATGGCTGCCCAAACGAGGCCCGATTACAGTCTCGATCGGCGCGCCCATCCAGCCCCATGGCAGCGAGTGGCACGACATCATAAGGCTCCGGGATCTCACCCGAACCGAAATCGCACGCCTGACAAGTGAGGAGCCCGTACTGAGTAAGAAGCTCGCATGAGCGACGACCCCGATGTCGTTATGGCTTGCGCAGGGATTCGGCTTCCGAAGCAGCCGATGAGCCTGGCGGGGAAAGTCTATTGGGCCATCCATCGGGGTTTTCGAACCGCGCACTGGCAACAAGGGTCGCTCATCTATTCTCTCGTCTCTAATTCCGACGAAGCTGATCTGTCTCCCCTGGTTGAAAAGCTCCAATACAAATAGGATCGGATCTCAAGATGTTCGACAAGCAAGGAGAGCCTGGCTCAGCGGCATTGTCCCATCCTGGGTCATCTCCTGCCGATTTTTTGGAACCTCTTACCCCCTTTCACGATTTATGTAAACAGAAGGGAGGTGTCAGACAATGGATTTCCTCTACAATCCCTACGTGGCTGGGACACTGGTTGCGGCGCTGGCGGCAATCGGGATTGGTTATACGCTGTGGCACCGCCGCCATCAAAGTTGAAGCGCAAGCTGTGAAGCCGATTGATGCCGGCTAAGGAGGTGATAGCATGCCAGCTGATTTTGGACAGTATTTATGGGAGCTCTTTACCAATGATGACACGATTACTATACTCTTTACGTGGTTTGTGCTCGGCGGTTTCAGCATGGCTCTCTTTGTGATGCCGCGCTGGCAAGAGGAAGAGATGGCGCGGGCTCGGGAAGAAGAGGCAACGCGTGCCGTGAAGCCGACGTCGGCTGAGGCGCTCCGGAAGGCGGCCTGAGCGGCCGTGACTCTGAGCCTCAGTGTATAAGCTGAAACGTGTCCAGGGGGGAAGGTGCTTATGGGGCATGTATTGATGTGGCTCCGAAACTCAGCGCGCCAGCTTCAGCGCTCCTTCAGTAAGGTGTTGGGCCGAAGGTAGCTGGCTGCCAAGAGGGGGCTGATTCCGCAGGTTGTGAGAATCGGCCCCTTCGGTATAAAGTCGATCACTCTTTCCAAGGGGAGGTGTATCGGGGTCTTCGGACAGCGCATCGGATTCCTGGAACTTTCCGCTTCTCTTCGCGATTAGGGTAGGTAGAAAGGGAGGTGAGACGATGGAAGCCTTGTACGCTGGTTGGGTCTCTCATCCATTCTTAGTCGTTGGGATGATCACGTCGCTATATGCGCTGCTTGTGATCGGAGTGGTTGCTTACAGCATATTTGGTCTGCCGGAGGGGCAGGTGAGAAGAGTAGAGCGACCTGCTGCTAAGGTTGCTCCTAAAGCTGCTCCGGTTGAAGAGCTTCGTAAGGCGGCCTGAGCGGCCGTGGCTCTGAAACTCCATATCCACACTGAAGCGCTCCCTCGACAAAGATATAAAGCTGAGGGTAGCCAACTGTCAGGAGGGGGCCGATCCCGCAACTCGCAGGATCGGCCCGATCTGTGTGACCCCCCAAGCGGTGTGATGCGATGGAACTATCCTCACTATTTCCGACACGTTGACATACAGTTCCGGTTTGCTGCAACGGAGAAGGCACTCATTGGACACTAGAAATCTGTTCAAAGCAAAGTGGGCGCTGTGACCGGGTAACCGAGTACGATAGTTGGCCTCCACAAGCTAGGGACGCCAGATCCATTTCTTGTGAATCCATTCCATCCGCCGCGCCATCATATATCCAGTCCATAGCAGTCCCCAGAAGACCCCAACACACCCTAAAAAGAAAAGCCAGTGGCCGACAAGAAAAGCCGGGATCATCCCCAATACGAGGCTCACCACAGACAGAATCGCGGCGAGTAGCCGGAAGTTTCGCTCCACGCTCCATTTTCGCTCTTCGTCCATAACTGTAGTCACCTCCCAATACAAACCGCGTTGACCACAATAGCTAAGTTGGTTGCGGCAACGGAATCGTCACTTATTGGACACTGGAGGTATATCTTAAGACAGGTAGACTGCGCAACCATCTCAAACCATTGGCGTCCCCAACGGGATTCGAACCCGTGTTTCGGCCTTGAAAGGGCCGCGTCCTGGGCCGGCTAGACGATGGGGACGCTGAAGGACAGATCGCGGCTCTTTATAGCATAGTTCCGATTACGTGGGAAGGGCTGGTCACAAGATTCTGTTGCGGTGGACAATCACCTCTACCCGGCCGCGGTCGTTAATGAGAAGATTCAAGAGACCGCTGATCAGACTTATCAGAATAGCCCCGAACACGGCAGACCAGAAGCCGTGGACCTCGAATCCTCGGATCATTAACGAGACGAGTTTCAGGAGAGCAGCGTTGAGTAGTGGGATAAACAGCCCCAGCGTCAGAATTGTGAGTGGAAGCGTTAAAATTAGGATCACAGGTCGCACAACGGCATTGACCATCCCCAGGAAAAAGGCCGCAGTCAGCGCGGGAAGGATCCCTCGCACCTCGATGCCGGGGATGACGGTCGATACGAGTAAGAGGGCCAGCGCATTAAGAACAAGCCGGATGAGAAATCCCATCAATCGCACCTCAGGGTTGTGTTAACCGAACTCTCCCCGGAGAAACCGTTCTCTGGTGTCGAGCCGCATCCGTTTGCCGCTGGTGGTTTTGCTGAGGGTTCCTGGTGCAACCAGCAGCACATGGTCGAGCACCGTGCCGCCTGCCGGCCGATAGACGTCATCCACGCGGGAACGGATCTCTCGCAGCAAGGTGTCATGGAGCGATGCATGACAGTGTGGATCGGTTAGCTCAACCACCGCCACCACCCGCTGGGTTCCGGATCTGGCGTCGGTGACGCCGAAGACGATGCTTCGACCCGGCCTGACCCCCTCAACGGTCTCTATGACCTCTTCGAGATGGGCCGGGGCATAGTTGCGGCCACCCTTGATCACGATCTCCTTTAACCTCCCGGTGATGTACAGCTCTCCTGCCGAGTCGATCGTCCCCTCATCACCGGTGTGTAGCCACCGTCGTCCGTCTCGTTCTCGAATCACCTGCGCGGTCGCCTCCGGGTCTCCAAAATAGCCGTCCATGAGGCTTGGCCCCGTAACGATCACCTCGCCAAGGCGCCCCATCGGGAGCTGGTTGCCTTCGGTGTCAATGATTCGAATCTCAAAATCCTGGAGCGGCCGTCCCACAGACACCCACTCTTCGCCCCGCTGCCTACAGACCCGATAGGGTGCTGTGAGGTCCGGGAAGGAGACGGCGAGCGCCATCTCGGCCAGCCCATAGACCGGTGACAAGGCTTCTCGACGAAGTCCGAACTGCTCGAACTCGCGTTGGAACGCTTCCATCGCCTGCACGGTAACCGGTTCAGAGCCGTTCATCAGGATTCGAAGGTGAGAGAGGTCAAGACGGCTCCCCTGTCCATGGGCCGGAGAGTGCGCAAACCGTCTGGGAGCGATCCGACACATCCTGGCGAGCCGTCCGATAGCGGAATTGTTGGCGACCGAGATTGTGGCTCTGAACTGATGGAGCGCCCACATCCAACGGATTGGATCGCGGGTAAAATCGGTGGGGGACATCAGGTAGGCTTCCATGCCGAGGGCAAAGGATCCCAGTGTAATACCGATGAGCCCCATATCGTGGTAGAGCGGTAACCAGGAGACCACCTTGTCGTCCGGTCTCGGCTGCACCGCCTCCCCGAACGCCCGGATGTTGGCTAAGATCGCTCGATGGCTGAGCACGACACCCTTCTGAACGCCGGTTGATCCGGAAGTGAATTGGATCAGCGCCGTAGCATTGCCATCAACGCTCGGCGACTGAAACGTGGCGGTTCCTCGCAGGAGGTCGGAGGCCGGCACAAAGGCCGGCGGCTCACGGAGGAGCCGGGCAGCAGCCTGGCACACGGGACCGAACTCTCGTTCGGCGATCACGACGGTAGGTCGAGAGGTCCGGCACACGTGGACCTGCTGCTCTACATAGCGGCTGAGGCGCTGAAGCCGCTCCAGGACAGTCATGAAAGGCCGTCCCGCGTTTCGCCCCTGTCGCCAGCGTTGAGCGAAAGGCTGTCGCAAAAGCCGGTCGATCACCCACTTGGTGGGGGCGTACAGGCCGGTAGCGGTCGCCGCGGCCAAGGTGCGCAGCAGGCCTTTCGGGAGAAGAAGAGGCGGGTACGTGGGAACGGCTATCGCGCCGGCCAACCAGGTACCGAACAGGGCTTGAAGGATCGGCCGCCCCGTGGGGAGCATGATGAGGACCCGATCTCCCGGCCGGACCCCCAGCTCCTGGAGGAGCGCCGCCGCCCGCTCGGCCTCCCGGCACAATATGCCGAACTGGATCGGCTCGTCGGTGTCAGGACCGCGGAGCAGAGAGCACCAGGGCTTATCCATGCGATGTTCCGCTTGGTAACGAACGATCTGGCCAATCGTGTCCGAGACCGTGAGAGCGGCTAACGAAGAAGGGTCGAAAAGGTCGGACTTCGAGGCAGAGATTGTCATCGTCACGTATCCACGTAGGGCATATCTGAATCTGACGCTGAAGGTAGTTCATGCCCTTTTTGAGGTTCGGAAATGAGATTGACTAAGCTTGCATAGCATACTATCCTCGACCTGGCAAGTAGTTGTCAGCAGGGAACAGATCATGCGACGGCATGGGAAAGATAGTGATGGGTGCGTTCAATCGTCGTGATTCGCGGCATGGTCGTGCGCTGATACAGGAACTTGCCGTAGTCCGAACGATGCTTGGCCGACTCGACGCTAAGCTGGAGGAAAGCGATACTGAACATGTTCCCAAGGAAGATGATCGCGAGCTTCGCCTTGCGCTGCAGCGTATTGACGATGACCGGCTGACTCAACTGGCGCTGGACTATGCTGTCTGTGTCCGTGGGCTTACTGCGCCGATGGTTTCTCGCGCCTGGAAAGGGGAGCTGACGGAGGAGGTCAAAGAGGCCCACCGTCTCCTCCTGAGCCGTCTACAGACGTTGGAGCGCCTGGCCCGGTCCCCTGTGGGACGCCTGTGGCTGTGGCTCCAGGCCCGTGTGCGCCGAGTCTTCCGTAAGCCTGCCCATGCGCAGCACCTACCTTCCCCCAGGGCGAACGGCAACCGTGGGCAGTTGCGCTGAACCGATCATTCCAGTCGGGATGATCGGGTGAGGATAATCGATGGATTGGAGTCACTGACCGTGGCGGGAACCACATCGGTACGATGATAGGAAGACTGATCCGGTGGCTGATCGTGTTCCCGCTCCTGGGCCTGTTACTCTATGTCGGCTACCCGTTTCTCCTGAGAACGATGGGTCGTTACCTGATCACGGAGGATCGTCTCCAAAAGGCCGAGGCGATCGCGATCCTGGCAGGAGATGGAGGCGTCGCTCGCACGCTCGAGGCTGTCAGGCTCTACCAGGACGGTTATGCGCCAAGGATCATTCTGACTCACCAGCGTCTGCCGAAAGGGTACGAAGCGTTGGCACGGCTGGGTATGACCGTCCCGGAAGAGCGGAATATCCAGTGGATGGTTCTCAAGGCGACGCGAGTGCCGACTGCCGCTGTCCTTCAGGTCAACGAGCGGTCCGATAGCACCGCAAGCGAGATGGCCCACCTCGTACGCCTGCTCAAGGAGCACCGGATAAGCACGGTGATCCTTGTTACGGACAGATCACATTCGACGCGGGCGAGAAAGATTCTGGCGCGAGCCTCCTGCGGAACGATTACGATCATCAGCCGGCCTACCCGCTATGATACCTTTGATCCGGAAGGGTGGTGGCATTCTCGCATTGATGCGAAAGAGGTGCTCTTTGAATATCAGAAGCTGCTCGACTATCTCGTGCAGACGGTAAGTGCCGGCCTGACCGGCTGGCTGAGAGGTGGGAACGCTCCGACCGTTTCGGCCGAGGCGACTGTCTGGTGATCAGGCTTCCAGTCTGGTCTCGACCGCAGAGTACAACCGTTGATGAATGGAGGGGTCTGCTATGCAAGAGAAGCGAGGGATGTTTGACACCATTTGGGGAGCGCTGGGATCGAACAGCCCTGAGCCGACGCGGCAAGCTCCACTGATGGAGCTGCCGACAAATAATGCGTTTGTCGTCGGCGAGAAGATTCAGATTCACGGGGATCTGACCGGCGAAGGCGACATTCAACTCATGGGTGGGTTTCAGGGGACGATCGAGATTGTGGGAACGGTGATCATTGGAGAATCGGCCCAAGTAGAGGCCGATATCGCTGCGACCGACATCATTGTCGGCGGCCACGTCACAGGTAATCTGATCGCCAGCGGACGGGTCAATCTCCTGCCGACCGGCAGCGTCACGGGTAACGTCAAGACCGGCAGCATCGCCGCCGCAGAGGGCGCCTCTTTGAAGGGCGAGATTGAGATCAACCGCCGACAGGTCCCCGGTCAGACGGAAAAGGATCGGGCCGGCTCACCCTCAGCCGAAAGGCTGAGTTACCCTTAGTCCTCGGCAGCACGCCTGATGAAGAGGGTAGAAGCGGCGAAGGCGTAAGGCGTTCGAGGTCGAACACTGAGGCCAGACCCGACTGATCACCCAGCCGCCCAAGCGTCCAGGCGGCGTACAGCCGCGTTGGGATATCTCGATCACTCCGTAATGTCGCCCTCAGGAACGGAATCGCGGAGCGGTCTCCTAGGTTAGAAAGCAGCTCGCCGGCAAACAGTCCCAGGGACTTGTTGTTTTCGCGGAGCGTAGTCTGCAGGTAGGAGAGGGCGGATGGGTCTCGCATCTTGGCCAGGGCAAGAGCTGCATAGAGCCTGACATATCCATCAGAATCTTCGAGCCGTTGCGCGAGCGGTATCCGAACAGACGGTTCGAGGAGGAGTCCCAGAACCACGGCAGCCTCCGCCCTCACCGCAACCAATCAGCGGAGGCGTCGGCGAGTTCGGTTAGGGCAGCGGCGGCACGGGCACGGAGGAAGCCTTCATCACGCTGCCACAAATCGCGGATCAGGCCGAGCGCAAGCATGTGAAGGAGGACGGTGTCTTCTTGTACTTGCGACGCGGTTATTACCGCGTAATATGCAATCGCCTCCTCTGATCGTTTGCTGTTGATCGCCAAGAGGATCTTTGCGCGGCGAGGTGCGGTCGCAAGAGGGTGTTGCGCCAGATAGTGAGTCAGCAGGCCAAGGGACTCGGTCGTCTTGCCGGAAAACGCCAACGCTTTCGCGTTGGCGACTACCAGGTCGTCACGTTTGCCGCAACCGATTGGGAAAGCAACGAAGAGACTCAGCAGCAGCCAGCGATATACCGACCGCGTACACAATCTACCATTCCTTCGTAAACAGACATCCCGAAGGGATGATACCACGCAGGGGCCGCCGGGCGGAAGGATGACCACACTTCGCGGGGAACGCCCGTGAGATTACAGCGACTTCAGAAATTCGACGAGGTCGCTCTTTTCCTGGTCGGTCAATCCTAATGAAAAAAAGGCATTGTAGTGGTCGACCACATCGAAGAGTGTTGGGAAGCGGCCATCGTGGAAAAAGCCCCCCTTCGTATGGGTAAACAGGCCCTTCAACGGCGAGGTCCGATAGCCTCTGGCGGGAGAGCGGTTGGCCTGGAAATCGTCAAGGCCGATCTCGGCTGCCGTGTGTAGATTCCAGCCCGGTTCCGTGTACAGGGGCGGCACGTGACAGCGAGCGCAGTCCCCCTTACTCTTGAACACGCCCTCCCCGCGCGCGGCCGCCGCCTTATCGAAGGAGTCCTTCGGCGGTGTCGGTGCAGGGATGGCCAATTGATAGAAGTGCAGCGCGGCCAGCTTGGACGTGATCAGATCGGGATCAGTGCGGATATTGCCGAATCCGGCTGCGGCGGCGACCGGGAACTGGGTCGCATCGTTCAGCCGCTGATCAAAAAAGGTGCCTTTGCCGTGCATTTCGAGATTGGCAACGAATGCGTTCCAGTGTGTGGCCGACCCCCAGCCGGTCCAGGTGTGCAGGTTCACGCCGGCCAAGCCGAACGCCGGAGGAATCAGTGTCGCCGCCGAATTCCCGGTGTTGGGGTTGACGGCCTTTTCGTCCAGGAATAGCTCCGCGTCGAACTTACCTGGTCCCCAGCTTCTCAAGACGTCCCTGACCGCGGTCACGGTGATGGGGGTGCCGCCCAGACTCAGCAGGTCCGCTACCGGCTGAAGGTTGGGCGCCAGCGAGACGATGACGCCGACATTGAGATCCCGGTTGGCAAAGCCGTCCAATCGACGACCGATGTTGCCGGGCGGGATGCCTGGCGCGCTGAATGAATTGTCGACGATAGAGTGGCATAGCGCGCACTGGATGCCCATTGACCGCAGGCTTCCGTCAGGGTTGAAGAAACCGGTGACGCCCACTACGGCATTGCGCTGGAGGAGGGCAAGAGTGGTGGCCGGGTCATTGAGATCGACCTTCCCGTGTTTCAGCGCCCTCACAAGCGAGCCGGGAAGCGCCTTCAGATCGACCTTGAGGCCGACAGCCAGGGCCGTCGCGGGGCTGACCCCGTCGATGCCAAGATCCGGCGTGGCGACCCCGCCGAATTTGGTGCCCTCGAGAGCCCTGTGAAGCTGGATCGTATCACCCCAGAAGGCTTCATCGCCGAACGTATCGAATCGGAAGATCTGCTTACCATCCTGAATCATCTGGTCCGAGTTGTTGCGAACGGCTTTGTCGAATCTCTTGCCCTCCAGGACGTTAAGACCTGCCTGATGGCCGTACGAGGTGGCCGCGGCGAATACGACGACCAGCAGCGCCAACACTAACCGGATGAACGTGGGACGGCGGCTTTTCATAGGTGTTCCCTCCTCTTCCTCTTCTCCCGTCAGGCCGCGTACTCGGCCCTTGCGTTGCGCCGGATGCGCTCCATCCAGCGCCAGGTCGGATCCGCAGCCTGGACCGCCAGGCTCACACCTCTCGCCATATCGAAGGTCGACAGGAACTCGCGGACCGTAAAGCCGCACGTCTCACAGCGGCGATAGTAAAATTGCCTCTCCTCCTCTTGCTGTAACGCCCCCATCCGTTTCATACGGTTTAAACAGCACCGGCTGGGGTAGGGAGGAGAGACAATCTCATACGGAAAGTTGTTGCGTGCGGTCTGATCGGTCGCATACTTCACAATAATCGCCATGTGCCCCTCCACCGGTACTTCGTTTTTCCACCGTTTCTGTTCCGGCCGGTCTCGTCCTTTGGTATAAGTTCTTTTCTCGCTCTTCCACACGAAATCAAACACACTATGACGCATACTCCGGGCTATGAACATCAGGGAATCACCGGATTTGTCTGTGGGATATTACGGATTCCTGCGTCGGCGTTTGTCCGACAAGGGGTAAATCCCGCCCGTGTTGGAGGGTAGAAACCCGCGATGACGATAGTGATGATGACGGCCGAGGCGCCACGACGCATGAGATGATGTCGCGTTGACAATTGGGGATACCGTGTCTATGATTAATAAGTCTGAGGATTCCATTCGGAGGGGGGATCTATGGCCTTTATGCGATTCGACAAATTCACCTTTAAGGCGCAGGAGGCGATCCAGCAGGCCCAGAAGCTGGCGGAGGAACTGCAGCATCAGGCGATTGACGTCGAGCACCTGTTGCTGGCGCTTGTACAGCAGGCGGAAGGGGTCGTCCAGCCGATTCTGAGAAAGACGGGAACTGACCCCCGTCAGGTCGCCTCCCGACTCACAGAGGAACTGAAGCGACTGCCCAAGGTCTCCGGCCTGGCCCCGGGCCAGGTCCTTATCACCCCGCGTCTTGAAAAGGTGCTGAGCGCGGCGCTGTCTGAGGCGGAACGTTTGAAAGACGAGTACGTCAGCACCGAGCATCTGCTCCTGGCGATCTCCGATGCGGGTGGTGGCGCCGTCGGGAAGGTCCTGCGCGAGGCCGGGATCAGAAAAGACAGCATCTACGCAGCCTTGCAGGAGGTCCGCGGCAGTCAGCGCGTGACTGACCAGGCTCCGGAGGAGAAATACCAGGCGCTGGAACGGTACGCCCGCGATCTCACCGATCTGGCCAGAAAAGGGAAGCTGGACCCGGTCATCGGTCGAGACGATGAGATCCGCCGGGTGATCCAGGTCCTGGCGCGCCGAACCAAGAACAACCCGGTCCTCATCGGTGAGCCTGGCGTGGGTAAGACCGCCATCGTAGAAGGACTGGCACAGCGAATCGTGAATGGCGACGTACCGGAGTCGTTGAAGAATAAGCGTGTGCTGGCGCTGGATATCGGCGCACTGGTGGCCGGGAGTAAGTACCGCGGGGAGTTCGAAGACCGGCTAAAGGCGGTCCTTCGGGAGGTGACCGAGCAGCAGGGGCAGATTGTTCTCTTCATCGATGAACTACATACCCTCGTTGGAGCCGGCGCTGCTGAAGGGGCCGTGGATGCCTCGAACATGCTCAAGCCGGCGCTGGCTCGAGGAGAGCTTCGGTGTGTGGGGGCTACGACCCTGGACGAATACCGCAAGCGGGTGGAGAAAGACGCGGCGCTTGAACGGCGCTTCCAACCGGTCCTGGTTGGCGAGCCGTCGGTAGAAGATACCATCTCGATTCTTCGTGGGCTGAAGGAACGGTACGAGGTGCACCATGGCGTCCGGGTCAAGGACTCAGCGTTGGTGGCTGCGGCTGTCCTGAGCAACCGGTACATCACCGACCGGTTCTTGCCGGACAAAGCGATCGACCTGATCGATGAGGCGGCGTCTCGTCTGCGGATGGAGATCGACAGCATGCCGACGGAACTGGACGAGCTCAGTCGGCGAATACGACAGATCGAGGTCGAATACCACGCGCTGAAGAAGGAGACCGATCCGGAGTCGCAGGAACGCCTCGCGCGTCTGGCCGACGAGCTGGTGGAGATCCGGATCAAGGAGGAACGCCTTAAGGCCCGCTGGGAGCAGGAGAAGGGGTTCATCCAGCGGATCAGGAGCCTCAAGGAGCGGATCGAGGCGGCGAAGGTACAGGAGCAGGTGGCGGAGCGACAGGGCGATCTGGGAAAGGTTGCCGAACTCCGCTATGGTCTGGTTACATCGCTGCAAAAGGAGTTGGAAAGCGAAAAGCGTGGGCTGGAACAGGTCCAGCAGGATGGCGCCATGCTCAAGGAGGAGGTCGATGAGGAAGACGTCGCCCAGGTCGTTTCCAAGTGGACCGGGATTCCGGTCTCCAGAATGTTGGAGGGGGAGACGCAGAAGCTCCTGACCATGGAGGACAAGCTCAGGGAGCGGGTGGTGGGACAGTACGAGGCGATCACCGCGGTGAGCGATGCCATCCGCCGCGCCCGCTCGGGGCTTCAGGATCCGAACCGGCCGATCGGCTCCTTTATCTTCCTGGGGCCGACGGGGGTTGGGAAGACCGAGCTGGCCCGGGCATTGGCCGAGTTCCTGTTTGACGACGAGCGCGCAATGGTCCGCCTGGATATGAGCGAGTACATGGAGAAGCATACGGTGTCCCGCCTTATCGGCGCGCCGCCGGGCTACGTCGGGTTCGAGGAGGGGGGACAGCTCACTGAGGCGGTTCGGCGTCGCCCCTACTGCGTCCTGCTCCTGGACGAGATCGAAAAGGCCCACACCGATGTCTTCAACATCCTG
>JACPQW010000176.1 GCA_016190285.1 Candidatus Methylomirabilis oxygeniifera
ATATATATTATAGCTACTTAGAATAAATATATATATTACTAACTTTTAATACACTATGATGCGCTGCGATTGTAAGGCTGGCTAGGTTACGTCGGAAGCGCGCCCACTCTGCGTGTGGACGCGCACAGGCAGGCGCGGCAATCCCACTACGAAAAGCAGGATTGCTTTGTTGTGCTCGCTCAGAAGTATTATGGGGTTCGAGCGATTTCGACGTGGAGAATCTTCAGGTCTTCAGCTTCGGCGGCTCGAAGTAAACGCTCGTCGGCGGCAGCAAACGTGATGTCTTCACCGAGTGCGTTCTTGAGGCTGATGGCGGCGGCCAGATGAATGGCATCGAAACCTCTGAGGGGATGGCGGCGGATCAGATCGCGTGCAAGGAAGAGGGTGTCGTCTTGTAGTTCTACTCGGATGTAGGCCTGCCAATCGGCTTCAAAGTGCCGGCAGGCAAGGGCATACGAGGCGTCGGAGAGGTGACCTTCGCGGAGTTTACGGGTAAGGCCGGCATAGACTTCGGCGTACGCAATCTTGGCAGTTGCGATGGGCCCCTTTCGTGTCACGAGGGTCTGCACCAGAGGTGAGCCATTTTCGGCGACAAATCGCTTGATAAGGGCGCTGGTGTCCAGGTAGTTCATCGGCGATCTTCGAGGATGGTTCTTGAAATTGGGGTTCCAGCGACTTTGGCCAGGTGAACTTTCTTCACGGGCTTTTCGGTTGGCAACGTAATCACGCCCTGGGCTGCGAGCTTGGCGAGTCTTGCCTCCAGGCTTACGACGTGCTCTGCGGACTTGATAGATTGAATGAGGGCGATCGGTTTGCCCCGTTCTGTCACGATCACTTCCTCACCTTTCTTCGTCCGCTGGAGGTATTGCGTCAGCCGATTTTTTAGTTCCTTCACGCCGACACTACTCATCGTAATCACCTCTCTGGTACAGTACGGCACAGATCTCTTGACATTCCGTTCGTGGTGAGCCCTTCGACAGGCTCAGGGCGAACGGAATGTGTAAAGAAGCGTTAGATGCACTTCCATAGTAGCTATCGTAGCTACTTATAAAAGGCCTGTCAAGATTTATCGTGCATGACGGACGGCCGGGATTACCACACACCTCAGTGCAAGCCGGATATGGTTTACATTGTGGACCGAGGGTGCACACGTACGTATGAAAGCGTCGCAGGAGAGGGAGCCGCACAGCAGAAGCTGAGGACGTTCGATGTAATGACAAACGAGGACGAAGGGGTTACGCGGTTATCGCTGGGACTGAAGAATGAGGCAAAGCAGATGCGTCTCAGGGGAACTGCTGGAGGAAGCGCAGGTCGTTGGCGTGGAAGAGGCGGATATCGTCGATGCCGTACTTGAGCATGGCGACACGCGCAGGCGATCAGTGTCACGAACGTAGGCAGCGCCGCTGCAGCGGCCTTCTTATGCTGCCACCTCGACAGTAGCATAGAAGTCCACTTGCCGCGACGTGCGCCGCGGAGTGATCACACGATGTTTGGGTTGTGGGGGGCTGACACCGTCTTCGCGCATGCCTTGAATATGAAGCGCAATTGCCGCTTGGATCCGTCGCAGTGCCACGTCGATTGTCTTCCCGGTTGCAACGCAACCAGGAAGGTCCGGCACCGATGCTCCCCAGTCACTGTCAAGGTCTTTATTGATGCGGATCAAATACTGTCGTTTTCTCATAGTTTCCCTCGCTTGAGACCTGCCTGTCGTCTCACCGAGGCGAGCGCGCCCTTGGGCATGTCATCGCCAAGCTGCCCGCTGACGGTTACACGACCGTGTTTCTCGGAATGCTTGAATTGCCGGTGATCCCCTTTCGTGACTACTACGCGCCAACCCTCCGCTTGTAGGAGCCGAATCACCTCGCGCACCTTCATGACGGTATCATATTCATCCAACCACCCTTACTGGCTGCGTCGGGGTTGTCCGTAACGATGTAATCCACAAGCAAATCTCTCAAGGGAACTGCTGGAGGAAGCGGAGGTCGTTAGCGTGGAAGAAGCGGATATCGTCGATGCCGTACTTGAGCATGGCGACACGCGCGGGCCCCAGGCCAAAGGCGAAGCCGGTGTAGCGCGCCGGGTCGTAGCCGACGCGCGTCAGGACATTCGGATGCACCATTCCCGCGCCTAAGATCTCCAGCCACCCGCTCATCTTGCATAGCCGGCAGCCTGCGCCCTTACAGCGAAAGCAGTCGATCGACATATCGACACCGGGTTCGACGAACGGGAAATAGTCGCACCGAAAGCGAATCTTCCGCTCATTCCCGAAGAGCCGCCGTACGAAGGCGTAGAGCGTCCCCTTCAGATCGGCGAAGGTAATGTGCTCGTCAACCGCCAGCCCCTCGATCTGGTGAAACTGGCTCTCGTGGCTGGCGTCCACTGCCTCGTACCGATAACACTTACCTGGTACGATGACGCGGATCGGGGGCTTGGTCTGTTCCATGATGCGGATCTGCATCGGCGAAGTGTGCGTTCTGAGCAGCATCGGTTTATCGATCTGGGCGCTGGCCGGATCGATCCAGAAGGTATCCCACATCTCCCTGGCCGGGTGATCCTCGGGAATGTTCAGGGCCTCAAAGTTATAGTAGTCCCACTCAACCTCAGGCCCCTCGACGACGGCGAAGCCCATCTCCGCGAAGATCTGACAGATCTCGCGGATAATCTGGGTAAGGGGATGCAGGCGGCCCACGCTTGGTCTCCGCCCCGGTAGCGTGCCGTCGATCCGGTCTGCCGCCAGCACCTCATCACTCGGAACCGATTCCAGGGCTGTCCGCCTGGACGCGATACGCTCCTCAACCGCCTGCTTGACCTGGTTAGCCAGCAGACCAATTGCCGGACGCTCCTGCGGCGGAAGTGTGACCAATTGCCGAAGGATCGCCGTCAATCTGGCCTTACGGCCGAGGAACTGCACCCGCACCTGTTCGAGCTGGGCCGCATCCGCGCTCCGCTCAATCTGCGTGAGCGCCGCTGCCTTCAGACCCTCCAGCTCCTGTTGTAACGCCTCCACGTCTCCCCCACAACAACAAGCCCCGACGAGGGGTCGGGGCATGTCTCAGCGAACGATGTCGCGATCTATAATCTCTAGGCCCGATACTATTCACTTTAGCCGGTCGTGGTCCCTTCGACAAGCTCAGGGCGAACGGTTAGGAGGACCTGAGTGAACAGTATGTTCTCAGGCCGCCAACTGCTCCCGGGCGGCCTCTGCCAGTTTCGTGAACGCCGACGGATCCTGGATGGCCAGATCGGCCAGAGCCTTCCGATCCACTGCCACGCCGGCCTTCTTAAGGCCACCCATCATCACGCTGTACGACAGCCCGGACAAGCGCGCCGCCGCATTGATCCGTATGATCCACAGGCTGCGGAACTCCCGCTTGCGAGCCTTGCGGTCGCGATAGGCGTATCGCTTCGCCCGATCGACCGCCTCCTGCGCGCTCCTGTAGGCCTTACTCCGTTTTCCAAAGTAGCCCTCTGCCTCTTTCAGGACCCTGTTCCTGCGACGTCTTGTCTTGAATCCGCCTTTTGCGCGTGGCATCCTATTCCTCCAGATAAGACAGCGTTCAGCCTTCAGCGATCAGCGCAGTAACATAGCATGGGATCCACGATGCCTGCAAGCTGAATGCTGACGGCTGATTGCTGATCGCTACCCGTCTTGTTACAGATAGGGAATCAAGCGCTCCATCCTGGCCGTATCCGCCTTGGACACCAGACCGGGCTGACGCAGATTTCGTTTTCGCTTCCTCGACTTACCGGTCAGCAAGTGACTCTTGGACGCTTTGTAGCGTCTGATCTTGCCGGTTGCCGTCACCTTGAACCGCTTAGCCGCCCCTTTGAGTGTCTTGATCTTCGGCACCGTCACTCCTCCCTGTTAATGCTTGGGGGTGAGGATCATCACCATGTTCCGGCCTTCCTGCCTGGGATACTGCTCCAGCACAGCGATCTCCTTGAGCGCCTCTGCAAAACGGTCCAACTGCGCCTTCCCGCGCTCGATATGAACCATCTCCCGGCCTCGGAACATCAGGGTCACCTTGGTCTTATTCCCCTCCTTCAAGAAGCGCTCGGCATGCTTAGACTTAAACTGAAAATCATGATCATCGGTCTTGGGTCGGAGTTTGATCTCCTTGATCTGGATGACCGTCTGCTTCTTTCTCGCCTCTCGCGTCTTCTTGTTCTGCTCGTACCGATACTTCCCGTAATTCATGATCCGGCAGACAGGCGGCTTGGCGTCCGGCGCCACCTCTACCAGATCGAGCGCGAGCTTCTGGGCGGTCTCAAGGGCCTCCTGAATCGGCAGGATCCCCAGTTGCGCCCCCTCCGGACTGATCACCCTCACCTCTTTGATCCGAATCCGCTCGTTCACCCGAACACTTCTACTGATGGATGTTCCCTCCTTCATGTGAAGCCGGCACGGCAGCCCTCAGAGCCGGCTTGAGTTCCTCTTGAATCGCGGCCGCGAATTGATCGATCGGCATAACGCCCACATCTCGCCCGCCGCGCCCTCGCACCGAGACAGCGCCTGAAGTGGCTTCTTTTTCCCCTACCACAAGAATATAGGGGGTTTTCTGCACCTCCGCATCCCGAATCTTGTAGCCGACCTTCTCGTTCCGCACATCTACTTCCGTGCGTATCCCTGCAGCCCTGAGTTGCTCGGAGACCTGCTGGGCATACGGCTGGAAACGATCCGCCACCGGCACCAGTCGCGCCTGTACCGGCGCAAGCCAAGTCGGGAAGGCGCCTGCATGGTGTTCGACCAGCACTCCAAAAAACCGCTCCAACGATCCGAGAATGGCGCGGTGCACCATGAAAGGTCGATGCGGTCGGTTGTCCTCCCCCACGTAGGTGATATCGAAGCGTTCCGGCAAGTTAAAATCGAACTGCACCGTGGTACACTGCCAGGCGCGGCCCAAGGCGTCTCTCACCTTGAGATCGATCTTCGGCCCATAGAAGGCGCCGCCCCCGTCGTCAATCTGATAGGCGAGGCCGGCATCGTCGGCCGCCCGGCGCAACGCGTCAGTCGCGTCATTCCAGAGTCCCGGATCTCCAATCGCCTTCTCCGGTCGCGTCGCGATATACGCGTCGCACCGATCAAAACCAAAGCTGCTAAGAAAGGACAGACTGAAGCTGACGGCGCGGGCCACCTCGCTCACCATCTGTTGCGGCGTGCAGAAGATATGCGCGTCATCCTGTGAAAACCCACGAACGCGCAGAAGCCCATGAAGGACTCCGACGCGCTCGAAGCGATAGACTGTTCCCAGCTCGGCAAACCGTACCGGCAGCTCCCGGTAGCTGTGGACTTTGGATTGAAACAACTTGATATGGAAGGGGCAGTTCATCGGCTTGACGTAATAGTCGTTCCCTTCCATCTC
>JACPQW010000177.1 GCA_016190285.1 Candidatus Methylomirabilis oxygeniifera
GAGCGATCCGCGAGGGGTTGTTCCGCGAGGATCTCTACTACCGCCTCAATGTCGTCTCCGTCTCGCTTCCACCGCTTCGAGATCGCCCCGAAGACATTGTCCCCCTGACCAATTACTTCCTGGCTCGATACAGCAGCCGGCTGGGAAAACGGATCAAGGAGATTACGACCGACGCATGGGAGTTGCTGCAACACTACCATTGGCCAGGCAATGTGAGAGAGCTGGCGAACTTCATCGAGCGGGCTGTTGTCCTGAGTACCCGCGATCGGATCACCTCGGAAGACCTCCCGCTGACGGTCCTTGCCGGCGCACCGGAGTCGCCTATCGGAGAAACGCCTCGTGATTTCCATGAGGCTGTGGTGGCGTACAAGCGACAGCTCATCCGAGAGGCTCTCCACCGCTCAGGGGGTAATCAGTCGCGGGCCGCGACCTCGCTGGGGCTTCAGCGGACCTATCTGTCCCGCCTCATCAAGGAACTACAGGTGTGCGAGAAGGACTGACCCTTACGCCGGCAAATATTTTTTTCTTGACGTAGTAGTCTAATGTATAATACTAAAAGTGTGAACGGTTTGGAGGGAAAAACCTGGGAGACCAGATGGCGCTGACCGACCGGCAGCAGCAGATCCTGAACTTCATTGCCGACTATAAGGCCAGGCATGGCGCCCCTCCGACGCAACGCGAGATCGCCGGGCACGTGAAGATCTACATCCGTGGTGTCCAGTATCATCTCGAGCGACTGGAGCGGGCCGGCTATCTCACGCGCACGCCCAAGCGGGCGCGTGCCATCGACCTGCGCCAGGAGCAACGCGCCGCCCTCACGCCCCTGCTTGGCCGGGTGACGGCCGGTCGACCGGTCCTGGCCGACGAGCACGTCGAGGCCAGCTACCCGCTTCCCCGGGAATGGACCGGTAGCGGCAAGACCTTCCTCTTAAAGGTGCAGGGCGACAGCATGCGCGATGCCCGCATCTTCGATGGCGACCTCGTCTTGGTCAAGGTGCAGCGCGAGGCTATCCCCGGCGAGATCGTGGTGGCCATGGTCGAGGACGAGGTCACGGTCAAGCGCTTCCAGATCGACGGTACGACGGTGGTCCTCAAGCCGGAGAACGAGCAGTTTGCGCCGATCAGGATCGAGAACGGGGAGCGCGTCAAGATTTTAGGCAAAGTCATCGGGGTCTTTCGGAAGCTGTAAGCCAAGCACATGAACGAGATACCTATGGGTAACACACGCGTGTACCGCACGCTTCATGAGTTTTATCCCTTTTATCTCAGCGAGCACTCCAACCATATCTGCCGGTGGCTGCACTTCATCGGCACCACGATCGTTGTCGCACTACTTATTACTGTCGTGGTCACGCAAATATGGTGGCTGGTTCTCGTGGCATTTGTGCAAGCCTACACCTTTGCCTGGATCGGGCATTTCTTCTTCGAACATAATAAGCCGGCCACGTTCACATATCCCTGGCTCAGCTTCCTCGGTGACTGGCGTATGTGGTGGGAGATACTCACGAACAAAATTCAGATGTAAGCACGAGACGCATGCGAGCACGCTCAGGACAGGACCTGGCGGTTGTGACGAGAGTGTGTAATCAAATGCTTGACCGTCTCCCAGGTGTGGCGTATAAGCCATGCGAAGATGCGACGTAAGGTTGTACGACTGGTCTGTTAGGCTGACTAGCCTGATCAAAAGTTAGCCGGACAGCCATGGTAACTGAACGGATAAGATGGTGGTTGGCGATATGAAAGCTATCCAGGAACTACCGAAGAGCTGCGTGGACTTATTATTGCTCCGCGTCGAAGCTGCCCGTCGGGATGCGTCGCTCCAATTGGACCGTCGGCACCGCGTCCTCATGGGACAGTTCTTGACGCCTGCCTCTGTGGCAACATTCATGGCCCGTATGATCGAGTGTCGGCAATCCATCGTACGCTTTCTAGATCCCGGCGCCGGCGTGGGGTCCCTCTCTGCGGCTTTTGTGGCCGAGATGTGCCGCAGGCCGGTGCGTCCGGACGTGATCGCCCTGACCGCTTACGAGATTGATCCCCTGCTCATTGAGTATCTCCGCAAGACGTTCGATCTCTGCCGAGAGGTAAGTGAAGATGCGGGCATTCGATTTGAGGGGCGCATTGTGAGTGAGGACTTCCTAGAGGTCGGCGCGAGGACCCTGGCGGGTGATCTCTTCGTCGTGGGCGAGCTCGAACGTTTCGATTGCGCTATCCTCAATCCGCCATACAGGAAGATCCGTACGGAATCCAGAGAACGGAAGTTTCTCCGCGCCATCGGACTGGAAACAACCAACCTTTACACTAGCTTCCTGGCGATGACGGCAAAGCTGCTCGCTGTAGGTGGTGAGATGGTTGCGATCACCCCAAGGAGCTTCTGCAACGGCCCCTACTTCGAGCCTTTCCGCCGCTTCTTCCTGCGGGAGATGCGCTTTCGCCGAATCCATGTTTTCGATGCGCGGGATCGCGCCTTCGCCGACGACGAGGTTCTACAGGAGAACATCGTGTTCCGTGCAGTAAGAACGACGGACCGGCATGGTAATGTCGTTGTCTCGGCAAGCGTCGATCCCAGCGAGTCAAACCTGTGCATCCGAACGGTGAAATACGACGACCTTGTTCAGCCAAGCGATCCTCATGCCTTCATCCACATTGTCCCCAGTCGTGCAGGGGATTCGATCCGTCATAAGGTTGCGAGTCTGGGTGCGAGTTTGACAGATCTCGGCCTGACCATTTCAACCGGACGGGTCGTGGACTTTCGGGCGAAGGATCTTCTACGCGCTCATCCCGGACGAAACACAGTCCCCCTCATTTATCCGTGCCACCTCCGGCACGGGTTTGTCGAATGGCCGAATGGCACCACACGAAAGCCGAACGCGCTTGCGCTGGACTCCCGCGCAGAAGATCTCCTTGTTCCGGCCGGCTACTATGTCCTCGTCAAGAGATTCACAGCCAAGGAGGAGCGGCGTCGAGTTGTGGCCGCGGTATACGACCCTACTCGCATTTCAGGCGACCGAGTCGCATTTGAGAACCATCTGAACTATTACCACATTGGAGGAACCGGTTTGCCAGTGACCGTAGCGAAGGGGCTTGCCGCCTTCCTGAACTCGACACTCGTGGATGCCTACTTTCGCCAGTTCAGCGGGCACACTCAAGTGAATGCCACCGACCTCCGCTCTCTGTCGTATCCAGAGCGGGACAGCCTCCTCGCGCTTGGCCGACGGATCGGTGAGAGTTTCCCCAACCAAGAAGAGTTGGATCGTCTGGTTGAAGAGGTCGTGTTTCATGGCTGAGCGTACACCCAGGAAGCAAACGGCTGTCACGAAACGTGTAGTCGAAGCGCTCGAGATCCTCAGGGTATTGAATGTGCCAAGGGAGCAGCAAAACGAGCGTTCCGCCCTCACGTTGCTCGCCCTGCTGAGCATGACGCCTCGCAGGCGATGGGCCGACGCTGAAGCGCCCATGCTCGGCATCACCGAGATGATGAATTACTTCCAGAAGCACTTTGGAAAGAAGTACGCCCCGAACACACGGGAAACGGTCCGTCGATTCACTATCCACCAATTTGTCCAGATGGGTTTGGTTCTCGCGAATCCCGACGATCCTGCAAGACCGGTGAATAGTCCGGACAATCGCTACCAAGTCGCACCAACACTCTTGAGGCTGTGCCGCGAGCATGGCTCTCGCGCGTGGAACGATTCCGTAAAAAGCTTTATGAACAGCTCTGAGGCGCTTCGTCGGCTCCAACCGACGGAGCGCAAGATGGCGCTGATTCCGGTGACGCTTCCCGATGGGCGAGAGTTGAAGCTGACGGCTGGAGGTCAGAACGAGCTGGTTAAGAGGATTATCGAAGAATTCTGCCCACGCTTTACTCCCGGTGGTGTGCTGGTCTACGTCGGCGACACCGGTAAGAAGCAGCGGCACCTGGAGGAGAAGTACCTCCGCCAGCTTGGGTTGATATTCGACGAGCACGGCAAGATGCCAGATATCGTTATCCATTTGCCGAAGAAGAACTGGCTTGTTCTCATAGAGGCTGTTACAAGCCATGGCCCGATCGGCCTGAAGCGGCACAACGAGTTGAAGGAGCTATTCAAAGAGACCACGGCTGGGTTGGTCTTCGTGACCGCTTTCCTCACCCGGCGAACAATGACGAAGTACCTCTCCGAAATCGCGTGGGAGACCGAGGTCTGGGCCGCTGAGGCACCCAGCCACATCATTCATTTCAATGGTGAACGGTTTCTCGGGCCGTACGAGTGATACATGAGCAAGGGTGCCGACTAACACAAGCGCATGCTGCCGATGCGCAACAAGTCGAGCGTTCCGCTCGCAGGTGGCCGCTTGCGGCGGTCGAATTGTTCGCTGGACCGGACTCGCTCAGACGAGCAGGCTCGCTTGGCGGCCGATCAGCGCGCGGCTCCGTTAGATGCCAATAGAACAGATGAATGTTGACTGGCCGAATGCGCTTGTAGGAGCCCTAGTTGGGTGGATTCTTGGGTTTACCTTCGACCGTCTGATTATTTGGTCTCGCCGCGTAAGGGTCGCATTCGCAGGCTTTGAGATAGTGGAAACCGACTTCGGGACGCTTTATAAGATGCGGTTTAAACTGAAAGGGTATGAGGATCCCGGCGAGTGTAGTTGCGAGCTAACCACGAACGCCCATACGACCTTCGCTAAGTGGGATGAGTGCCCAAATCCGTTGCGAAACGACCGTCTGAATGCGTTCGTGCCCGAAATGGTACCGGCTACCTTTCATCAGCGACTTCATGTTGGCCGAGAGTATCACATTCCAATTCTGGTGAAGCCCAACAACGAATTTTTCGTATTCGATGGTTGGTGGTTCGGACGAAATGCAGGTTACTACACCCAGCCGGCTCTCGCTCGAGAAAGCGTAGTAGCAATTACACTCAGAGGCAGCGGTTTCGCTTGGCGCCGGGCTTTTACCTTACAGGAGATCGTGGGTGTCGGAGACGTTGCCCTCTCACCATCCGCTCCACGCGATGCCACAAAGCAGGGCACCTGAGCTCAATTGTTGGGCGGCGAACCTCCATCGAGTTTATACCGTCACTACCGGCAGGAGAGCATAAGCAAACTGGTCTG
This sequence comes from Candidatus Methylomirabilis oxygeniifera, assembly GCA_016190285.1. Taxonomy (GTDB): domain Bacteria; phylum Methylomirabilota; class Methylomirabilia; order Methylomirabilales; family Methylomirabilaceae; genus Methylomirabilis; species Methylomirabilis oxyfera_D. The sequence continues at coordinate 5,092 of JACPQW010000177.1, forward strand.
TTCCACCGGAGGTTGTCGTGCGGTATGACGTTCCGATCTACGATCCATTCAGTGACCGCGGGGACGATTACTATCACCCCGCCAGTGATGCTGCTCAGCACCTCGTTCAAGTAGCTCTCGCTTACCGCGACATTGCTCGGTTGTTTCGTCTCCTGGAGCGGAGCGAAGACTACCATGATAGCAAGCTCCTTACGAAGTTCGCGGTCGTGGAATTGCTCTCGATGGATGACCACCTGAACAAACTTGTTGGGTTGGCCCTCTCCGGCAAGACAGGGTATTCCATCAGCCCGGAGGAGTCAGCAGAGGTCAAGCGGCTGTACGGCAAGTACACGCGAGTCCGCAAGCCATTGAAAGGATCGCTGCAAGAGATCAGGAAAAAGGTCGGAGCCCACCGAGACCCGCTGGACTTGGTGGTGATCGCACAGATCTGGGATAACATCGACCCTGTGAATGTAGCGGCCGTCACAAAGGCAGTCCCGGATCTGCTTGAGTCCTTAACGAAGCTGAATATCTACTGCTGGACGAAGCACGAGGAAACCGATCGTGGACCGGTTCGCGCGTACATCTCTCCGATGGTTTGGGACGGGGTTGCAATAGAGCAAGGCACGTTCCTTGAGCAGTCAAGCGAGCACCTGATAGCCCAGGTGCCGCTCTTGGCACATTGGCCCCGCTGCTGAAGCCGGAGGCGTTCGGCGGTGAAACGTGTGAAGCTTACAAGGCACGATCGATGAAAATCATAAAAAGATCCAACGCCATGGCACAAAGCAGACCGGAGGGAACCTGGCAGATCAGGGTATTTCATCGAAAGGCGGTCGGCAAACGTAGTCCTCGCTATCTGATTAAGTGCGGCTGTTGCGATCAGCGCTTCGAAATCTATTACGGAGACGGTACGCTCGAAATCGCCGGGGTGATGGGGTCTGTCGAAGACTGGCGAGAAATTCTGTTGTCTTTACTTACAGAAGGACTAAAGAAGCGAAGGCGAAACCGTAGCACCCGCATGCAACCCGACACGCCTAAGGCCGCGTGCGGCTGATACCTGAGGCGTTAGTCTGTTGTAGGAAATAGCCATGGCCCAAGACACGAGCATTGAATGGACCGACGCGACCTGGAATCCCGTCACAGGTTGCTCGAAGATCAGCCCCGGGTGTCAACGCTGTTACGCGGAGCGGCTGGCTCATCGCCTGCAGGCCATGGGCAACTACAACTATCGGAACGACTTCGAGGTAACGCTTCAGGAACAGATGCTTCAGCTTCCATTCAGTTGGAAGCGGCCTCGTCGGATCTTCGTCAATTCGATGAGCGATCTCTTCCATGAAGAGGTGCCTGTCGAGTACGTCACCCGGGTGTTTGAGGTGATGAAGCAGGCACACTGGCATCAATTTCAGGTACTCACCAAGCGATCCGAAAGGCTCCAGCAGTTAGCTCTATCGCTGCCGTGGGCGAACAACATCTGGATGGGTGTCAGCGTTGAGGCCAGACAGTATCTGTATCGGATTGATCACCTTCGACGCACCTCGACAGCTATGAAGTTCATCTCATTCGAGCCGCTACTGGAATCACTTGGCGCTGTGGATCTGCGGAGTATCGATTGGGTTATTGTCGGGGGCGAATCGGGGCCGGGGGCGCGTCCGATGGAGCGATCATGGGTCATCGAAATCTTGCAGGCATGTCGTCAGGCCGGCGTACCCTTTTTCTTTAAGCAATGGGGCGGCACGAACAAGAAGCGTGCGGGTCGTGTCCTGGACGGTAGGACTTGGGATGAGATGCCGGAGAGTATGGCAAGGGAGGCTTCGTCTTGCAAGCTGACCTCTGCGTACTTGCGGTGACTGATGGGTAGGTATTTTTTTGGTTCATATTGTTAGTCATATGTATAGCAACAAACCGTATCGCAATCACGCCCTTTCGCTGCAGCAAGAGAGAAGTGCACAAGAGGTAAGGTGGAGCCTTGAGCAGGTCGCCGGGCGGTTGGTGGAGATCTCTGGTATGGGGGCGACGGCTCCGCTCACACTGGCCTTCGGGCTGGTACTGCAGGCGCAGCGGCAGAATGAGCCGGTGGCCTGGATCACACGTGATGACAGCCTCTTCTATCCGCCCGACGCGGCTGAGGGAGGAATCGATCTCGACGCCCTGGTGATTATCCGGGTCCCTGACGGCAGGGCCGCGGCCCGTGCCGCGGACCAGCTCGCGCGGTCGGGTGCCTTCGGCCTGGTTGTACTCGACCTGTCTGCGTGCGACCTGTCTTCGACCAAGCTCACCACAGGTCTGCCCATCCCGCTTCAGACTCGTCTGGCGGGGCTTGCGCACAAGTATCAGATCGCGCTCCTCTGCCTCACGACGAAGGGGGATGAGGCGCCGTCACTGGGCCCGCTGGTCTCTCTCAGGGTTGCCGCCCGGCGGGAGCGACTTGCCGATGATCGGTTTTCGTGCGGGCTCATCGTCCTTAAGGATAAGCGCCGGGACCCGACCTGGCGACACGCGGAGGTCTGTTGTGGACCGGCTGGCTTGCGTTAGCCTCCCTGCCCTTCCCTTGCAGCTTTTGCTGCAGCGCCATCCTGAGTGGGCGGCCCAGCCGGTAGCCGTGGTCTCCGAAGACAGACCGCATGGCCTTATTCGCTGGGTGAATGCGGCGGCGCGTAAGGCCGGTGTACGTTCCGGCCTCTGTTACGCCGCCGGCTGTTCGCTTGCAGCCGACCTGCGAGCCAGTGTGGTCCCATCTGCCGAGATCAACGAGGCGGTCGAGGCGATCATGGAGCGGCTCCGACACTTTACGCCGGAGATCGAGCCATCCGCCGAGGAGCCCGGCGTCTTCTGGCTCAACGGAACGGGGCTTACTCGTCTCTATCCGTCGTATGAGGCGTGGGCGCGGTTGATCGCCGCCGACCTGAGCCACGAGGGCTTCCGCGCGACGGTAGTAGTGGGCTTCACACGCTTTGGCACCTATGCCGTCGCCAGGGCCAAGGACCGAGAGGAAACAGTGATATATGAAAGTTCCGCCGATGAGCGCGCCGCCGCGCGACAGGTTCGACTCGAGTGTCTGGAGCTTGACCCGGACCTCCGGGACACGCTTGTGAAGCTGGGTGTCACGACCGTGGGCGCGCTCCTCGCTCTTCCGGCCGGCGGGCTGCTCACACGCTTCGGACCAGCAGCCTATCGCCTGCACCGGATGGCGTCCGGCGAACTTTGGATGCCGTTACAGCCACAGAAGCCCCAGGAGCCGATCCGGCAGAGGCTTGTCCTCGATGATCCAGAGACCGACGCGATGCGCCTGCTCTTCCGCCTCAAAGGGCTGCTCCATCCCCTGCTTAAGACGCTGGCTGTCCGAGGCGAGGCACTTGTCGAGCTTACACTTCGTCTCCAGCTTGACGGGGGCGAATGGCGCGAGGAGTGCGTCTGTCCCGCGGCCCCGACGCTCGACCCAGTACAAATACTCGATCTCATTCGGCTGCGGCTTGATGCGGGCACCCACGCGACCCACGCGAACGCGTGGGTACCGCGCGCGGGTTCCCGGCTGGCCGGGGTGATCGAGATGGAGCTGACGGCAGCAGGTGTCCAGACGCTGTCCGAGCAACGTCGGCTGATCGTAGAGCGGCCCCGGCGCGATCTGGAGGCAGCCAATCGAGCGCTGGCCCGCATCCGGGCCACCTTCGGAGACGAGGCGGTAGGACGGGTGCGGCTTGCGGACGCACACCTCCCTGAGGCGAGCTTCAGATGGGAGCCATTAGAACAGGGGTTAGGGGTCAGGAGTCAGGGGTCAGGGGTAAAACTCAACACTCAACACTCAACACTGAAAACTGAGAAGCGGAGTCTGGTGCGCCGGATCTTTACCAGGCCGGTCCCGCTGCGTCTACCGCCCGACTCAACATTGCACGGGCCGTACATCGTCAGCGGCGGGTGGTGGGGACGGGAGACGCACCGCGACTACTACTTTGCGGAGACCCGGAGAGGCGAACTGCTGTGGGTCTACCACGATCAGGATCGCCGTTATTGGTTTCTTCATGGAACAGTTGAATAAATCATTATAACTAATTTAATAGATTATGCAAGTACACCTCTATACCCCCCTCTGGTGTAAGAGTCACTTCTCGTTCCTCGAAGGCGCGAGTCACCCCGACGAACTGGTTGAGGAGGCCCACCGCTTTGGGCTGAAGTCGCTGGCGCTGACCGACCGCGACGGCGTCTATGGAATCGTCCGGGCGCACGTCAGGGCCCGGGAACTCGGTTTGCATCTAATTGTGGGCGCGCAGGTCACGCTGGCCGATCACTCGATCCTCGTTCTCCTGGCCCAGGACCGGGACGGCTACAGTAACCTCTGCCGGTTGATCACCGTCGGGCGGCTCCGCTCTCCTAAAGGAAGTGCTTCTGTGACGTGGGATGAGATGTGCCGGCACGCCGGAGGCCTGATTGCGCTGTGGGGTGGTGAGCACAGCCTGCTAACTGGCGAGGCCGATCCTGGCGGGATAGCCGGCATGTTGCGCGAAGCCTTCGGCGATCGGCTCTACGCGCTCATCGCCCGGCACCGCCAAGCCTCAGAGATCCGGGCGGAGGCGCGGCTGCGAGCACGCGCTGCCCGCTACGGCCTGCCCATCGTCGCGGCCACAGAGGTGCTCTACCACACCCCGGCTCGTCGCCCCCTCCAGGATGTCCTGACCGCGGTCCGCCACGGCATCGCCGTCTCGGCCGCCGGTCGCCGACTCAAACCGAACGCCGAACATGGCCTTCAGTCGTCTCATGACTTCGCGGCCCTGTTCGCCGACGATCCGGCGGCCGTCGCCCGGACCGAAGAAGTGGCCGGCCGGTGCGCCTTCTCTTTGGCCGAGCTTCGGTACCGCTATCCCTCAGAGCGCCTCCCGGACGGCGCCACCTCCTTCAAGCGGCTGCGACAGCTCACCTTCGAGGGGGCCAGGCGCCGCTACGGCGGTGTGGTTCCGCCCGATGTCCTCAGGCAACTTGAAACGGAGCTACACCTTATCGATGCCCTCGACTACCCCGGCTACTTCCTGACCATGTGGGAGATCGTCGAGTTTTGCCGACAGCGGGCGATCCTCTGTCAGGGGCGGGGCTCGGCGGCCAACTCGGCGGTCTGCTACTGCCTCGGCATCACGGCTATCGACCCGGTGCGGATGGGGCTGCTGTTCGAGCGGTTCATCTCCCGCGAGCGCGCCGAGCCGCCCGACATCGACCTGGACATCCAGCACAACCGACGCGAAGAGGTGATCCGGCACGTCTACGACACCTACGGGCGCTCCCATGCCGCGATGGTGGCCAATGTGATCCGCTACCGGCCCCGGTCGGCAATCCGGGACGTGGGCAAGGCGTTAGCCCTGCCGGGAACCTCCATGGATCGACTGGCCCGACTTCTCTCGTATCATGGCGATATCGAACCGGAGGCGCTGCGTCAGGCCGGACTTGATCCTGAGACGCCGCTGCACCGGCATCTGCTGCGCCTGGCGAACGAGATCCTGGAGACGCCCCGCCACCTCTCTATCCACCCCGGCGGCTTCCTGCTGGGCCACGATCCGATCTGGACCATCGTCCCCATCGAGAACGCCACCATGCCGGGCCGCACGGTGATCCAGTGGGACAAGGACGACCTGGAGGCGCTGGGCCTCTTCAAGGTGGACCTGCTGGGGCTGGGGGCACTCAGCCACCTCGACCTCTGCTTCCGCCTGTTGAAGCAACACCGCGGCCTTGAGCTGGACATGGCCGCGATCCCGCCCAACGATCCGGCAACCTTCGAGATGATCCAGCGGGCCGACACCGTAGGGGTGTTTCAGATCGAAAGCCGGGCCCAGATGGCGATGCTCCCTCGGCTTCGGCCGCGCTCCTTCTACGATCTCGTCATCGAGGTGAGCATCGTCCGTCCCGGCCCGATCACGGGCGGCATGGTCCACCCCTACCTGCGGCGCCGACGCGGCGAGGAGCCGGTCCTCTACCCTCACCCGTCGCTTCGATCGGTGCTGGAAAAGACGCTGGGGGTGCCGCTGTTTCAGGAACAGGTGATGCGGCTGGCGATGATCGCCGCCGACTACACCCCCGGCGAGGCGGATCAGCTCCGGCGCGACATGGCGGCCTGGCGGGGGCCAGGGCGGATCGAGCGCCACCGTGAGCGCCTTATTTCGCGGATGCAGGCCAAGGGAATTACGGCAGAGTTCGCCGAACGCGTCTTCTCGCAGATCCGCGGCTTCGGGGAGTACGGTTTTCCAGAGGCGCATGCCGCCAGCTTCGCCCTGATCGCCTATGCCACGGCGTGGCTCAAGCGCCACTACCCGGCGGAGTTCACCTGCGCGCTGCTGAATGCGCAGCCCATGGGGTTCTATTCGATTGCCACGATCGTCGAAGACGCC
>JACPQW010000171.1 GCA_016190285.1 Candidatus Methylomirabilis oxygeniifera
GTATCCCACATAGAAAGGGTATAGGGTATAGGGTATAGGGTATAGGGCTCAGAGGTCGCCGCCGTGATCTCTTACCCTAAAACCCTACACCCTAAACCCTGTTGTAAGATGGCTCATTCGTATACACCGGGATTACGTACGTCGCCACAGACCGTGGTCCGGAAGCGGCGGATCTTACCGATTCCGGGGCAGGTGCTTGTCCATGATGGACAGGCCGTCACCGCGACGACGGTGATCGCTCAGACTGAGCTGCCCGGCAAGGTTCACGCGGTCAATGTGGTCAATCTGCTGGGGATCGTCCCGCAGGAGATCCGGCGCTATATGCTCAAACGGGAGGGTGATGCGGTCAAGGCCGACGAGCCGCTTGCCGAAAATAAGCCGTTCATCAAATGGATGAAGGTCCAGGTCCCCTCCCCTATCACCGGAACCATCGAAACCGTTTCCGAGGTGACCGGACAGGTGTTCCTGAGGGAGCCGCCAAGGCCCCTGGCCCTGACTGCCTACCTGGACGGCCATGTGGCTGAGACCTTTCCGGGTCAGGGGGCCACAGTAGAGACGGTATGCAGTCTGGTGCAGGGGATTTTCGGCATCGGCGGTGAGACGGTAGGAGTCATCACGGTCGCCGCCGGCCCAGAGGACGAGTTGACACCGGAGCGGATTACCGACGCGCACCGGGGGACGATCCTTGTGGGCGGCTCACTGATCGGTCGTGACGGTTTCGCCAGGGCCAAGCAGGCGGGAGTTGCGGCCGTCGTCGTAGGCGGTATCCACGATCTCGATCTGAAGCTGCTCCTCGGGCGTGATCTTGGTGTCGCCATCACCGGAACCGAACAGATCGGTCCGACACTGATCATCACCGAAGGATTTGGTCGCATCGCCATGGCGAAGCGAACCTTCGATCTTCTGGCCTCCAAGGTCGGCTGCCGCGCTTCCTGCTCAGGGGCGACACAGATCAGGGCCGGCGTTATCAGGCCTGAGGTGATTGTTCCGCTGGGAGAGCCTTCAGCCTTCAGTCTTCAGCCTTCAGCGAAGGAGACCACAGGAGTCGGAGGCGGACTGCGGGTCGGTGATCACATCCGGATTATTCGGGAGCCGTATTTTGGCCGGATTTGCAGAGTATCCGCGCTTCCGGCGGACCTTCGGCTCCTGGCTACGGGCAGCAAGGTCCGCGTCCTGGAGGCAGAGCTTGACGATGGGCGGCAGATCGTCGTCCCTCGCGCAAACGTAGAACTACTGGAGGCGTAATGACGTTCAGTTTCGAGTTTCGAGTTTTGAGTGTTGAGTTGAGGACCCGAAACCCGAAACCCGAAACCCGAAACCGGTCCTCCGTGCGCGTTCTCACCGCAATCCTTATTCTTGCTGTCTTTACCCTATACCCTATACCCTCCACCCTTGCCTCTCCCCTTTCCTCTCCCGAGCAATTCGAAGCCTTCGACATGCCCGGCGATGGCGGAGGCAGCATCGGACTGTCGTGGCAAGCGGCTCCCTCTGACGGACCGACAGTGCGCTATCAGGTCTACGTCGCGGATCAGGCGCAAGGACCTTTCACACGAGTTGTCGAGCTTGCTGCCGACACTCATTATAAGAGCGATGTTGATCGCCCATGGTGGAGCTGGGATCGGAGTAAGGCCTATCACTTTTATCAAGTCAAATCGACGCCGACTCTCCGTCTCGAGAACGGCCGATCCTACTTCTTCAAAGTGGCGGCGACCGATGGGCTGTTGATCAGTGAGGGGCCGGTTCAATCGGCCGTCCCGGCGCCAAATTTCTTCAACATAGCAAAGGCCAACAACTTTCTGTTGATGTTCCTCTTCTCTGCGCTTGTCCTATTTGCGATTGCCCAGGCAAAGCGGCATCCGACCATCTTCCTGCGCCGGATTCCAGGTCTCGATGCGGTGGAGGAGGCGATTGGTCGAGCGACCGAGATGGGACGGCCGATTCTCTACCTTACCGGTTCCGATGATATGTCGAGCCTTTCGACGATTGCGGCGACGGTCATTCTTGGACAGGTTGCGAAAAAGACGGCGGCGTACGATACACAGCTTCAGGTGCCGCACCGGGACCCGATCGTGATGGCCATCTGTCAGGAGATCGTCAAGGAGTCATACCTGGAAGCCGGACGACCCGATGCCTATCGTGATGACGCAAACTTCTTCATTACCAACGATCAGTTCAGCTACACCGCTGCGGTGAATGGCATCATGCTTCGGGACCGACCGGCAGCCAACTTCTTCATGGGTTTTTACTATGCCGAGGCGCTGTTGCTGGCAGAGACCGGCGCCGGGACCGGTGCAATTCAGATCGCCGGGACCGACGCCGACCTGCAACTGCCTTTCTTCATTACGACCTGCGATTATACGCTGATCGGCGAGGAGCTGTATGCTGCAAGCGCATATCTCTCGCGCGAGCCGGTGCTGGTTGGGACCTTGCGGGGGCAGGATTTGGGGAAAGCGTTTCTCCTGTTCTCCATGGTGATCGGGACCATCCTTGCCACCATCGGCGGACTTGTCGGAACTCAGGCGTTCGTCCCGTTGCTGCAACTGTTCCGGGATTTCAAGTAGGGCAGCTGTCAGCTATCAGCATTCAGCCGTCAGCTTTAGACAAAGTGAAGAGGTGTATCAGAAAAGCTGAGAGCTGATCGCTGACGGCTGATCGTTACTCTTGAGGTTGACACATGATCCTGTTCCTGCGGCGGACGTTCCCGCTGATTCTGACCTTTCTGTTTGGTGTAGCTGGCGCCCTCCAGTATTACATCCCCCACCCCGTCTCCGAAGCGGCGCTCACTGAGGTCTCGGTCTGGCTTCGGATCATCCTTGGATTTGCCATGGTCCTGGGGATCGCCAGCCTCTGCCACGTCCATTACGCGAAGATCCGGATACGGGCGGCGGGGTGGGGGTACAGCCTGGTGGTCTACGTCTCGATGCTGGCCACGGTCGTGATAGGGTTGTGGTCGAGGGGACAAGAGGAGGGGACGGGGTTCGGCTGGATCTATACGTATGCGTTGCTTGCGTTGCAGGGGACGATGTTTTCCATGCTCGGGTTCTACGTGGCCTCTGCCGCATTCCGCGCCTTTCGGGCCAGAAGTAAAGAGGCGGCAGTGTTGCTGGTGGCGGCGGTCCTGATGATGTTTGGTCGTGTGCCGTTGGGCGAGTATCTGGTGCCCGCTGCAGGACCCATGGCCGGCTGGCTCCTGAACGTCCTCAACACGGCCGCCAGGCGGGGGATCATCATCGGGATCAGCCTTGGCGGGATTGCGACCTCGATCAAGATCATCTTCGGGATCGAGCGGTCGTACCTTGGAGGCAGAGATTGAGGGAGCTGGTCGATAAGCTGCTGCGCATGGACCGTCGGGTGATCTTCGTCCTGATTGCGCTGGCGACGCTGATCCCGCTCTTGCGTCCGATCGGTTTTCCGATCCGGATCTCGCCGGAAGTCAAGCAGATCTACGACCATATCGAGTCGCTTCCGGCGGGATCGGTGTTTTTGCTGTCGCTGGACTTCGACCCGGCCTCAAAACCGGAACTCTATCCGATGGCGGTCGCGTTGCTCAATCACGCCTTCAAACGAGACCTGCGGGTCATCGGGATGACGCTCTGGGTGACAGGGACGGGCATGGCTGAAAAGGTTGTAAGCGGAATCGCAAGCGAGCACGGGAAGCGACGTGGAGTAGACTATACCTTCCTTGGATACTCGCCCGGCGGCGCCAACGTCATCATCAACATGGGCCAGGACCTGGCTGCCGCCTTTCCGACCGACCATTATGGCGCGCGAACTGCCGACCTGCCGGTCATGCAGGGGGTCACGTCGCTGAGGCAGGTCAACTACGTGGTGAGTCTGGCTGCGGGTACGCCTGGCGTCGAAAGCTGGTACGTGTACGGTAAAGAGAAGTACGGTTTCGAGTTGGGCGGTGGCGTGACAGCCGTGATCGCGCCCGGCCTCTATCCCTTCCTCGATAC
>JACPQW010000170.1 GCA_016190285.1 Candidatus Methylomirabilis oxygeniifera
CAGTCGGGGTTGCTCCCACTCTTTACTACCATCGAGATGCCGCTGATCGAGGTCTTGGCCTCGATGGAGGAAGTCGGATTCAGAGTGGATACCGACCAGCTCAGCGAGCTGGGCAAGGAGCTGGAGGGCCAGCTCAGTCGGCTTGAGTCGCGGATCTTCGCCCTGGCGGGCGAGCGCTTCAACATCAATTCCCCTAAGCAGTTGGCAGAGGTATTGTTTCAGCGATTAAAGCTTACGCCGCTGAAGCGGACCAAGACCGGCTATTCCACCAATATGGAGGTACTTCAGCGGTTGGCCGTGACGCATGAACTCCCCGCGGAGGTCCTGAATTATCGGAGTCTCGTGAAACTCAAATCGACCTATGTGGACGTGCTGCTTCGACTTGCCGATCGTACGAGCGGCCGAATCCATACATCGTTCAATCAGACGGTGACCGCCACAGGACGCTTGAGTTCCAGTGAGCCGAATCTCCAGAATATCCCCGTTCGCACCGAGGTTGGGCGGCGGATTCGACAGGCGTTCATCGCCTCGAAGGGTTATCAGCTCCTGTCAGCCGATTATTCCCAGATCGAGTTGCGGATTCTGGCGCACCTCTCTCAGGATCAGGCGTTGATTGCGGCCTTCATAACCGGGGGTGATGTGCACCGCAGCACTGCGGCCGAGATCTTCGGGGTACAGCCGGAGGCGGTGACGGTGGAGATGCGGCGACGGGCAAAGGTGATCAACTTCGGTATCGTCTACGGGATGAGTCCTTTTGGCCTGGCTTCGGAACTTGAGATATCGCAGGAGGATGCCGCCCTGTACATCAATCGCTATTTTCAGATCTATCACGGGGTCAAGGCATTCATCGACCGGACGATCTGCGAGGCCAGGGAACTCGGTTTCGTAAGCACACTCTGGGGCCGTCGCCGGGCGATCCCGGAACTGAAGAGCTCCGACCAGGCGGTTCGGCAGCTCGGCGAGCGGTTGGCGGTGAATACGCCGATTCAGGGATCGGCGGCAGACCTGATCAAGGTTGCGATGATCGCCATCTTCCGACGCCTGAGATCGGAAGGGTTAGGGGCCAGGATGATTCTTCAGATCCATGATGAGTTGCTGTTCGAGGTGCCAGACGCTGAATTAGACGTCGTCAAGCGGGTCGCCACCGAAGAGATGGAACGGGCAGCCACGCTCTGCGTTCCCTTGAAGGTAGACCTCGGGGTGGGGACGAACTGGGCTGAGGCACATGCCTAACGAGCAGGACACCAGGCGAATGGTGGTCGTGGGCCTGACAGGGGGCATCTGTTCCGGCAAAAGTACGGTCGCGGCAATGTTTCAGCGCTTGGGCGCCACGGTCATCGACGCGGATCAGGTCGCGCATGAGTTAGTGGAGCCTGGCCAGCCTCTGTTCGAGGCGGTCGCCTCGACGTTCGGTGGCGAGGCCGTCGGAACAGATGGTCGCATAGATCGTAGGCGCTTGGGCGCTATAGTGTTCGCCGATCCCGAGGTCCGTAGGCGATTGGAGGCGTTGCTTCATCCGGCCATTATCGAGGAGTGTGAACGGCGTATCCGGCAGGCAGAGGTCTCGGGAACTCGTGTCTGTCTTATTGATGCCGCCTTACTGATTGAGAGCGGTTGGTATGCTCGTTGTGGCGCGGTGATCCTGGTTGAGGCGAACGAAGCTGCTCGGCTGGACCGTCTGGTCAAGTCCAGGGGCCTCGGTCAGGATGAAGCGATGCTGCGCATCCGATCGCAGATGGCGCAACAGGAGAAGCGCCAGTATGCCCATTATGTCATCGAGAATGAAGGATCGCTTGAAGAGATAGCGCGCCAGGTGAAGGCGGTGTGGGAACAGTTGTGCACCAAGGCTTCGTCGTAGGTGCTTGCCGATGGCTTGGGCAACCTGCGCTGAGTGTAGTCGAGCCAAACCCGGCGCAACCACACTCCGGGTCAGACCTGCTACTGAAAGGCTTCCGAGGCTGCGAAAAAAGGCTTGACAAAGCAGATGGTCTCTACTAGAGTTAAAGTAATAATTTCGCTGAGGGTGTGACTTCTCCAGAATGTCGTTTGTCGGTCGGGCCTGAACCCCGCATAAGATAGGGGTAAGGGAGGCCGGCGCTGCCCAAGATCTAACTCATCTGGCTTTCCGATTCAGACCGTTGTTTCCCATGTGTCCGGCAGGGACCTTATTCCTGGTGACCGGCTTCCGATGTTCGCGCGCATCACACTGCAGGCTGATCACAGGGATAGGCGGGTACCGGGTTATGGTCGCGAAGTAGATTCATCGTCAACAGTTGTACTTAAGGAAGAGGAGTTTGCGTAGATGGCCCCATCAGTGTCTGAATCGACCAGACGGTCCAGCGTATCAGAAGTGAAGGAGGTTACAGCGGCGCTTCCCAGGGGTGGTTCAATGAATATCGTGGAGCTGAAAGAGAAGACCATCTCTGAGTTGAGCGCCATTGCCAGGACCCTAAACGTGGTGGGCGCCAGTGGCCTCCGCAAGCAAGAGCTCATCTTCAAGATCCTTGAGGCGCAGACCGAGAAAAGCGGGCTGATCTTCGCGGAGGGTGTGCTCGAGGTTCTGCCCGATGGGTTTGGCTTCCTTCGGGCACCGGACTACAATTACCTGCCCGGGCCGGTCGATTTTTACG
>JACPQW010000180.1 GCA_016190285.1 Candidatus Methylomirabilis oxygeniifera
CAACCGCCCCCGCCCACGGATGACCACGGCAATAGCTGTAGCGCCGCGACGGCGGTCAACGTCAACAGCAGCACCGCCGGGACGATAAACAGTGCCGGCGACTGGGATTACTTCAAGGTGCAGGTGCCCTCGTCGGGGACGCTGACCGTTTACACCACCGGTTCGACGGATACCTACGGCTTCCTGAAAAATTCCAGTTGTGCGGATATCGCCAGCAATGACGATTACAATGGCACGAACTTCCGCATTAGCCAGTCGGTGACGGCAGGGACGTACTATGTGGCGGTACGGCACTACAGCAGCACTGGCACCGGAGCCTATACGCTCAACGTGAGTTTCGGCGCATCTCCGCCCCCGCCCACGGATGACCACGGCAATAGCTGTAGCGCCGCGACGGCGGTCAACGTCAACAGCAGCACCGCCGGGACGATAAACAGTGCCGGCGACTGGGATTACTTCAAGGTGCAGGTGCCCTCGTCGGGGACACTGACCGTCTACACCACCGGCTCGACGGATACCTACGGCTTCCTGTACCCCTCTGATTGTGGTGCGGCGGGGAATTTTGCATACAATGATGACGATGGCGAAGGCTTGAACTTCCGCATTGTCCGTTCGGTGACGGCGGGAACGCATTATGTCGCGGTACGGCACTACAGCTCGTCGGGTACTGGCTCATATACGTTGGTGTCCACGTTCACGTCGACGAACCCCTTTGCGGCAGGAACTGATGCCTTCGTTCGAGCGAAGACTGGCCTTTGTACAGACATGGATGGAGTGTATGGCTGTCAATGCGTTGACTTGATGATAGCCTACATTCAGGACGTCCTCGGGGTACCGCGGGCCAACCACTCAATTAGAGGCAACGCCTATCCGATCTATGCGAGTATCACCGGATCTGTCACTATTTCGTATGGGACGAGAATGGTCCGTCTAGACAAGATTGCTAACACTTCTACGGGAGTTCCGCAAAAGGGTGACATTATATTCTGGGGGCAAGCGGTAGGAGGCGGTTTTGGACATGTGGCTATTTTCTTGTCTGGAGATGCCAATAGCTTTGTCAGCCTCGATCAGAACTGGGTCAACTTTAGCCTCACCAGTGGTTCTCCAGCGACACCGGTGACCCACAACTACACCAATGTGGTTGGCTGGTTACGCCCGGTATTGTTGTCGAACTGATCATGCTCGCGTGACTATAACGCGGCCCCGCCGTTTTCGGCGGGGCCGCGTCCATCAACTCCACTACAACTAAAAATCACTTGTGGGCATGAAAAAAGGCCGCTCGCTTCGATTAACGATCCCTCACACAACAAGGGGAAGACAAATGCCCTACGGAAAAAAAACGCTTTATTTGGCCGTTGTCTGCGGCGTGAGCGGCTTTCTTGCGTTTACCCTCTTCCATGGACGCCAGCGCACCGAGACAGCGGAGTCTCTGCGGTTATTCGCCGCATCCAGACAAGCGCAGCAGACTACGGAGGCAAAGCAGGAAATCTCTACCTCCGCCATCGCTACCGGTTCGGTATTCCGTCAAAACAATCCGCTTATTCAGTGGGAGCCTGACCGTATCGCGCAACTCGAAGCAGCCCTGCAATCCAAAGACGAGACAGCGATCAAGGGTGTTATCGCCAAGATGGGCGATTGCCCTCACTGCCTGGAGCGCATCGCGGCGTTCCTGGACGATCCGTTTCAGGATGTGGCCGATAAGATAGCTTTGGGTAAACTACTGATGCAGTCTGGGACGGAAGCGGAAACCCTGGTTCTGGTGAACGCCATCTTGTCCGCGCACCTTGGAGGAAAGAACGACCTTAAGGACGGATTGCTCCAAGCGTTGGCCAACGCGCAGACCCCGGAGTCCGCCGCCGCTCTCATCACCGTCATCACGGGGGACTCAACCGGCCTGGACTTTCGGCGATTGCCGGAAGAGCTGCAACGCGCCATCCAGAAAGCCATCAGGCTCAATCCCAACGGTGAAGTGACCGGACAAATGCTCGCCGCGAATTATAACAGTCAAGTATCGTCCGAGATCGCTAAGGATCTTGAGAACGTCCAGCATGCCATCATGGTGTCTTTGCTGGCGAAGGAAGCCCATCAAGTCGGGGAGATTGCGAAAGTTGAGCACCTTGTACATCTCCTCTCGGCAATGGATGATCCCCGCACCGTGGACGGCTTGATGTTGCTTGGCGAGACCAACGTGATGCCATTGGATGAGGCGAATGAAAGGGCGTATGCATGGGTCAGCGAACATGGTGACAGATTCAATCACGACCACTACGCAGCCTATTTGAGCGACTTCGATGCGAACGCGGCTCAGCGTTCGGTTGCAGCATTTGCGTTGGCGGCCTCGCAAGATTCGAAGAGCGCGGTCACCGCAGTGGAAAAAGCCCTTTACTACGAAAGAGATCCCCGTGTTCGCAGCCATCTGAAGTCCGCACGGAATCTACTATTAGATCATTCTAGTCAGCAGTGAGGCGCGGAACCCGCGTAGGGCGCAATAGCGTACTCGATGCAAAGGAAATCGAATGAGAAGGCCAAGCCAAAGGAGGATCGAACAATGAAAAGCCTGCTCACACTTGTGGTAGTCGCATGGACGGTAGCGTTCATGGTTCAATCGGCATTGGCCCAATCCGGGGCGAAAGCAATTTATTACAGTGAGTCAGGCCCTACAGTAACTACGCAGCCTACATCAAGGGGCAGGACGTCTGTACCGAAGAAGTCCGGATCTCAGGTTGCGAACAAGCAACAACGAGAGTATATGGGCCTCACATACTGGATCGAACTGATTGGAACAGAGGGACAGAAAAAGCGGGTTACCACCGACTATACATTTCGAAGCGGCGACCGAATCAAACTTCATGTGCAAAGTAACCGTGATGGATACCTCTATCTTGTCAACCTCGGTTCTACGGGTCGGAGCCATATGCTCTTCCCTTATCAGGGGATGGCGCAGGGCAACACGGTGAAGGCAAATGTAGAGTATGAGGTTCCATATACCGAGCATATCCTCTTTGACCAAAGTCCTGGAGAAGAAACTTTGCTTGTCATGCTGTCCTCTACGCCCATGGGGGAAATACTTCAACCGGGCGATATCCGGCCTGCGTCCCTCTCCACGGAGGACACAGCCCGTTTGCTCGCTAACGTCAAGGAGAAGGGCGCCAAAGATCTTATCCTCGAGACGGATACGACGAGCACACGACCAGCCAGCTATGCCGTAGCACCTCTCGCGTCGTTAAAAGCCGGAGGCATGATGACACTCCATGTGAAGCTAAAGCATCAGTAGCCTCCAGAAGTCCAGGATCAAAAATATCCAGGGGACCAAGCATAGTGTTGACAAGACACATGCGGGCAGGCATCACGCCTCCCGTCATTGTAGCGCTTCTGACCACGAGTTGTGCCGGTATGATGGACCAATCCGGTCAAGCTGCGCTTGCGTGTGGGGCTGGTGGTGCGCTTGTGGGTGCTGCCGCTGGTGCTGCAGTAAAGAATGGTGACCCAGCGGCGATTTTAATTGGTGCTGCTAGCGGGGCTCTCCTTGGGGCCACGACCTGCTTTCTGATCGCCGAGTATAAGAATCGTCAGGTGAAGGATTATCAAGAGACGAAACGGACAATGAATTACCGCTCCTCACAGGGCGATACAATTCAGATCACTCACTACTCGCTTAAACCTGCCGCTGCAGTTCCCGGGAGCCAAATGGTGTTCAGCGCAACTTACTACGTTATGACCCCTAATCCCGATCAGGAAGTCACCGTTACTGAAACACGCATCATACAGATGTTTGATCGAAGGACCAATCAGTATCGGGAACTTGGTCGAACTCCCAGCCAAGTTACGGTTAAGCCCGGTACGCGACAGGCGGATGGTAAGTTCGATGTTAGGCCTGGGGTGGCTGAAGGGCGGTATCGTGTAATCTTCCAAATTGAAAACAACGGGCAGAATGATACTAAAGAACTCGATTTCCAGGTGACGAGGAATCCTCGAATCCTGGGCGCCGACTCCCATCGAACCGCTGAGGTATTTGCGGCGGGGGGCAAAGCAGTGCAACCTGCGGTGGGCGGTTCAAGGCCGACTCATAAGCTGCGCTACTTCCTGGCTTCCAACGTGCCTGTGAGTGGTGGCAATCTGCGCGAACTCCCGAGCAAGCAAAGTAAGCCGGTCGGTACGATCAAACGTGGAGACCGATACCCGATCGTAGATCAAGTCAGCTTACCTGGCGAGCAGACCCCCTGGTATAAGCTCCGGCTGGAAAATGGGATTGAAGCCTGGGTGGTTGGAAGTGTAGGCGTCGAGGTTACTGAATGAAGGTGGGCGCGTCTCTCCTTAAGGCGATAGCGTTACTCGTGGCCATTACTAGCCCCAGTGTCGTCTTTCCGCAAGATCTTACTCAGTCATCGCCGCTTACACCCGTACATCTATCTCAAATCGATCAACTGTTCAAGGTCAACCGTATCCCAAACGGGAGCGTTGGCCTCGATACCCGTGGACGGATCGAACTACAGGGGGAGTACGAAAATGAGCGGCAGGTTGATCTGGCGTTTTCGCTGGCACAAACCGTGGTCGGCGTGCGTTGGGTGTCCCCTGTCACCCCACAGAACATAAAGGTCAAGGCATGGGAAGAATGCCTCTCGCGATTGCTCAGCGGTGAGCAATGCGGTCCAACCAGCGTTCAACGTTCCGCTCCAGCAGCGGAGCCGGAGAAGTCTCCGCCTGGTCCAGTCGTCAACAAATACGCGCTTGTCGTGGGTATCGGACGATTCAAGAATCGGATCGAGTCGCTCCAATATGCCAACAAAGATGCGTTGGACATCTATGCCTACCTTGTGGACTCTGCCGGAGGACACTTCAAACGACAAGACGTCGTTCTATTGCGAGACGAGCGCGCGACCAGGGAAAACGTGGTACACGCTCTTGACGAGATTCAACGACGCGCCCAACCAAATGACCTGGTGCTCCTGTACTTCAGCAGTCACGGCACTCCTCCGGATAAATTCGGCGGAGTCCACGTAGTGACGTTTGACTCTGAGGTCAAGCCACGGGAAAGGATTTGGGAGACCTCACTGACGGAAGGCATGCTGAGGGATTTCATCCAAAAGGTAAAGGCCAAGCGGTTAATCGTCATCATGGATGCCTGCTACAGCAACGGCGCGTACGCTCAGATTGCCGGTTTTCTTCCGCCTGGAGGAAAATCGCTCGACGCAGGTTGGGATGAGGGCAACGGGCGCTCCCGACGGTACATGGCTGAAAGGTTCTTAGGGGCCAAGGATCTTATTGTCGAAGAACCGGTTGGCGCGTTCTCGCCCACCCACAGTAATACACTCCCCCAGGGTTGGGGAAAGGTTCTTATTAGCGCAAGCGATGCCGGGGAGCGATCCTGGGAATCCGATCAACTCCGCAACAGCGTGTTTACCCGCTACTTCGTTGACGGGCTTCGCAATAATCGGGGAGCCATCAAAGAAGCCTTTGATCAGGCGAAGCCGCTGGTTCGCCAACAGGCCAAACGCGAGAAAGGCGCCGACATTGAGCAGACGCCCCAGCTCATGCCAAACCGACGTGACTGGAACATGTCGCTAGCTGTGACCAGTCACTAAGGATGTCAAACCTGACACAAGGAGTGCAACCATGATGCCGCTTAGTTTCACAGTTCCTGCCAAGCGAGAGCACTTCCCCCCGGACGCTGATGTGTGGGATATCAATCTCATCTTTCGTCTTGAAAAGAAATGCATCGATGATCACTTGGTCGAACAGGCAGGGGCAGCATGGGGCGAGAGGGGTTTGGATGGCGCCATAAATGGATGGGACGCCCTCGAGAACGCCATTAAGGGATCCTACCTAAAGTCACGAGTGGCCCTAAACACAAATATCTATAATGCCGCAAACAGCGGCCAATTGAAGAATGAAGCCCCAACGAACGGACAGATTCGAAAGATTACCGCCCTGTTTGTGCTTTCAGTGATAGCGGAAATTTCCGTGATGCTCGTACAACTGTTGTTTGATCCAGATAATTTTAATATATTTGCGATCGCGTATGCTCTCATGCTTGCTGTGGGCGGTGTTGCCCAGGGGTGGGGTGTGGGCCATCTGCAAGGCAAAAGCTGGAGGGCAAAGACTAATCGGCCCCTGGAGGGCGAGCAATCGTTGTCCTATTGGATGGCGGTCGGTATTGGGACGCTCTTGATCCTTTTTATTGCAGCGGCGCGCAGTAGCGGCGCCTTCGAACCATTTACGATGTTCCTGACCTTTGGCGTTACTCTCATTTTTGGCGAAGTGGTCGCTTTCTTTGAGGCCCTGCGAGAGAAGTATAAGTATGTGCGCGATGCGTTGCTGAACGACATGCTTCACGCTCAGCAGATGGAGGCTCCGGATGCGCACTCCAAGGAGTTGAAGAGAGGTGGATACTACACAACTTACAAGGCGGCTGTCGACAAGGCCGAGCAGACCGGTAGACGAATCAGTAAGCCCGAGAAACCACAAACGCCGTCTCCGGCGGGCTATCCTTCCCCCAGCGATACCAACTAAATCGGAGGCCCTAATGATAATGCTCACTACAGTGAACCGAGCGCGAATCTGGCTCCTGCTTAGCTTCATATTAGTGGTACCTCAGCTCCACATGCCCCTCGCGTCGGCCGCAGAGGGCTGCGGTGCGTTGGTCCGCAAGGACCAGAAGAGCACTGCTCGTCGAGTCTATCTGACGGGTGGAAATGCCTGGGAACTCTTCGAGCGATACCTGGATGAGGCCAAGAAACAAGGTGTTGATGTTGCTCCATGGACAACGCGGGTCGTCGTTAGCAACGGTCGAGAGCGAGCGGAGTATGAACTGCATTGGACTGCGAGGCTAACGGGCCAGGGTGTGAAGGACGTGTGGAGCGGGCGTCTGCGATCGGTGACCGCAGAGGTCAATGAGGCTGGTTATCAGCATGCACTACGGCAACAATGGGACATCGTGTGCTATACCGGCGAGGGGACGTCCATGCCCACGCCGGCCAGCACGCAGAAGCCGGCCGCCTCCAGTACTCCCACTCAAGCGAGGGAAACCGACGCATCGTTGGCAGCGAGACAGAAACTCGATTCCGGGATTCAGTACGCTGCTCATCGCGATTTTGAAAATGCCATCAAAGAATTCACTGCGGCTATCCAGCAGTACCCACAGTATGGTTCGGCGTATGCGAATCGGGGTGTCGTGTATATGCAACAGAAGAAATATAACAAGGCGATGACTGACCTGAAAAAAGCCGAGGAACTCAGCCCCAAAGATAAGATGGTGTACTACAACCTGATGGCGCTATATTGCGCGCAGAATCAGCGCGATCAGGGGATCGATGCTCTTGATAAGACCTTAGAATTGGGCTTCAGTGAGTATGATGTTCTCAGGAAGGACCCTGATCTCGCCAACTGTAGACTTGATCCCGATTTTCGAAAGGTCCTGGAAAAACATAAGGTCTTTCTTCAATAATCCGTTAGCCCATCTCCAACAAGTATTTTAGCCCCAAGAATGTGGTTTAAGCGCAGGAGACGAGAGCAATCTCTGCGTTTGCTGAGACCAGCGACTTCTAAGCTATCTTGTTCAAGCAAGACGCGGTTGGCATAGGAGTATAAACCGGCTTCTCATATCGTAAGTAAGAGCAACGACTTCCAACGTCAATTCTGAGGAATTACAGTAGAACACTAATGCCAAACAGATGGTCCACAACACATTACCTCCTGATAGCCTTATTGCTTGTTCCTCTGACGGCTTGCGATTTGATAATAACCACGACACCGATTAAGAACATATTAGAGAACCCCAGACAGTTTAGCGGCAAAGAACTTCAGATCAAGGGACAAGTTGTAGACATCTTCAGCCTCATTGTTGTGAAATATTTTGTGATCCAAGACAAGACCGGTGAAATAACAGTAGTAACTCATAGGCCGCTTCCTAAGAAGGGCGAGACAATCAAGGTTAAAGGAAAGGTGGAGGAGGCGTTTTCAATAGCTGATCAACAGTTAATAGTTCTTGTTGAGGTAGAGACATAGCTTGGCCTTATATCCGCTGACAAGTGGCCGAAATTTTATAGCGCATGGTGGTCCAAAGGGACAATGGTACTCCCCATTGTCAAGACCACGATAGGGTACTGGTGATCCGGATTCTGGAGATCAGCAGAAGGACCATCCTCCCTTCCTCAATCACCATCAGCTCGCTGAACGGTGGTCTTGGCCACCGCTACCTCCTTGCGGTTTGATGGGTACGCCATGCGCCAGGATATGCGCGGCGAAACTGGCGGGTTCGGGTTGGCGTAGCGGGAGGAGGGAGAAGACTCGTCGCGCGTGTTGGACTGAAACCTGACGCGGAGGTGGAGTAACCTAATGTTTCATGGAGCCGCTCGGTGCTGTAGAGCGGGGAGTAACTTCGGAGAACTTACTGGGCAGTACCCATCTGCTGGGAGTCAATCCCAAAGTTAGTTGAACTATGCGAAGCCAGCTCCCGGGCATGAGATCACGCAACCTGCTGTTCGGTCAGTTGTGCCTTTGCACCGAGTTCGATCTGCAGGACCTGACGGAGTACGGGCAGCGCTCGAAATCCCGAGATGCGGTTTAGGCGCGGCTCGATGTCGAGGAGCGCCGCAGCCAGCCACCGCCGTTTCTGATCGGAGGTCCGCCAGTGATCGACCTTGTCGGTACGCTGCCCGATCAACGCATTGACGGATTCGAGACAGTTGGTTGTCTTCAGGCTCCGTCCCAACGCCCGGAACACTCCCAGCCGATGCAGCGTCAGGGTCTCCTCGAACCCCTCATCGAGACTGCTCAGTGCCGACTCATTCAGGAGTTTCAACTCGTTTCTGTGTCGAAGCAGCTTGGCCTTGGCCTCCGCGTAGGTCGGTTCCTCATACGCCGCCTGCAGCTTTCGACGCCACGTCGCCTGCAAGTCCTTGGGCAGGTAGGCGACGACATTCTCCCGCTTATGCCACTGACAGCGCTGCACCAGCGCTTGGACGCCAAAGACGGTCTGGATGGCCTTTCGGAATCCCTTCGCGCCATCGAGGACACAGAGCAGCCCCTGCTCGATCCGCAGCCCGCGATCGAGCAGCGCTCGGAGGAAGCTGGCGCAGACTCGCTCGTTCTCCGTCGCGGTCTGGACGAAGCCGAGGATGACCTTCTCCCCGGTGAGCGTCACCCCCACCGCGACCACCATCTCGTCCTCGGCGAAGGTCTTGCCGTCGAGGATCAGGGCGACGACGTCGTAGTGAGCGAGGCGCCGCTCCTGGAGCGCCTGCAGCTGCTTGGCACTCGCCCGGATGAAGCGCCGGGAGACAGAGGAGGCACTCAGCCCGAAGGCGTCTGGGACCGCCTCCGCACAGGGCTCGTAGTCTCGGCAGCTCAGCCCCAGGAGGATCTTGCGGAAGAGCCCGGCATCGGCTTCGCGGGGGACCTGCAGCCGCTGGTAGATCGACAAGGGCACCTCCTGCCGGGTCAGCCGATTGCGGAGCCGCTGGTAGGTGATCGGCACCTTCTGATCCGCCAGGTAGACCGACCCGCGCTGCCGACACCAGCGGACCACGCCGGGCAGGCCGCCCGTCCGGTGGTGCTTGGGTCCGGCGAGGCGGGTCAGTTCTGCCGTCAGCTCCTCCTCGACGGCTTTGAGCGCGATTGGGATGAGCGCCTGGATGCAGGCCACCTTCGCATCCACCTCGTCACGCGCGGGAGAGGCGTTCAGGCTCGCCGGATACACGTCTTTCACCTTGCCCCGTTTCGTAATTCGGACTACTCTCTTCATGAAGCGGCTCCTTTCTGTGTGCGGTCATCGGTTAGTGGTCCTAACCGCCCCACCATAAGGGAGTCGCTTCGCTTGTTCAACTAAGAATGGCACACCTTCTCTGCTGGATAGCCGTTTGTCCTGACAGCGGCTGCATCAGCTCCCCCCGATAAGACGTTCATACTCGTCGTGGGCTCCGATCCAGAACCAATAGAACGTATTGTTGTGAAGAAGAGCCAGCGCCCGAAATTCTGCACCGATTCGCATCGACCAGACCCCTCCCGCTTTCTTGAACCGTAGCGAGGGGTGTCGAGGATTTTCTCTCCATAGTCGGTAAGCAGCTCTTGCTTTGTTCTTGATTTCGGGGGGCAGCGCGCGGTAGCAGATCCAGAAATCAGGAGTTGTCGATGATTTCATCGAGAGGCTCGACTCTTCCTTCGACGATGTCCTTGCGCGCGCGGTCGAGGACGGCCTCCAAACGCCCGCCCGGCCTGAAGTCCTTGGCGATTTGCTCGTC
The DNA here is from genome assembly GCA_016190285.1 of Candidatus Methylomirabilis oxygeniifera. Taxonomy (GTDB): domain Bacteria; phylum Methylomirabilota; class Methylomirabilia; order Methylomirabilales; family Methylomirabilaceae; genus Methylomirabilis; species Methylomirabilis oxyfera_D. The sequence continues at coordinate 10,239 of JACPQW010000180.1, forward strand.
CCACTCGTCTTCGTGCTGGAGTTCGTACTCAGCCAGCCACGACAAGAACTCGTCCAACTCCTTCTCAGGAAGAGCCTTCACCTGCTCAACGATTTTCTCCACATTAGTTGTCATGATCATCCCATTATGCAACCAGAAAGGCCGCGATGCAACTCTCCGAGCATCTTCTTGGAGCGCTCCTCGTTTGGGTGAACGATTGAGTAGATCGGTTAGCCTATCCGAGGCGCAAGACCTTTAATGTTCGCACCGATTCTCCCGCGTTTCCAATGACCTGTCAAGAGCTGGCCATGAGCTACTGAAGATCGTGTTTCTTCTCCGAGCTTCTGACTCAGGACACTACAGACCCCTCAGGCGGGCGGCGTGGAGGATGGCGATGATCGTCATCCCGTCGACGATGTCACCCTGCAGGACCATCTGGAGAGCTTGGGTGATGGGAAACGCGCAGACCTCGATGAACTCTGTCTCGTCCGGAGGCCGCTCAAGCTTGGTCAACTCCTCCCCGATGAAGAGGTGGGCCGTCTCGTCCATCACACTCTTGCTCGTGTGATAGGTGCTGATCCGGGTGAGCCTGCCCGCCTGATACCCGATCTCCTCATTGAGCTCCCGCTGGGCTGCCGCCTCGATCGATTCGCCCGCATGGACCCCTCCTGTGGGCATCTCCCATGTGACCCGCTTCGCGACATACCGGTACTGCTTCACGAGCAGGACCGTCCGGCTGTCGAGGAAGGGGAGGATACCGACACACTCGCCGCAGGTCACCACGCCGTAGATCGTGGTCCGTCCGTCAGGGAGCTCGACGACGTCTTCGCGGAGGGAGAGCCATCGGTTCTGGTAGATCGGCCGGCTGGAAAGGGTCTTCCACACCTGTTCTGCCAACGCATGCGCCTTCTTCACCATGTCTGCTCCATGAGAAATCGCCTCGTGTGCTCGGCCTGACCCGGCCAGGGGGCCTTGGCCATAATCGCGACAGCAGCGTTGGAGATCGTGGTTACGCTCATTGTTCAGACCTCGGGCATCACGCCATGGAGCTGTTCGGGGTGAGATGTGTCTGGTTGAGTATCTCGCGTCGTCATCTGCACATGGCGTGCGGTTCGCCGATGCCACAACGCCTGGAGCAGCAAGAGGAGGTAGAGGGGAAGAAACTCCACGACTCGGAGTGTGAGCGGAAAGTCGAAATGTTCGTTGGTATACGTGAGATAAGAGAGCGAGCCGGCCGCGCTCAGGTACAACCATCCCCACGAAGGGAAGAGGCAGAGAAACGGAAGCAGCCAGACGAGATACCATGGGTGAAAGCTTGTCGGGAGGAGCAGCATGTACGCACCGGCCATGAGGTACCCCTTCCGGCAAGGATCCGACGGCTCCTCCTTGAGGATCAGGCGAAGTGCGAAGAGGAGGAGGCAGGTTGCCAGGAGGAGCATCGAGAGGACGCGAGGGGACGCCGCGAAGGGCGCCAGGGCCAGGCTGAGAAAGTACCGGAGCCCCACGTTGAAATCTTCGTGGGGCTGAATATAGCCGGGGAGAAACCCCAGCGCCTTGATTCCCGCGCCTGCAACATAGGGCGCATATCCCAGAAGGACTGTGAGACCAAAAGCAAGCGGGAACCGAATATCCCGGCGCTGATACAGGGCGGGGAAGAGGACCGCCGGATACAGCTTCATCAAGGTGGCGACGCCCAAGGCCCCTCCTGCGAGGACAGATCGTCCCTTCGTTCGGGCGGCAAGCGCGAGGAGGACGAACGGCAGCATCAGCGCCTCGAGGTGACCGCTTCCGGCCAGCTCGAACAGCACGAGCGGGGACCAGGCATAGAGAAGCACGCGATCGGGATCGATTCCGGCCCTCTTCAGGAGCCGCACAATCAGGGCGATGGTGGCGAGATCGAAGCAGAGCATGATGAACTTCAGGCCGACAATACTGTCAGGGAAGAGCCGGTAGATGCCGGCAAAGAGGATCTGCGCTCCAGGAGGATAGATGGTCGGCGCCCACTCGCGGTTGATCAATGGAAAGATCCGTTCGTCCCTCAGAAATCTCAGCGCGTCGGCCTCAGGGGGAAACGCATATGGGTTGATCCCGGCTGACTGGACTCGACCATCCCAGACATAGCGGTAGATATCGCTGGAGAGCACCTGAGGCATGAAGAGGAGGATCGCCCGGAAGAGAATGGCGAAGCCCAGGATCACACCGAGCGAAGAACTTCTCGATCGTTTCCTGAGGATCAAAACAAGGGCGAGCAGGTAGAGGCAAAACAGCGCACCGCAGAGGAACGGATAGGCCGCGAGAGGTTCGGTCTTCGGATCAACCAGCCCAACCCGGCTGAGCAACGGGATGATCCGGAAGTTGAGGCCGTATAAAATGGCCGAGGCAACCCCTGTGCTGGTCAGGATCCAGAACATGTCCCTAGACGCTCCAGAGGAGACCGCAGCCCCGACAGGGGTCCGGAGGCGCGTCAGTGTCGAAGGCCTCTCGGAATGCTTGATAGCGCCGGCCGTTCCAGATGGTTACGAACTCGTCCGTGAACGCGTTGCCGAGAATCAAGCCCCTGTAGTCCTGAGCGGTCCACGGTGAGATGCAGCACGGCAGCACGCTGCCGTTGGCGGTGATATAGCTGATGGTCCAGGGGCGCTGGCACCCAGCCCAGGGCCGCGTCGCCTGATCATTTCCTTCGAAAATCCCCCCCACCTGTATCCTCCCCCTCCGAGGGGGGAGGAGGTCGCGTGAGGTGTCCCTTCCCCGCACCCAGAGGGTACCCGGGGGGAAGGTGAGGATGGGGGGTGAAGATGCCTTTTCGTTCCAGTGGTGCGGCAGTGCCTCATGGGGTGTTCCTCTAAGGCTGGCCAAGGGAGTGGAGGCGCCGGAGGCCGTAAACGCGATCTCAAGCATGGCGGCGAGACGTTCGGCCTCCCCGATGAGCTCCTCCTGCCGTTGATGAAGCGCTCCGTGAAGCGACTGCGCCTCTACGGCTAACCCCTGACCGTAAAACACCAGGCGCTGGACATGCACCTCCGGGACCCCGAGTTCGTGGGCCAGGCGGACGAAGGCCGGAAGCTCCTCGATGTTGGCGTTCATCGCCGTAAACCAGAGGGAGACCCGAGGTCTCTTCTGCTTTAGCCGACGTTGCAGGTTAATCAGCCCCCGAACGTTCTTGACTACCCGATCGAACTGGTCCACTCCTCGAATGCGCTGATAGGCGCCTCGTGTGGCCGCGTCCATGGAAACCCGATACTCATCCAGGCCGCTCCCGATCAATTGGAGGGCATGCTGCGGCGTCAGAGAGATGGCGTTGGAGTTGAAGAGGACAACGGCCCCCTTCGCCTTCAGGTACGCGACCATCGCGAAGAGCTCGCGGTTGAGGAGCGGTTCGCCGATCCCGTGCAGGATAACGCGCTCCAGAACCGGGAACTGTTCCACGATCTGCTTCAGTTCAGCCAGGGTGAGGTCCTTGGGAGGCTCCAAGCGCATAAAGGTCCTGATGCAGGTTTGACAGGCGGAGTCACAGCGGTTGGTGGTTTCCAGGTACAGAGAGCGGGGCAGTGTTGGGACGATAGTTGGTCGCGCCGCGTCCATCTTGTGCCTCCAGGCGCCTTACCGCGCTGAGACGATGGTGGTACAAGCCGATCCGGCCTTGGGCAGGTCCTCTGCGCCTGCACGCTCCCAGTCAATGGCGATCTTGTTTCCCCTCGCAAAGGGACAGTACGGATCGGGATCGTAAAGGCCCGCCAGGACCCGTCGTCCGGCACACCCTCCTCCACACGGACAGCCCTGACAGGCCTGAGGGATCGACCTGGCCTCCAGAAACTCCTCCGTCTCAGTGATCCGTTCCCGAAGCCGGCTCAGATCGTCCAGGGTCAGGCGACTTTTCGGCCAGTAGGTGCAGGGGAGGACCCGCCCGTCGGGGGCCACTCGAATGGTGGAGCGGCCGCATGCCGGGCCGGCGAATCCGTCTACATCGAGGACGGCCGCCAGGACCGGCTCTGTCGTGGCCACCAGACGGCTTGAACCTAATAGCCGTTGGAACCCGCTCCAGAACTGATCGTAACTCAGTGTGAACCGATCGGTATGTGAGGGTTGATAGACATTAACCCGGAGATTCGCGTCGAAGGTGGCGGCCACTTGGGCCAACCGTGGAAGCTGCCTGTAATTGATGCTCATCATCACCGAGGTGATCGTGGCCTTCAGGCCCAGGGAGGCCATACGC
>JACPQW010000181.1 GCA_016190285.1 Candidatus Methylomirabilis oxygeniifera
CCCCCCCCCCCCAAAAAAACGGCATCAGGACCGTGACCGTGGTCCCCTGGCCAGGCCTCCCCACAATGGTCACCGCTCCGCTCAGGCCAAACGCCCGCTCTCGCATGTACTGCAGCCCGAGGGAGCGCCGATCGGTCAGCGCGTACTGGGTAATGCCCTTGCCGTTGTCGATCACCTCCAGCGTAAGCCGCTCAGCGTCGGCGCTCAGGTTGATATGGACACGACTCCCATGAGCATGGCGAGCGACATTGCTCAGGGCTTCCTGCAGGATGCGAAAGACCGCCGTGGACCGCTCCCAATCCGGCGCAGGCTCTGGCTGCTGGACGGTCAGATGCGTCTGGATCCCCGTCCGGGCCTGAAACTCCTGCGCCTGCCATTCAATGGCCGCTACCAGCCCCAGGTCATCCAGCACCCGCGGCCGTAGCTCGCCGGCGATCCGGCGCACCCACCGGATCGTCTCGTCGACGGATTGCCTCATCGCCTGACTCTTGTCTCGCAGGGCGGGCGGCTCCTGTGGCAGCCGTGCGTGAAGCCACGAGAGCTCCATCTTCAGACCGAGCAGCAGTTGCCCCAGCTCCTCGTGGATCTCCTTGGCGATCCGGACCCGTTCATCCTCCCGCACCGATTCCAGGCGGGTGGCCAGGGTGCGGAGCTGTTCCTCTGCGCGTGTGCGCTCTTCTACCTCCCGCTCCAACGCGGCGGCATAGCCTTGAACCGAACCGTACAGGTGGCTATGCTCCATGACCATGGCCACTTGATCGGCCAACGGTTGGAGGCGCTCGATGTCGCGGTGAGAGTAGGCGGCTGGGGTCCGGCTGTCGAGATAGAAGACCCCTTTCGCCTTCCCTCCCACCAAAAGCGGGAGCTCCACGAGTGCCCGAACCCCCTCCTGCGCCATGTACACGTCATCCGAAAACCGTGCCTCCGCCGCCAGATCCTGCACCAGTCGGGGCTGCCGGTGGGTGAGGATCCATTCGATTCCGGTCTGTTGCGTCATGGGCCAGCTTTGCCCAGGGAAGGCGTTGAGTGGAGGATCCGCGACGGCGTAGGCCACCACCAGCGTGTGGTCTTGCGGGACGATCACCCCCAGGCGATCATAGGGGACATACTGCTTCACGGCCTGCGCGAAGGCCTCAAAGACCTCATCGAGCTGCAGCGACTGGTTGAGCAGCCGGCTCATCCCAAAGAGGGCTTCCCACTGGGCTGCATGGGCCTTCGCCGCTTCATGCAGCCGCGCCAATTCCGTCTCAGCCTGCTCGCGCTCCGTGATGTCACGACCGGCAGCCACGAAATGGGTGATGATGCCGTGAGGGTCTCTAAGCGGCGTGATGACCTCCTCATCGTGGAACAGCGACCCGTCTTTCCGGCGGTTGATCAAGACACCACGAAAGGCCTCGCCGGAGAGAATCGTCTGCCAGAGATGCTCATAGAATCGCTTGTCATGCTGGCCCGACTTCAGGACCCTCGGCGTCTGGCCGACCACCTCATCTCTTGTATAGCCGGTCATACGCTCGAAGGCGGGGTTGACAAATTCGATAATACCCTCGCGATCAGTAATAACCACCTTGTCTGCCGTCTGTTCAACAGCACTCGAGAGCTTCCTGAACGCCTCATTCGCCGTTGCCAGCCTCTCAAGGGATTCCTCCCGCTCCCGCGCGTCCGACTCGACATGTTTCGCGATCATTCGTCCGTACGCCGTCGCGCCGACCACCATCAGGAGAATCGCGAAGGCGATCACGTACTCGTACACCCCGAATGAGCCGGCAGCCGCCGCCTGTTCGCGCAGGTGTCTCTGCTGAATCTCGCTGATCCGTTGCCGCGATTGGTCTATAGACGCCTGTAGCTTGGCATAGTTGCGGTCCATAGCCGCCATGCGCTGGCCGGCCAGGTCAGGACGATGCTCCCTCAGATACGAAAAGACCGAGTTCCCCTGATCGACCATCTCGGCCATCGCGGACGCGACAGGCTTCAAGGCCTCCTGAAGTGGCGCGGCCTCAGCCGGGGCGACATGGTCCCGCAACTCGTCTTGTAACAAGGCGATCTGCTCGTCCCAGAGACGGAGAGCTGCGCGCAGCTTCTCCGACTCGGTCTCAACATCGTGCGAATCGAAGACATCGTTAGGGGGGGCGTTGACGGCGCCAGCCAGTTCGTCGAGTCTCCTATAGGCATTGATCCGGCCGGCCCACTCCTGATTGACCCGAACCGACTGCTTGTAGGCGCCTACGAGGTGAGCGACGATGTAGAGGCCGATCGCAATGGTGACTATATCGAAGATTGCGAGGAGGTAGTAGATGCGGTGCCACTTGGGTCTGGAGCGAGGCTTCGCGCTTGCTTCTGTCGCGATGGACGATTCTGGGGCCACACCCATTTGCCTGTCGCTTTCCTCACCCATATCTTCTTACCTCCGCCGACCAAGCCACATTTGTTGGCGGCGCAGCCTGTTCATTTGTCTGTCATTGCGAGCGACCAACGGGAGCGCGGCAATCCGACACGCAGTGTCGTTGCGAGCCGCAGGCGAAGCAATACCCCATGGGCCGATGGCGCACCCATGCGCATGAAAGTCTGTGAAACGATGGCCTGCAACCCACGTTCGCGTCATTGCGAGCGACCATCGGGAGCGCGGCAATCTCACCGTAGTTGTCCTGAACGACTGTGAGATTGCTTCGACTTCGCCTCGCAATGACCCGCGAGGGGGGACTTTCGGGGCAATCCCGATGAGATTCCTCGCTTCGCTCGGAATGACCCTTCGGGTCAGATTGCTTCGGTCGCGACGGTCCCTCGCAATGACGTAACGGGGCCGGTCTGTTTACCTGACGGTGACGCGCAGGTAGAGATCGCCGCACGCGCCCCCCTGGCCTTCCAGCCCCTTGCCTTTCAGCCGCAGCCTTGTCCCGGATCGGATACCTGGAGGGATGACCACCATCAGCTCCTCGATCTGGTCGCCCCGCATAAAGGTGACCCGCTTCTGCCCCCCGGATACGGCCTCTTTAGCGGTAATGGTCAGATGATATCGGAGATTCGGGCTACCCTCGGCAGGATCCGGATCTGCGCACATCAGCCGTTTCACCAGACCGAAGCCGGCCTTGAGCCCATGACCGATCGCTGACCACACGCCCTGTGATTGGCTCTCGCCTAGCGCCTCCTGGCCCCGAGTCCGGCTGACTGCTGACCGGCTTCCTCCGCGATCAACCGCCATTCGAGCGGCGCGTCGCTTGAGCACCCCGATCGGCGCGCCGATAAAGACGCCGCCGAAGACAAATCCGCGACTGCCGAAGAAGACCTGGCGAACGAAGGCGTCATCGAAGCGAATACCGGCCCTGGCGAACTCACGGTTCATTTCAGCAAAGATCGACGACAGATCAGGGTTGGAGAAGAGGTCCCGGAAGATCTCCTCCTGGGAGTACCGAAATCCGCCGCCGCCGGCGCCTGCCCCGGCCTGGGTCTGGCGGAAGGCATCGTATTGCCGGCGCTTGCCCTGATCCATCAGGACGGCATACGCCTCACTGATCGCTTTGAATCGTTCCCCCGCCCTGGGATCTCCCGGATTCTTATCGGGGTGATGCTGCAGCGCAAGCCGCCGGTAGGCCTTTTTCAGCTCTTCCTCCGAGGCGTCTGATGATACGCCGAGGATGGCGTAATACTCCTTCCCGTTATCGCGCAATCGGGCCATGCCTATTGCTCCAGCTTCGAGTAATACGCAAGATAATCCTTAATGGCGTCGTGCGCGCTGCGGAATGCCAACTCTTCCCACGGAATAGAGGACGGAGAAAATATTTTCACGTCGAGCGCTTCATCCTTCGCGGCAAGCTCGCCACCCACCACATGCGCAGCGTACGCGATGATTACCGCCGCTGAGTCCTCGTAGGAGTACACATTCAGGAGCCGATCGATCTCGACATCAAGGTTGACCTCTTCCCGGGTCTCGCGGATGGCCGCCGCCTCGACCCGCTCACCTCGATCGACGAAACCGCCGGGAAACACCCATTTGCCGTACGCCGGGGAGATCGCTCGCTGGACCAATACGATCCCACCGTCCAGCATACACAGGGTCCCGGCCGCGACCTTTGGGTCAGGATAGTGGACGAAGGAGCAACTCCGACAGGCCTGAAGCTTCGGCCCGTTTGGTTTCATCCGCCTGGGCGCAAGCGCCATCCCACACCGCGGGCAAAATCGGAACAAGGCATCCGTCCTGTGCAGATGGCCCTGAGGCTGTTTGCCCTCGTTGGTCACTTCGCGTTCTAATGGGGTTGCGCAGATCGGATTGTCGTCATCGGACTCAGCGATCCGTTCCAGGATCACCTCACCGATCTTCGGATGGACGCCCAGCGGCTGGGTGATCCGGTAGGCGACCCCAGGATGCCGACCGGCCGCCTGCTTGACAAGGGCGGGGATACCGGTCGCGACGTGATGCCCCGGTCCGAGGAAGTAGGGGTGCACGATTACCTCCTCTGCCCCATCGGCGACGCAGGCATCAAACCCTTGCTGTATAGTCGGCTCCACCAGCTCCATGTGAGCATAGTGAATGATGCGCAGGCCGAAGCGCTCCCGCATCATCGCCGCGACCTCACAGAGAAGCTCGTGTGATCCAGCGCGGCGGCTGCCGTGATCGACGATGAGAAGGGCTTGCTTCATTGGTATGCGACCTCACCAAGAGGGGCTGTCAGCGCTTCGCTAACAGCCATCAGCTTTCAAAATGCAGTATACTACGCAAGATGAGGGCTGACAATCATATGAGCACCGCTTCGACAGCAGATTTGACACACTCCCGGAGTTTTCTTAGAATAGTCGCACGATGAAGATACTTCGCCTGCAAGTCCCGCACTGGGACCAATTCGATGGTTTAGTCCATGGCTTTCTCGGCCGCGTCGGCGGCCAGGACCGGCCGCCCAATGCCGCCTTTCGCCTTTCATGCGATGATGGAGACGATGCTGCCGCCGTCAAACAGAACTGGTGCGAGCTTAAGCAGGCGCTTGGCTTACCGCGAATCACGATCATCACGGCGAAACAGGTTCATGGGGACACCGTTCTACAGGTTTCACGCGGCGACGGCAAACTGGCTAGGGTTGGGGATGGGCTTATGACTGATGCACCCAACCTCTGCGTGGGGGTCATGGCGGCCGATTGTGTCCCTCTCCTGTTCGTGGAGCCTGCTCGAAAGATTACTGCTGCGGTCCACGCCGGCTGGCGAGGGACGGCTGCGGGTATCGCCGCACGGACGGTCGCGTTGATGAAAGAGGTGTACCGGATCGACCCCGCCGCGCTTCATGTTGCGATGGGGCCGTCCATCGGCCCCTGCTGCTACGAGGTGGGACCGGAGGTCGAGGAGCAGATCGCGGCGAACTGGAGGCAGGAGCTTAAGGGTGCCTGGAGACCCGAGGGGGTCAAGGGTCGCCTTGATCTGAGGGCGCTGAACGAGGCGCAGCTTCTCGGCGCAGGCATTCCTCAAACGCAGATCAGTAAGGTCGGTCCCTGCACGGCCTGCCACATCGGAGATTTCCACTCCTACCGGAAAGAGGGGAAGAGCGGCCACCAGTTAAGCTTCATCGGCTGGCGGTCGTAGCCTAAATCTTGGCCTCCGGCAGCAGGTCCATGACGCGGAGTTTGACGGGCAGCGCAAGAAGCGGGCAATCATCAAGGTCATGGGCGAATAGGGAAACCGAAGGTCAGCCCCATCGTAAATTGCCAGTCAGGAGCGCCAGCGCTAAAGCCACGCCTGATCCCGGCGTCGAGGAAGAGGCTTGAGGAAGATGGCTGCCAGATGAAACCAAACAGGCCGGAGTTGTCGGCGGGCCGCCCTCTGGCGCTCTCCCCGTTGACCTCTCCCACTAGTCTGAAGCGTGGCAAGACTGGAAGCTCCACGATCAGTCCCCAGATGACGAAAGGATTCGCCTCCGCCCGATTCACGCCTCCACCAACATTCAGGTGGTACGTGAACGGGAGGAGCCTCCCGCTCAGGATCCCGACCCCTTCGAAGCCAAGCCGCTGCTCCCCTTGAACCGTCGAGGGTAAGAGAGGCCCCACCTCGACCGCAACGCCGATGCCCTCCTGCTCCTGGAGCATGCCCTCCTTCAAGACCACCTTCAGGAATACGCCTGGGTCAACGAGTTGGGCTCCCTCGTGTGCAGGTTCCGCCACCTCAAACTCCCCAACCACCTCCACATCCCTGATGACGCCGTAGTTCAGGACAACCTTGGGCACGATGAAGGTGGTCTTTCCCCTAGATCGCTCCAGGTTGAAATACCCGAGCTCGATCTCCATCTCTTCGGGTTCGGCCACGGCGGCATCGGTCGAGACAAAGGGCCTGTAGCCCCAGGCAGTGGAAGCGGACAGCAGCAGGCCGGCGATCAGAGGCATGATGACTGACGTAGCGTGATCGCTACCTCTGGTCATGGCTGCACTTCATAGACGCGCACCGTGGACAATAAGAGCCACGGAAAGCATTATTCATGGCCTCTCAAAATAATGCCTGATCTCCTTTACGGAACCGCTTCGCTCGATTCTGCCCTTTTCCATTATCAAAACACGTGTGCCGATATCCAAAGCCTCTTCCCGGTCATGGGTAACATAAATGAGAGTAAAACCAAGTGTGTTGTGAAGCCTGAGGATCTCCTTCCGAATGCGTTCGTTCAGGTCTACATCCAGGCTGGAAAGAGGTTCGTCCATGAGGAGGGCCTTCGGATGAAGCACTAACGCACGCGCAAGGGCAACACGTTGCTGCTGCCCTCCGGAAAGTTCTCCGGGTTTTGCATGAATGTATTCACTCATCTGGACAAGATCCAGCATTTCAGCAATCAATTGCTCGCGTTTTTCTTTGGTTACATGTTTTGCTTTAAGCCCGAATTCGAGATTTCCTTTTACGGATAGATGGGGCCAAAGGGCAAGGTCCTGAAAAACCATCCCGAAATGTCTCGCTTCAGGACCTGTGATCGTTTTCCCGTCAGCCGCAACAAGGTCGCCTTCAATGCTGATGCTTCCTGAATCCGGAGCTATGAACCCGGCAAGAAGCCTCAAGACCGTCGTCTTTCCGCAGCCGGAAGGACCGAGGATAACGAGACGTTCTCCTTTTTCGATCTCCAGCGAGAAATCGTGCAGTACAGGCTGTCCGTTATATGATGTAGTGACCGATGTAATTGTGAGGAATGTCACGATTACAGCATCCTCGTTTTAAAGGCCGCGGTCAAAATTCCAACCGGGACAAGCGCGGCACAAATCATGATCACGCAGAGTGCCGACGTAAGGCCGGCAGGAGCATTTGCCATCAGCGTAAAGGTGCGGACCGGCAGCGTGTCAAGTCCCGGCGGATAGACAATCATGCTGATTCCCGTATCGCGCACGCAGAAGATAAACCCGACAAGCCAGGCCGCGATGAGACCGCGCTTCGCAAGGGGCGCTACGATCAGCGCCATTCTACGAAACCACCCCGCGCCCGCAACCTGGGCAGCCTCCTCCATTGACGGTGGGATCTGCGTCAGCATAGAGACCGTTATACGGCTGCTGATTGCAGCATATTGGGCGATGTAGCCGATAATAATGATGACCGGCGTTGCATAAATGAAGTTCGTCCATGGACGGTTCCAGAGGCTGATCAGGCCGATCCCGATGACCGTGCTCGGAAGCGCAAACAGAAAAATAGTGAGTGAATCAGCGGTCTGCCAGAAGGGATACGCGCGTGTGTGGATCAGGTAACCTGAAAGAAAGCCGATCACTGTCAGCGCCGAAGCGCCGACCGCTGCATATACAAGGCTCCTGATAAGGCTGTCACCGGCCTTCGCGATTGCAAGAGCATAGGCATGTACCGACAATGACTGCACGATCAATACAAGCAAGGGCAGGACGACGATAACAAAGCAAAGCAGGGCCGATACTGCGAACAACCAGTTTCTGTTTCTACCCAGTTGGATCCTTTCAGTAAAGGCTGTTCCGTGAGCCGGGCGAACCTGATATGTCTTTTCTCGAAGGAAATGCGATTCGAGGGCAAGGACAAAGAACGTGACAATTGCGAGTGGGATTGCAGCGACGGTGGCAGCACTGAAATTCAGGAAGGCCGAAAACTGTGTAAAGCTTTCGACCGGAAATACATTGTAACGCAGAAAGGACGGAACGCTGAACTCTCCTAAACTGAGAAGGAGCACGAGCATCACCGCCAGCAGAACTCCGGGCAGGATCAGAGGGATCGTAATGCTTCTTAGAACACCCGGCCAGTCCGATACCAGCCTTCCGGCCTCTTCAAGGCGGGGATTGATGGTTGTCAAGTACGTAACGGTCAGAAGAATCACGATAGGCAGAAACGTCGAAAAAAGGATCAGGACGCAACCCGGCAACCCGAACAGCCACTTCGAAGTAAGCTCAGCAAGAGATGGGCCGAGCAATCTGCCTATCACGCCCTCTCTGCCCAATATGTAGAACCATGAGATGGCCGTGATGTAAGGGGGTATCAGCAAGGGGATCGTAAAGAGTACAATCAGGAGCTTTCCGAAAGGCAGATCTGTTTTGCCAAGGAGTATACCTAAGGGCAGCCCGATGATCGTCGCACACAAAGTCGTCAGCAGTGACAAGGCAAGGCTGTGACTTACGAGGGTCTGCGCTCGTCCGAGCGTGAGGAGTGCCTTGTAATTTTCAAGGCTGAAGCGGCCGTCGACGATGATGCTTTTCACTCCCATGGCAAGGACGGGAAGCAGGCCTGCCACGACCAACACCGCAAACACTGAGGACAGGACAATACGTTTGGCCATCAATACCCTACCCAGGTTTTAAGAACGGGCTGGATTTCCTGCATCTTCTTTGCAACCTCGGCATAATCGACCTTCATCGTCTTGATGGTCTCAATGCGTCTGAGGGCGGGAGGGGTTTCAACGTCGGGATGCAAGGGAATCTGCGCGCATTCCGCGAACGCCAATTTCCGTTCCGTTTCTTTTGAGAGCAGATAGTCTATCAGCTTTTTGGCATTGTCCGGGTGGGGCGCGCCCTTGATGAATACAACCGCGTTCGGAACGATAAAGCTGCCTACTTCCGCCTTATCCTGATCCGGGAAAACGACGTCTACGGGCTTGCCCTGTTTTATACGGCTCGCGCCGTCGTCGCTGTCTACGAGAGCGAAGTCAAATTCGCCGCTTGCCACAAGGTCGGCGCTCTCACCATTGCTCGTCGAAATCCTGATGTGATTACGCTTTATTGCATCCAGGAACGTCTGTGTTCTGTCATCTCACCATACAGTGAAAAGGGCCGCGAATTCTGTAGTTGTGGTCCCGAACAACGGATTGGCGATAACTGCCCGTCCTTTCCACCGCGGCTCGGTATAAGCCAGGATCGATCGCGGCTTTTCAGTGAGACTTTTCTTGACCAGCAGTATCCTCGCCCGTGCGGAGAAGCCTGTCCATTGACCTTCCAGATTTTTAAAATTGTCCGGGATTCCCTTCGCGTTCGGCGACAGGTACTGAGCCGATATACCTCGTTGTCTGAGTATCTCTGCCCGGATCGGCTCGTTCGCCCAATAGACATCCGCCTGGGGATTGTCCTTTTCCGCTAAAAGCCGATTCATGGCACCCGTGCTTTTTGACTCTTCGGTGTCATATACGGCTTTTACCTGTATGCCGGTTTCCTTCTCGAAATCTTTGAGTATCGGTTCCGAGAACACCTGGTCTTCGCTCACGTACACGACAACGGTCTGCTGTCTGGCGCATGCGGCTAATCCCAATGCGAGCGTAGTCCCAACAAAGAGGGCCGTCATCAATAGAGCGAGTCGCCGTTTCATTGGCACCTCCTGGTTGTGTGTTTCCCTTAGCCTTTTACCGCGTCGTTTTCTTCTTATTTTTTTACGCCGGTTTGATCGAGAGCAGCTTTAAGGCCCTTGGCTAAGGTGGAAGCATCTCCGTAGGCCCAGAAGTGCATAAAAAACAACCGAGGCTCTTCATCCAGCATGTGATTATGCAACGACGCCACTTCTATTCTGTTTTCTCTTAGTACTTTTATAACCGGGCTCACTTCACCGGCCAGAAGCATGAAATCTCCGTTAATTGCTGCCTTATCACCGGCTATTTGAAAATTCAAAGGGATGTTCATCCCCATGTTGCCCGGGATCTCGGCACCTTTCCTGTTTACATGTACATCCTTACGGGGCACATTGACGTGTAGTACGCCGTCTTTCATGGTGCCTTGGTAGCCCAAGACTTCCTCGATTTGTTTGGCCATATCCGGTTTCGTTTCAGTACTGGCCGGTGAGGATTTGAGGGGGGTACCCGTAATAACCAGGGCTTCCTTGAGACCCCTTGCCATATCCACTTCATTTCCGTGTCCCATGAAGTGCACATAGAAAATTCTGGGGGTCTCGTATATAAGGTGGTTGTGAAGAGCGACGGTTTGGATTCCATATTCCATTAATTTACTGATGACCGGATTCGTTTCGCTTTCCAGGAGAACAAGATCTCCGTATGTGATTGCTGAATCACCTGACTTTATAAACCCTGCCCAATTCGTCAATGCAAAGCCGGGTTTGATAGGAATCTTGCCTACTTTCACATGCAGATCGGAACGGGGAAAGGAGACTTTATATGTTCCATCGATTGTTTCCCCTTTTTTGCCAAACGCCTTCGCGATACCATCCCGATCAAGACCTGGCCGGTGTGTTTCAGCGCCCGCTAAAGCACCTGCCCCATCGCCCTTGATCTCTTGGGCGATGCTGGGGGCCTTCCCCCATACCAGCGCCAAGACTGCCAAGGCGAGGATAGCCCCCTTGGCGGGGAGATGGCTGATCGTCCTCTTCACACCTCGTTTCATCTTCACACTCCTTTCGTCTCATGGCTCACGTCAGTGGCCGCGTGACGGCAATCTTAGAGACCTTTTTTCTCCTCGGGTTTGATATTCATAACTGCCCATTGGACTGCCTGAGGATCCCTCACCAAGATGGCAAAGGTCAAGGCGACCACGGCCATCAGCAAAGCGATCATGGTGAAGGCCGGCAAGTAACCCAGAGAGGCGATCAGGAAGCCGGCCAGGATTGGTCCTGAGGCTTCGCCGGTATCCCAGATGGTGCCAAAGACCCCCATCGCCGATCCCATCTGTTGGCCTTTGACCAGGTCCGCCACCAGCGCAGTGGTCGAGGGTGTGACGATAGCCACCCCAAGGCCGAACAGGGCAGACACCGGAAAGAGGAGCCAAAGAGAGGCAAGAGCAGGGAAGGCAGGCAGCGTGGCGGCGCACAGGAGCAGACCGGCTAAGATCATGGGCTTTCGGCCGAGGCGGTCGGAGAGACGCCCCGAGAGCGGCTTGGCGAACATCGTTGTGGCAAGCTGGACCCCCATCACGAGGGCGATCTGGGCGTCGTTGAGTCCGATCCCTTTGGCGTAGGGGGGGAAGAAGCCGAGGAAGGCCCCATAGCCCACATACATGGCCGCTTCCAGCACTGAGGCAATCACCACGGCCCGGCTTCCCAGGACCTCGCGGATTCCGCTCCAGAACTGCTGGGAGCGCGCACCGAGGGTTGTGCCCGCGCGACGAGGCATCTGATCATCTGGCAGATGCAGGATCAATAGGAGCGGACACAGGCCGAGGACCCCGACCGTGAGGTAGGTCATCTGATAGCTGGTTGTGTAAAACAGCAGCAATCCCCCGATGAGGGGGCCCAGGGTGGAGCCGATATCGCCTGCCGCGGCAAACCAGCCGAGTTTCTCCCCCCGTTCTTCTTTTGAGAGGTCGGCCACGAAGGCTGAGGCCACCGGGGAGAAGATGGCGGTGGCAACGCCATGGAGGAAACGAAGCGCCAGGAGCGTGCCGGGAGAGTGGACGAATGGGTACAGGAAAGGGGGCGCAGCGAAGAAGAGACATCCCAGGAGCATCATTTGCTTGCGTCCGAGCACGTCCGATAGCGCCCCAGCCGGCAGCTTAATGAAGACCCCCGTAATGGTTGACGCGGCCACGATCAGGCCGATCAGCTCAGGGGCAGCTCCGAGGTCCTGGGCGAAACGCGGCAGGACAGGGCTCCTGGCCATCTGATAGCTGAGCCGCCCCAGCAGGCTCACGGCGCAAAGCCTGATAAATGTTGTCCAGACACTCACCATCTGGAGCCTCCATTAGGATCGGATGAAGGCGGCGACGTCCCCAGGCTCCATCGGAACATGCTCCACCGGGAGAGGGCATTGGATGACCATGATGATCATCCGGCGGTCCTGACTGGTGTTGATGTAGCCGTGGGGAACGTTCACAGGCACCAGGACGGTCTCCCCGGCCCTGATGGGCTCATGCTCCTCCCCGATTACGACGACTCCTTCCCCCTCCCAGCAGAATACGACCTCGTTGGAGACCGGGTGGCGGTGGAGGCTGTTCTGCTGGCCTGGTTCAAAGCAGTAGATGTTGCAGTGGAGGTTGTCCGTCTGCCACACCCGCCGTCGCTGGAATCCCTTGTCCGAGAACGCCTTGATCGCATCGAGGGCCTTCTTCTCCATGGTGGTCCCTCCCCTTACTTGATTGGCCTGACGCGCAGCTCATCGAAGTACGAAACCGCGTCGGCCTTCGTCCACAAGCCGATCTTTCCGCGCGTGAAGGTCGGGTCGCGGACCGCAAGGTACTGTGTGCCATCGTAGAAGCACTCCATCTGATCGCCCTTGGCCACGATCCACTTCGGCAGCGTGCCGCTCCCGGTCTTTTGTGCTGTAACCCCTGAGGGGAGCTGACCCGCGGGCACCTGATCGAAGTTCCATGTTCGCCACTCGCCAGCCGGGATCACCGAAATGGGCGGGCTGGAGACACCTTGCTCGCCCTTCCCGCAGGCTCCACTGAGAAGTCCGGCAGACATAAGGATGATCCAGCCAAGATTCCATGGGTACTGCCGCATCTGTGCCATGGCTTCCTCCTGAAGTCAGAAACGGCACCGATGGATGTCATTTCGATAGGGCGGACCGGTACCCCCGGATCGTAAGGTCATCAAACGCGGTGACAGAATCGGCCTTCGTCCACAGGCCGACCTCACCCAACTCCAAGCGCTCATCTGTACGTACCAAAGAACGCATATCTTCATAATCGATGAAGAGTTGGCCGTCAAGCCATCCCTGGATCTGATCGCCGACGGCGACTACTCGTATGGTGTGCCACATCCGCAGGGCAGGAGGCTGAACGTTCGCCGTGGCGAGCAAGTGCCGCTGGCCATCGTAGTAGTACAGCCGAAAGTTGTTCTCAAGGGCGTTTGCGCGGACCACATAGTATTTCCCCGCCGTGAAGCGAAAGACGATGCCGCCTGAAGCGTCTTCGCTGCCGTAAAGTGACTTGAACTTCACCGAGATATCGATAGCTGCCTTATAAAACGCGCCGGCGGGCGCGAGGATCACGTTTAAAGCATTCCGGTCAGCACGTTGGATCAGCACCCGCTTGCCGCTGGGGGCGTCGGGCATCTCTTCAACCGTCCATTGACCGTCGAGGACCTTCCATTTCCCCAGATCCTCCTTCTCGAAATCAAAGTTGGTGACGGGCGTGCCATCGGGCACCGTAAGCTCGGCGGCATCTGCTGTCAGTCCTCCGCCGTGGCGCGCTTGTATCAAGTCGGTCAACAACAGCAGCCCGAACCCTCCGAGCCCACTCAGGATGAGCCCGCACAATCGGCGTGATGATGTAATACGTTTCATGATTCGCCTCCTTGCAACTTCATCGAGGTTGAGCTCGTGGACCGCGTCGCAGCGGCGTGCGGCCCAACAAACTGGCGTAAATGGCATCAACGACGAGCAAACCCTGCATCAGTAGCGCATGATCATCTGTGATTGTCGCGGCCAGTCCCTTGAGAACAGTGTCGATCCCCTTGGCCTCGCCCCGACCGACCATGTGTATCTCGTTTCTGACATCACAGCCCTTAGAGTGCTGTGGCACAACGTTTATATTATTGACGATATGCGAATTCATTACAATTCCAGTCAAGAGAAAAGTCGGTGGGCATCCGGGGGGAGGTGCTGAGGTTGGAGTCAGAGCGCACCTGCGACGCTGGCGAGAAGCGACTTGGTAATAGGGGCTTTGGACTTCGGTTGAGGCAGCCGTGGTGTGGGGTACTGCTGAGCCCCCAACACCACGGCGATGTGGACTGCGTAGTCGTTACTGCGTGCAGCCGCCTCCAACACAGAGGGGCCGCATCATCTCGTTGTCCTCATGCGAGAGGATGTGGCAGTGCCACACGTACAGCCCCGGAATGTCGAAGTGCATCTTGATCCTCGTGACGCCCCCAGGGTAGACGAGCACCGTGTCCTTCAATCCTGCCTCATGTGGGTCCGGAGGTCTCGGCGCCCCAACCAATACGGCAGGTTGAGCGGCGAGCCCATCAGGCCCGAGCTCGAGGTCCTGCCTGTCGATCACCTCGAACGCCACTTGGTGGACGTGGATCGGATGGGCATCCGCGGTGAAGTTATACATCTCCCAGATCTCGGTGGAGCCTAACGCCGGTTCTTCCGTGGTGAGATCCGGGAAGCCGAACGCGCTGCTGAATCCATCATTGCCCAGCGTGCCAAGCATGGAGAAGATCGGCCCGAAGAAGAAGGCGCTCGCGCCGGGATTGTTGAAGCTGGAGGCGAGCTGAATCCTCCCGTTGACCTTCTTCACGATCACGACCGACGAGTCGAACTCGTTGAGCGTCACCTGCCTCACGTGGGTCTCCGGCCCAAGCGGTGCAATCGTGGGAAGCATCAGAGACCCAGGAGGGGTGCTTCCGTCGCCACCGACGCGCTTCACCACTCGGAACTGCATCACCTGGCCCGTGGTGCCCGGATCCGCGGAAGCGAAGTCAACACCGGGGGCGCCGCCGCCGAACGGCTCATCGGGCCCGATGTTCAGCAGGGTGATCTTGGTCCCTACCGGGACGTTCGTGAAGTCGATGATCACATCGGCGCGCTCCGCCCCCGCGATGAGGATCTGGCTCTGCTGAACAGGCGCCGGCATGAACCCGCCCTCGTTGCCGATCTGCCAGATGGTCTGGCCGTTGCTGAGCGTGAGGATCAGGACCCGCGTATCGTTCGCGTTCAGGATGCGGAAGCGGTATCGCTTCTGCTGCACTTCCAGGTACGGCCAGGTCTTGCCGTTGACGACCATCGTGTTGCCGAAGAACTCGGGGTTCCAGGTCGGCGACACGTCGCTCATCGGGAAGGTGACGTCGTTGTACACCACGGGGTCGGGGATGAAGGGGATGCGCAGATCGCCCACCGCGAGCCCCTCGAAGAACGCGCGGTTGCCGGAATAGAACAGCGACCCGTCGCTGTTGAACGACTTGTCCTGCATCACCAGCGGGATCTCAAACTTCCCGCTCGGGAGGACGCCGGCCGGGAGGTCGGATGATCCGCCACGCAGCAGGTAGAACCCCGCCAGCCCCGTGTAGACGTTGGACCGGGTGATGCCGATCGTGTGGTCGTGATACCAAAGGGTGGTGGCCCGCTGGTCATTCCGGTACTGGAACACCGCAGCGCCCGGCTGAACCGGCACACCACTGATCTGGCCGAAGTTGGAGCCCTGTGTCGCATAGCCCGCCGGAATGTTGGTGGCATTCGGCAGGTACCACGCCTCGGGATAGCCATCGCTCTCGGGGGTCACATGGGCGCCGTGCAGGTGCGTGCTGATCGGAACCGGCCCGGTGTAGTACGCCTGGCTCTGTCCACGGCAGTCCGTACGGGGCGTACCGTCAATGCAGTCCTGCGGGGGGTTCGCCCAGTGCAGGGTCTGGTCGACGGGCAGCAAATGGGGGAGGAACTTGCCGGTCTTTGCGTTCTTGAGGTCATTGATCCACTTGACCCGCACAGGCCGGTCCGTCTGTGCCTCGATGGTCCGAGCCGGATAGGTGGCGCTGCCGGCAGCAGGGCCATAGCCCCACACCGTTGTCTTCGGCATCCCCGTCGGCAAGACCTGCTGCGAGATTTGCCGCGCTGCGATCTCGTAGTAGTCGATGGTATTGTTGTCGAGGGTGGCGGTGAGCGGCATGACCCCCGGGATAGGGAGTGCCTGCGCGTATTTCGGGATCGTGGTGGGGTCAAGGCTCCCACCCGGCAACGGTTGAGCGAATGCGGGGAGGACGCTCATGATGGTCATCGTCGCGAAGAACAGAAACACACCGCGTAAAAATCCGACTCTGTTGCGCATTGTCGTACCTCCTTGAATGTTGAGTGTTGAAGGGTGATCGTGACCGGCAACAGCGCCGGATGAGCCGCAACACGTGGGCCGTTGTTTCTGTGTGCTCAGGACAGCCAGGATAATCGGGTCCTACAAATAATATCCCCCGACTTTGCGGGTCCGCCAAGATGCAGTGGTTTCATGTTCTGAGTCAATTGCATCCTAAACCGGGTCAACTGCTTCAGTTGTAAATTCAGTGTAGGGCGAGCTCGGTGGTCGCGCAATCGGGTAAGTCCCTGCATTAAGGGGGGGGATTCCTTGAGGGGGATCACGCTCGGTCTAGTCGGAAACGTACCAAAGATGGTGCATGCTCAGTGGGCGTCGTGCGGGGTGCATCGGGGCGTGGTCACCGCGCCCCGATGCAAGGTCCGACGTGCGGTCTCGGGCGTCAGCATGGAAGGCGGACCTACGGCGCGGGCGCGCCTCAGCGTAGCCCAGGCTCAAGTGGGTGACGGAGGACACGTTGCGCCTCATCGACCGTGAGGGGACGCGCCTCCGCGTAGCCCTTCCGCGTGGTGCGGTCGATCCCGCGGCCCAGGAAATTGCTGATTGTGACGACGAGGAACCGGGGGTTATCCAGGGCCGAGGTCCGCATCCATTGGCCGGTCGGCTCGTGGCCGAGCATGAGACTGGGCTGGTGGCCGTCCCGGTTGTCGGCGTCGGTGAGGGACGAGAGCCCCAGCTTCTTACTGATGAGGTCGATGTCGGCCTTCTTCCCCGTGAGAAACAGCCAGCCCGGGCCCGCGTGAAACTTCTTCGCGTAGGCTTTGAGTACCTTGGGCGTATCCCGCGCGGGGTCGATGGTGATCGAATAGAAGAAGATCTCCTTCCCCACCCGGTCGCCCAGGATCCGCTGGACCTGACTCAGGCGCGCGGTCTCCAGCGGGCAGGTATCCGTGCACGAGGTGTAGATGAGTTCGATCGCCACGGCCTTGCCCTTGAGCAGGTCGTCGTAGAACTTTACCGTCTGCCCGTCCTGAGTGATCAACGGGACGTTGGGAAAGTAGTCTGCCCCCCAGGGTGAGCCTGTGGGCGCGGCCCACGCAGGCTCGAGGCCGGCCATCAGAGCGGTCAGCACTAAGCCAGCGAGGGCCGCCACATGCCACGATCGCGTCGGTTGCATGATGTACGTCTCCTTTCCGCTTCAGAAGGCGGTTGGGAGGACATCGTCCGGGTCGAGGAACGTCACCCCCTGCGGCCCCGGAATCGGGGTCGGGAGCGCCTTCAGGAACGCGCCGCCCGCGTCGTCGATCTCCCACCGCAGCAGCATGGCGTTGTCCTCGTGGACGGTGTTGTGGCAGTGCTCCATGAACATCCCGCCGAAGTCCCGGA
>JACPQW010000175.1 GCA_016190285.1 Candidatus Methylomirabilis oxygeniifera
AGCTCCAGTACCGCTGACAGCCTACCTGGATATCGAACCCTCGGTCGAAGGCGCCATCACGGTGGTGGGGTTGTATGCTCCCGACCGTGGGCTGATCCAGTTGATCGGTACACAGATCAGCGATGTCACGGTCTGGCAGGCGCTGGAAGGCGTGGAGACGATCTGTACGTATAACGGCAGCCGCTTCGATCTCCCGGTGATCCGTCGCCGGCTGGGCCTCGACCTGTGCGCGGCGATCCAATCCCACGATCTGATGTATACGTGCTGGCGACATGGCCTGTTCGGCGGGCTGAAACGGGTGGAGGCGCAGCTCAATATTCCCCGACGTTCCAAGGGAATCGATGGTATGGAGGCGATGCGGCTGTGGTCCAGATACGAGGATGGCGGTGACGAGGAGGCGTTGCAGATGCTCCTCACCTATAACAGGGAGGATGTCATGAACCTCCCGGTTCTCGAAGCGCGGCTCATGGAGTTTGAAGGCACCTATGCGCGTCGCGATTAAGACCTTGGGGTGTCGGCAGAATCAGTGCGAGAGCGATGCCCTCCAGGAGTCGCTGCGGCGGGATGGGCATACAGCGGTCAGCCAAGACGAAGCGGCCGATCTGTTTATCATTAATACCTGTTCTGTCACACAGGAGGCCGACGCCGACTCGCGACAGATGATCCGGCGGGCGGTTCGCCGGAATCCGTCTGCCCGGGTGGTCGTCACCGGCTGTTATGCCCAGATCGCTGCCGGAGAGATTGCGGCGATCCCCGGTGTCGCCCTGGTGGCAGGTAATGGCGAGAAGGCCCAACTCTCCGAGCTGATCTCCGGCTTGCGCGAGCAGAGTCCGCCGCTTATCGCCGTATCAGATATCCAGCAGTCAACTCGCTTCGCTCCGCTGCCTCCGCCGGTCGGCGCGGCTCGCAGCCGGGCGCTCCTCAAGGTCCAGGATGGGTGCAGTTATCGCTGTACCTTCTGTATCGTTCCGGAGACCCGCGGGCCGAACCGAAGCCAGTTGACGGATGCGGTATTGCGCGATCTGCGGGTCCTTGTGGACGCCGGGTATCCGGAAGTGGTCCTGACCGGGACGCACCTGGGGACGTATGGCCGCGATCTGCCGACCGGCAGTTCAATCGCCGGATTGGTGGCGGACATGCTGGAGACGGCGGCGCCCGCGCGGTTGCGCCTGAGTTCACTCGATCCGCACGAGGTCGGTGAGGAGTTGATCGGCTGCTTCGGCCGCTTTGGAAACCTTTGCCGTCATCTGCACCTGCCGGTGCAGAGCGGCGATGAGACGGTCCTCAAGCGCATGCGACGACCGCACACTGCGGATGATTTCCGGAGGCTGGTGGAACGGCTTACGGAGGCGGTACCCGGGATCGCCATCGGGACGGATGTCATTGTCGGTTTTCCAGGTGAAGGGGACGCAGAGTTTCAGCAGACCTATCGACTGCTTGACCGTCTGCCGATCGCGTATCTGCACGTATTCAATTACTCCCAGCGGAGGGGAACGGTTGCAGCCGTCATGCCGGATCAAGTCCCAAAGGACGTGAGGGCAGCCAGGAGCGTTGCGCTCCGAGCGCTGAGCGACGCAAAGTGGCGCGCATTTCGACAGACACAGGTGGGGCAGTCGTTCGCGGCTGTCGTCCTGGAGGGACGCGATGCGCGGGCCGGGCGGCTCGACGCGCTGACCGACAACTATATTACGGTACGAGTTGAACATACTGAGGAGAGCGTCGGCCGCATGGTCGCTCTGAGTATCGAGGCGGTTACCGAACGGGAGACCATTGGTTGCCTGCAGATGCGTTACGCCAACGATTCCATACCCACGCCGGAGGACAAATGGGCCAGGGCCTGATCGGTATTATCGGCGGAAGCGGATTGTACGACATGGAGGGACTCGAGGGGGTTGAGGAGCGGCGCGTCGAGACCCCCTTCGGAGCGCCGTCGGATGCCTACATCATCGGGTCACTGGCAGGGCGACGGGTGGCGTTTCTTGCGCGACACGGACGCGGCCACCGGCTGATGCCGTCCGAACTGAATTTCCGGGCGAACATCTTCGGATTCAAACTCCTGGGTGCGGAGCGGATAATCTCCGCCTCGGCGGTGGGCAGCATGCGCGAGGAACTGCCGCCTCTGGATATTGTCATTCCGGATCAGTTCTTTGATCGAACCAAGGGACGGATCAGTACCTTCTTCGGGAATGGCGTCGTGGCTCATGTGAGCCTTGCGGATCCGACCTGTCAGACTCTGGGAAAGCTGTTGTTCGCCGCCGGGCAGTCGGTGGGCGCCCGCATCCATCATGGCGGTACCTACCTGTGCATCGAAGGGCCGCAATTTTCTACCCGAGCCGAGTCGCGGATTTATCGGCAATGGGGGGTGGATGTCATTGGGATGACCAATCTGCAAGAGGCGAAGCTCTGTCGAGAGGCCGAGATCTGTTATGCGACGCTGGCTCTGGTCACCGATTATGATGTCTGGCATGAGACAGAGCAGGACGTGTCGGTGGAGGCGGTCGTCGCGATTCTGAAGCAAAACGCCGAAACCGCCAAGGCTATCATTAAGGCCACAGTGTCATCGTTTCCGGCCGACAGGGAAGGCTGCTCATGCGAGAGCGCCATGCAGGATGCGATCATCACTGCTCGCGATGTCATCCCGGCGGATGTTCGGGAGCGGCTACAGCCGATCATTGGGAAGTATCTTGAGCAGTAAGAGCGTTCAGTGCGGAAGAGACTGAAGGTTGATAGGTTGAAGGTTTTTAGGTAGTTTCTCTTCAGCCTTCAGTCTTCAGCCTAAATCCCTAACTGCTGACGGCTGATTGCTGATAGCTAATCGCTGAGGGTATCGATGAGCAGTATCCTTGTTGTCGGTTCGGTCGCGCTTGATTCCGTTCGCACGCCATTCGGCGATGCGAAAGAGGCATTGGGGGGCTCGGCCACGTACTTCTCAGTCGCGGCCAGCTTCTTCGCGGATGTTCGGATTGTCGCAGTGGTAGGAGAGGACTTTCCTGAAGAGCACCTCGCGTTTCTGAAGAGCCGGTCGATTGATCTTGAAGGGCTGGTACGGGTCCCCGGGCGTACCTTTCGGTGGACCGGAGAGTATGGGTTCGATCTGAACGAGGCGAAGACGCTGGAGACACAGCTCAATGTCTTTGCGACATTCCAGCCGGAGATCCCGAAGGCGTATAGGGAAAGCGAACTGGTCTTCCTGGCCAATATCGACCCGGAACTGCAACGGCGGGTCCTTGGGCAGGTGCGTTCGCCAAGATTGGTGGCGGCCGATACGATGAATTACTGGATCGGTGGAAAGCCCGAAGCACTCCAGGAGACGCTGAAGTCGGTGGATGTCCTGCTGATCAATGACGCCGAGACCCGGCAGCTTGCCGACGAGCCCAATCTGGTCAGGGCCGCCCAGAAGGTCCTGGGCTGGGGGCCGACCTCGCTGGTCATCAAGCGAGGCGAGTACGGCGCGCTGATGGTGCGAAAGGGCGGGTGGTTTGCGGCGCCCGCGCTCCCGCTCGATTCGGTGTTTGATCCGACGGGAGCGGGCGATTGCTTTGCCGGCGGTTTCATCGGCTACCTGGCCAACACGATGAATTTTGAGGAGTCCAACATCCGGAAGGCGATCGTGATGGGATCGGTGATGGCTTCTTTTAATGTTGAGGCGTTTTCGCTCGATCGCTTACGACGGTTGACCTATCCTGAAATCGAGGCGAGGTACAAGGTGTTCAAGCACCTCGCGCATTTTGAAGACTTGTAGGCTGAAGGAGTGAACAGGATGGCGAATGAGCGCCATAAGGACAAGCTGGAAGAGCTGCGCCGCCGGCGCGAAGCCGCTCTGCATGGCGGCGGGCAGGAGCGCGTCGATCGGCACCACCAATCCGGGAAGCTGACGGCGCGCGAGCGGATCGATCTGCTCCTTGATCCGGGGAGCTTCACCGAGTTGGATGCCTTCGTGACCCATCAGTGCCACGACTTTGACATGGATCAGCAACGGATACCCGGCGACGGTGTCGTTATCGGATACGGAACGATCGACGGGCGACAGGTGTATCTCTTCGCCCAGGATTTTACCGTATTCGGCGGCAGCCTGAGCGGGGCCCACGCCGCCAAGATCTGCAAGGCGATGGATCTGGCCCTGAAGATGGGGACTCCGATCATCGGCCTCAGCGATTCGGGCGGAGCCCGAATCCAGGAGGGGGTCGTCTCACTGGCGGGATATGCCGATCTCTTCCTTCGCAACACGTTGGCCTCAGGGGTGATCCCGCAGATCGCGGCCATTATGGGGCCGTGCGCGGGGGGCGCGGTCTATTCCCCGGCCTTGATGGATTTCGTCGTCATGGTCCGGCATACCAGCCATATGTTCGTGACGGGACCTGATGTGATTAAGACAGTCCTGCACGAAGAGGTCGACTTTGAAGGGCTGGGCGGTGCGATGACCCATAATGCCGTATCGGGCGTCGCCCACTTTGCCGTCGATTCGGAAGCCGAGTGTCTGGCCTCGATCCGAGAACTCCTGTCGTACCTCCCTCAGAACAATCTGGAAGACTCGCCGCGCTGTGAGTCCAGGGACGATCCGGAGCGGCAAGAAGACGCGCTGAACGCCCTCGTCCCCGACAGCCCCAACCGACCGTACGATATCAAGGAGCTGATTCGAATGGTGGTGGACGACGGCGAGTTTCTCGAGGTCCAGGAACATTTTGCGCAGAACATGGTGGTTGGTTTTGGGCGTATGGACGGGCAGTCGGTCGGGTTTGTCGCGAATCAGCCCGCCGTGCTGGCCGGATGTCTCGACAT
>JACPQW010000173.1 GCA_016190285.1 Candidatus Methylomirabilis oxygeniifera
ATGCAACCCTGTGGCTATGTTGTGCTGTTACAGATCTGGGATCGCTCGATCGTCGGCAGCCAGCCCAACTCGCACAATTACAACTACTACGACGTGGGGTTCTGTCTCAGGGCAGCGAGTAAGTAGCCGGGTTGCCGGTTGAAGAACAATACGGGTTAAGGAACCTGATCTTGTCCGTATTAAGAAAGTCACTCATCTGGATATTGGCAGGCCGTTAATACGGTCCTCCAAGACGATACCCAACCAGGCGCTCAAGAGAGGCGCGGCGAGAAGCCGCCGCGCCTCTCAAGCGGAACGTGAGGTGGTATGTTGCTTGGCGGATGGAAAAGGGGCTATTTGTAAGTAACGTGTGACCGTAACCAATCAACCGGAACTAAACAAGAAGGATAGACGCATGGGACTGGCAAAGCTCAATGTTTGGGTAAGTGACGTTGCCGATCCGTGTGGAACGTGGGAGGGCGGAGGAACTATGACGATCTTCGACTGCAAGGGTATACTGGAATGGCCCTGCGGTCGCTTTCTAGCACCCGACGGTAATTGGCAACCCGTACCCGGTGGCAGGTATAAGGACCTGCCTTTTAAATGTGGCCATCTGGAAGTCGAGTTGCCTCCTGGATGCTATTGGGTCCTCGCCGGCTACGTGAGTCCAGGCCCTTTCATCCATCTAAACTACACGACCCACGTGGGCATCGTTCAGGTCGGTTGCGACGAAACTGCCTGCGTCAAAATCTACAATTCCACCATCAGACTGTGCTGGGATTGGTTCTTGGTGGGTCTTCGAGTGCTGGCTGCAAGAGGTCAGGCACATCTAGACCCTAAGAGAGTTGACGAGCTCGAAAAAAACGTAGAAGTGTTGCTGCGGGACGCTCCGCGTCTCCCCATCGAACGGGCGATCGAACGGATATTCGAAGACCTGGCCGAGTCCGCCAGGAAGCAACCTAAAGAAAAGAGCGGCACCTGAACCTCACGTAGCCGCTAAACAAGACAGTTGCCTAAAACAAGGTTGCCGATCTCACTATGTGTGGGCAGTGGACTCGCCGGCAGGGCGATGGATTACTTCCATTGCCTCAGTTTCTGGGTGGTAGCGCCGATGGTCTTGTTTGTTTTCCCGGAGCCATTGGAACTACCGCTCATCTGGTTGGCGCTGTCCGGATCCGCTTGTCTTCTAGAGCGCCTTGGTCAGGGACCCATGGGTCATCCAGCCTACTTCTCAACCCACGGAAGGACGTGAAGACGATGGGATGTTGTGGTCAGAAACGATCGGCGCTCAGAAGCACATCGGCGCCGATGACAACACTGGCTTCCCCGCAACGCGCACCAAGTAGCCGGCAGCATCAGTTTCGGCGGGTCAGCCTGTCCAGCCCGTCGATGCCCGTGATGCGGAGGCTCTTCTGCGAGCCCGCTTCTTTCGCCGGGCCTCCTGAAGAGGGCCGGAATGCCTCATGAAAAATGTCGTGGCATGACCAGGAAGGTGGCTCCACTTGAAGGGAGAACGGCAATGAGTACAAACAGGATATGCAGGGCCTCTTTAAGGCTGCTCCTAGCGCTTGTGACGGTCATGCTCCAGACAGCGTGTGGCAGCATCTATCAAGCCGGGGGCAACGGGACCGGCTTACTTCCTGGACCACAACCGGGCGAGGTGAAGTTTTCTAAATATCAACCCGACAATCCCTACACGCAACTCTCTCCGGGTCTGTTGGCGCGGACAGTGTTCGGGATGGCGAGCGGGACTGGCTATCGTGTTGAAGTTCGGGATTTGCTTGTCGGGCCTGGGCAGAAGACCTCCAACGTCTCTCTACCAGGCCCGGCAGTCTTCGAGGTTCGCTCCGGCAACGCGGTCATTACCACTGTTGGAAAGTCGCGAGAGGTACGGATGGGTTTTGCTTTTGCACTTTCGGAAGGGGCACGCTTCGCGATTGAGAACAAGGCTGACAGCACGTTCATAATACGGGTCCACATGTTCATGGCCGATTAAGATTACGCAATCTCCAGCACGTGAGGAGGGAATGAGCAATGGCCTGTAATCGACTGTTACGGATTTTGAGACCGATCTTGCTGCTCCCGGTGATAGCCATGGGACTATCAGGCTGCGCGAGCGATTGGCCGGCATTCCGACACAATACACTCCGTTCGGCTAATCAACTCAATGCGACTGCGCTGTCCAACCCTGCGAGCGTACCCAGCTTGCACATTGCCTCGGGCTGGCCCTTCCAGCCACCGGGCGCACTGGCGTTTCGCGCTTCGCCGATCGTCTACAACGGGCGGGTTTACATCGGGAACGGAAACGGTCGCCTCTATGCGATCGACGCCTTAACCGGAGCGCTTCTTTGGCAGTACCCGCCACTCGCTTCACCTCCTCTCACCTCAACATATACCTGCAACCCGTCGAGCGTGGGGATCGCGTCGAGCGCAGCGATCGCGCGTATTGGTGGCACCGACGCCGTGATTTTCGGCGCCCCGGATCAGTCGGCACCCGGATCAGGTCTTGGTGAGGGACGGCTCTTCGCCCTGAACGCGGCGACCGGAGCGGAGATCTGGAAATCACCGGTAATCGCCCATCTCACCTCCGGAGACACGCATGAGCAAATCGGCTATTCCTCTCCGCTCGTTTTCAACAACCGCATCTACATCGGCATAGCCGATCATTGCGATAGCCCGATCCAAAGAGGAAAGGTGGTGGCTGTCCACCTCGGTACCGGTGCCATTGACGGCGGATTCAGTTTCGTGAGTACCGGTCCCCCACGTGGTGGTGGTGTGTGGAGTTCCGTGGCTGCCTTTGGAGGTCTGTATGTGACAACAGGTAATGTGAATATCGGAGGCCCTGAGCCGGTGCCCAATCACGGACTCAGTCTCCTGCGGCTGGACCCGAACACAGGATCGATGATCTGGAAGCACCAGCCGGTGCCCTATGTCTTGGATGGCGACCCCGATTGGGCTTCGGGGGCATCCGTGATGCTGACAAGTTGCGGGCCGCTGATCGCCTCCGCCATGAAGGATGGCTGGACCTACGCTGTGGACGCCGGAGGTGGGGCTCCCGGACCCCCCACTGTGCGCTGGCAATTCCCGCCGACCGGATTTCCCTTTACACCGGGCGACGGGACGACACATGGTGACATCCGCTATTTACGTCCGGGCGCCGCCTGGGGAGATGTCTACATCACCATGACCGGTGGCCTGAACGTGACGACAAACGTGACGGACGGCTACCGACGGCTTCATGCGCTCAATGCCTGTGCATCAAGTGCAGACCGTATCCGCTGGATGCTGGATGTCCCAGGGGCGTCAGGCACCTATGCCCTCGGACCGCCAACCGTGAGCCGCGGTATGGTGTTCGTTGGCACCAGCTCTGGCCGGCTGGTTGTGATTGCAGACCCAAGCATCTGGCCAGGCGCCGGGTGGCGCTGCAGCAACCCGGATGTACTAAATGCAGACTGCCTGGCCAACGGATTCCAGTTTGTTCCCGAGCCGTCGGTGCTTGCCAATATCCAGCTCGACGGCCAGATTCTCACTGAACCTGCCCTAGCGAATGGCCGCGTCTATGTCGCCACCAATGCGGGAAAGCTGTACATGCTTGAGCCATAACAGGAGGAGGCATCATGCAACGCCTATTGGCAGCTATACTCGGCTTCCTGGTTCTCGGATCCCTTCTAGCGACTGCTACATTGGCGCAAGAGATGGGGGCAGGAGGTCCACCAGGAAGGTCCGAGGCTCCAGCTCTGCGCAAGCCATTCGAGCGGTTCGATGGAACGATCACGCTTCGGACCAAAGACGGCCAGTCGAGGGAACTCCATGTGGTTATTCGCAACTGGACTATCGACCGCGGGCAGAAAATCCCGCGATTTCCTGAGGCGGGATTTATGATCGTCCAGCTCCGTGGCGGGCAGCTCACTACGGTCATCGATGGGAAACGGCAGGAGCGACTCGAAGACGAGTTGTGGACAGTGCCTGTCGGTTCATCCATGTCAGTCGAAACCGGCACCGACTCGGCAACTCTTCAGACGATGACCGTACGGAACGAGTAACAATGCAGGCTTTCAATGAGGGCAGGAATGGTCATTGTTGTCCCTGCTTACCTTTCATCGATTTGATGGAAAAGCGTTTGGCTAGCGCAGGAGCGTCTCGATCGTACTCTCTTAAAAACCATCCATCTTTTGCCACAACGCTTACCATCTGGTAAACGCGCAGGATGCAGGGCAGGGAGTGGTGGTGGTTTGCAATGAGTGGGTGGTCCCATTGAGACAACAACTCACACACTAAGTCATGAGAGCGAAAGGAGGCTAGATGGCATGAATACAATAATAAATGAGAAGTTCGGGATGGGGTGGTTGCCGGACTACCCCAGTTTTCGCGATCACACAGTCGATCTGGATGAACTGCCCCAACGGCTAAAGGATGTAGGACAGCGCGATTCAGTGAAGGCGATGCTGAAAAAGGTCGGCGTTGCGGCGCCACTTAAGGCGCCGCCGGCCTCAGTTGATCTTCGGGCTTGGTGCTCCGCTGTCGAGGATCAGGGCGCCTTAGGCTCCTGCACGGCTAATGCCGGGGTAGGAATAGTGGAGTATTTTGAGTGTCGAGCCTTCGGACGTCACCTGGATGCCTCCCGGCTCTTTTTGTATAAAGCGACCAGAAACCTGATGCATGTGACGGGCGATACGGGCGCCTTCCTCAGGACCACGATGGGGGCCCTGGTGCTGTTCGGTGTCCCGCCTGAGGAGTACTGGTTGTATACCATTGCCGATTTTGATAAGGAGCCCACTGCGTTCTGCTATGCCTTTGCCCAGAACTATCAGGCGATTCAGTACTACCGGCTCGATCCACCCGGCACCAGTAAGCCGACCCTGCTCACCCGGATCAAGACCAACCTGACTGGTGGGCTGCCGTCGATGTTTGGTTTTACGGTCTATACCTCGATCTCGCAGGCGGCCGGGAGCGGCAAGATTCCTTTTCCGACTGCTGGCGAGAAGGTAGCGGGTGGCCATGCCATCGTGGCCGTGGGGTACGATGACGCGCTGAAGATTAAGAATACGAATCCCGGCGGCGCAGTGACGACAGGGGCGCTGCTGATTC
Organism: Candidatus Methylomirabilis oxygeniifera; assembly: GCA_016190285.1. Taxonomy (GTDB): domain Bacteria; phylum Methylomirabilota; class Methylomirabilia; order Methylomirabilales; family Methylomirabilaceae; genus Methylomirabilis; species Methylomirabilis oxyfera_D. The sequence continues at coordinate 5,068 of JACPQW010000173.1, forward strand.
GGAACTCGTGGGGAACGGGATGGGGCGACCAAGGGTACGGCTGGCTCCCTTACGATTATGTGTTGAAAGGGCTGGCCGTGGATTGGTGGTCGCTCCTCAAGAACGAGTGGATAGATACCGGGGCGTTCAAGGTATAAACTCCAGGATGGCGCAGCGGCTACTGCGGAGTGTCGATGCTGGCCGGCATGAGTGCAGCAGGGGTGCATCAGGCAGATTAACCGCATAGCCGCATGCACAAGGAGGAGTAAGTCATGAGACACATGATGAAGGACGACCCAACGACGACGGTCGGCAGTACTGTTAATGGGTTGGCCCGGCTATTTTCACAACCACGGTCCCGGTTGTACTGTATCCTGCCGCCGCACATGCTCGAATCGATCGCCCAGAACGGGACACCGCAGCAGCGTAGTCGCGCGCTCCAGACGCTCGCTATCGACCACACCCTGCGCGCTCTCCGCGTGGCGCCATCATCGGCGGCTCCGGCCACACGGCGGCGCCCGGGCATGCTGATGCTTGCAGAGGGGCAGAAGCGCCGCACGATCTCGGACGCTCGCCACGACCAGAACCTGCCCGGAAGCGTGGTACGGGCCGAAGGCGCGCCGCCTACGGGTGATCCGGCAGTCGATGAGGCATTTGATGGACTCGGCGCAACGTACGACCTGTTCTGGGATGCCTACGACCGCAACTCGATCGACGATGAGGGCATGCCCATGGACGCCACTGTCCATTTCGGTCAAGACTATAATAACGCCTTCTGGAATGGTGAGCGGATGGTATTCGGCGACGGCGACGGCGAACTCTTTAACCGCTTTACCATCTCGATCGACGTCATGGGCCATGAACTGACCCACGGTGTTACTGAGGATGAAGCTCAACTCGTCTACTTCTTCCAGCCGGGTGCGCTGAACGAATCGATGTCGGATGTGTTCGGTTCGTTGGTCAAGCAGTATATGCTAAAGCAGCGAGCCGACCAGGCCGACTGGCTTATCGGCGTCGGCCTCTTTACGGCGAAGGTCAATGGGGTTGCGCTGCGCTCTATGAAGGCGCCCGGTACTGCTTATGACGACCCGGTGCTAGGCAAGGACCCCCAGCCGGCGCATATGATAACTTTGTCCATACCTTCAGGGACAACGGCGGCGTACACATTAATTCAGGCATCCCCAATCATGCCTTCTACCTTGTTGCCACACGGCTGGGCGGATACGCTTGGGAGAAGGCGGGCCGTATCTGGTACGAGGTGTTGCGCGATCCGCGACTAAAGCATACCTGGGGTTTTCGGCGATTTGCCAGACTGACGATAGTCAATGCCGGGCGGCTGTACGGCGATGGGAGTCCGGAGCAGAAGGCTGTGCGCGAAGGCTGGAGCCAAGTGGGGATCGCGATCATCTAGCCTTGGAGGAGTTCATTGCGTATCACGTTTACGATGGAGGGCGGCATCGCATACTTCCCCGGGCTGAGCCGGCCGGTCACTATCGACAGTAGCGAACTGCTTAAGCAAGAGGCCAGCGAGTTGGAACGATTGGTCGAGGCCGCACGCTTCTTCGACCAGCCCGCTACGACCGGTCCACCCGCACGTGGGGCTGCCGACTACTACCAGTATACGATTACCGTCGAGGTCAGGGGACGGCAGCATACCGTTCGCGTGACCGATCTTGTCGAGGATGCCGGCCTCCAGGTGCTGCTTCGCTATCTGAGGGCGAAGGCGAAGGCGTTGCGAGCTGCGGCGCGGACTCCCCCCTCGCCTGAGCACCCCGATAAGCCGGAGTAGCTGGAATGGTGCGATCTTGCGACATTGAGGTCTTTGATGAATCGAGGATATGAGGATTTCCTGGAGAGCGGATCACTCGAAGGGCGCTACGCCAACTATTTCAAAGTCGGCCATAACGCCTTCGAGTTTCTGCTCGACTTCGGTCAGTTCTACCGCGAAGGCAAGGAGGCGCAACTGCATACACGGATTATCACCAGTCCCATCTATGCGAAGGCGCTGTTCGAGCTCCTCAGGGAATCGATTGATCGGTATGAACAGACCTTCGGGGCTATCCCCAAGGAAGAGAAGACCCAACACAGTAGCTGTTAATCTCTCGCTCCGTCTCAGATGACGTGAACTAATGTGATAGACAGCGTTGAGTAACGCTTAGTAAGGCCTTCTTTTCTGGTCATGTGCGACACACAATTGCCCTAAGTATTCGCCGTCGCTGAAGGGAGGGAGCTACCATAGCAATGTCGGCATCTGGACCATGCGTTTCATGCTCAGGGCTGTGGCGCACTGTCGCACCGGGTACCGTAGCTGGCGGTAAGGGGATGGCGCCGGTCACAGCCGACCGAGCCTTCGCTAGGTTCTGGCCCGGTGGCTGGACCGCGCCACTAGAGCAGAAAGAGAGGTAATCATGGCAAGACTACCCGAACTGCAACTCAGGCACACTTCACTCAGGATCGCCGATCACCTGCTCGACCGCTACAAGCTGGGCCGATTTCTCGATCTTTACCCGCTCCCGCCAAGCGGCCCCGTGATCGTGGATTTCCAACCCTGGCAGGGGTATGCGGGCACGCTCATGGTCATCGCAGGCAGCGGCTTCGCAGAGGAGCGGCAGGCCAACCAGGTGGAGGTGGGAGGCAAACCGGCACGAGTGATCGCGGCCGAGTCCAATCGCTTGACCGTCATCACCCATCACCTGAGTCGCACCGGGCCGGTCAAGGTCACTGTTGAGGCGGTGACGGCAATGGGGCCGCGTGACTTCGCCATTCTCCCGTGGCCCACACCGAGCGCCTGCGATGACGGACCACCCTACTCCTACGCCGGCGCCGGCGTAGGAGACGCCCCCTCTGCAGGCACGGTCCCGACCACGGGAACCGCGCGCATTCTGGTGGTGGTATGCAACCCCACCGACCTGGTGCCGCCGAACCCCGCCGACACACGCCAAGACGTGGTGGACACCTTCGCGGATGTGACCACGTTCTGCGACCAGGCAAGCTATGGACAGCTCGACGTACAGGTGGACGTCACTGCCTTCGTCGCATTGCTCAGCGACGCCGACTACTACCACCGGGCCAACGGCGCGGCGGGCTACCCGAACATCGATGCCGCCGTCCTTGATCAGCTCATGGCGGAATGCGCCCAGGGTGCGGTCAATCAGGGATTCAACCTCAACAACTACTCGGTGATGGTGGCCTCGGTGCACATGCCGGGCTTGAGCGTGCGCGCGTGGGGAGGGTGGAGTCAGAGCAACTTCGCTTACGACGACGGGGCCGGCGTCTCGATCAACATCACCACCACCAACCCGCTAGGCCTCATCGCGCAGCGGCACGACGCGGACTGGGGGCGGGCCGCCCACGAGTTCGGTCACAACCTGGTGGACGGCGGGCTGGCGCTCGGAGAGGACGTCTACAGCAGCGACCTGATCGACCCGACCGAGGCGACGGTTCAGGATTTCGAAATGATGGGTAACCACGACTCCCACCCGTTGTTCTCCGCCTTTTTCATGCACCAGCTCGGCTGGTATGATCCGGCAAATGTCATTGACCTGGTGTGGGACCGTAACCCATTCTCCCAGGAGTATGACATCGTCGCCCACGGCCTGACCCAAGACGCTAGCGCAACCCGCTACCATCTGGTCCGGATCAAGGTGAGCGACGGGCTCTACTATTTCGTCGAGGTCCGCCAGCGCCCCGCCCCGGCCGCGGCCACTCCGCAGGTCTTCGACGAGAACATCCCGCTGCCGATGGGTGGTGTCCCCGATGGTGGGGTAATCGCGATGAAGGTGATCACCGGCGAGCTTAACAACAACCACCAGACCCGGCTGATCACGCTGCTGCAAGAGCAGACGCGGGTGATGGTCACGGGCGATGAGGCGGTAGATCCGCTACGCACGCTGCGGATCGCCGTCGTGGACGACAACGTCCAGTCTAGGCCGCGCGTGTGCCGTGTGCGCATCGAATGGGCCCAGGTCATCGCCGACACACCAGGCGGCGATTTCGATCTGCGAATCGAGCCGTGGGGGCCGGGCTGGGAGACCGTGGATATTTGGATCGACCGTAATCCGTTCGGCATGTATGACAACACCGACGCTGCCGGGAACCCAGTCGGCAACGGGGACGCACCACGTCCGCTAGAGATCAACCGCTTCGAGGCGCGTATCCGCAACGAAGGCACTGCGGATACGAACAATGTAAAGGTCACCCACTATGCGATCGAGCCTCCGGGTGTGGGCGATAACGGCAACTGGGCTCCACTGTCTACCTATACCATTGCCACAATTCCAGCGGCTGGTTCGGTAACCCGTTAGGTGAACTGGGTACCACTCGTGGGCGAGCATACCTGCCTCAAGGTCGCGATCTCGCCGCAACTCGGCGAGGTAACCACCGGCAATAACTCTGCCCAGGAGAACGTATTCACATTCCAGCCCGCTGCTGGTTCGGTGCCGGAGCCGGTCGTGATGACTGTCGCAGTACGCAACCCGCTCGAGGAGCGCTCCTTGGTGATGATCTCATTGCAAGGCGTGCCCTATGGCTACTACGTGTACTTCCCGCACCGGTGGCTGTGGCTTGACGGCTTGGCCGAGCGCAAGCTCGACTTGCTCATCATACCTCTGATCGACATCCGGGAAATGAAGCAGCGGAAAGCCGACGTCCGGCTGTTTGGCCGCGTACCGCGGGTCTATTCGGAGACAGTGGACATGACGGGTTATCCTGCCTCATGGATGGCACCGATCGGCGGCATCCTGGCGAACGTCACTCCCAAGCACCGTAGCGAGATCAAGTTGGATGACAAGGTGCGCCCGGAGAAAGAGAACCATGTCCGGGTCGCCGGTCGGGTAGCACCCAACATCAAGGATCAGCAGCTTCGGCTCGACATGACCCGGCCGGATGGCTCCCTTGTTGCGGTGCCTTCCAAGACCGACGAGAACGGCCGCTTCACCGCCGTGTTCGATCTGACTCCAAAGAGTAAGAAGCCCGGCATACGCCGGATCAAGGGAAGAACCTACGCGTTTCAGGCACACATCATCAACGCCGCACAGCTCGCACCGGCTGATTCCAACATCATCTGGTACACCCCTGGTGATCGCGACAAGGAGCAGCAGCCAAGGGATAATCGCTGCGATGACGAAAGGCCATCATCAGAACAGAATCCGCTATCGGTGAAGTAATGCTGTTAGCTGGGATGAGCCGGTACGGTAAGCGATTTCCCGGTGGAGGCCAATCCTGAGAGGTCGCGTCCCTGCAGCGCGTGTCTGGCTGGCACTCGCGCTGCCTGCGTGCGCTTGCGCCGCGCGTGGCCTGTCAAACTTGGTCGAGGGTCGGACGATCACTGAATACGTCGTACCGCCACACAGGTGACGTCTCTGCACGCGAAGCGCAGGCAGGTTCGTGCGTGCGTGGTGTGGAAGGAGAGGGGGCGCGAGGCTCATCCCTATCCCAAATGTGTGGAATAAGCGGGACGGATCGTATTCAACGAACAGATCGGTTCTCAGTGGAGAGCGGATTATGCTGGAAAGAAGTGAGTGTGCCCAAGTGAGGAGGGTTGCCACTTACCCCATCCATGGCACTCGCAGCCCGATAACCCGACGCGAAAGACAAGGAGGCTATCGACGGAGGTGCCGTTGTATCGTGCAGTCGGTGATGCTCATGATGCTGTTGCAGGGGGCTGGTCTGGCCATGGCGGAGATACCGCTACCCGTGCCTTTCCCGGAGCGACCAGCGCTCAGTGCTCACGTCGATCAGGCGCGAATCGACAGCGGCGAGATACAGTTCGATGAGTTCATAGAGGCTGGGAGTAAATGCTTCACGGCTCGGTTCAACAGGCTTGACGGTCAGGGCCGGCCGGCGGCTACAGGGGATTCCAAGCCTACCAAGCGCGATTCGTATGTTGCGCCGGCATTCATCCGGACATCAGGGCCTGACGCGAACTCCTGCGATGGGTGCCATAATCAGCCACGGGTAGGCGGAAGTGGCGATGTTGTCGCCAACGTGTTTACGCAGGCGCAGTTCCTGGATCCAGTGACAGAATCTGTCTCAGCGCGCCTCTCGAATGAGCGCAATACCCCTGGGCTGATGGGGACAGGGGCGATCGAGATGCTGGCTCGGGAGATGACCGCTGACCTTATAGAGATTCGCGAGAGTGCAATGCGGTTGGCTCACTCCTCCGGCACAAATGCAACCCTGCCGCTCATGACGAAGGGGGTCTCTTTCGGATCCATTAAGGTCCGCCACGATGGCACGATCGATGGAAGTGCGATCCAAGGGGTGGATCCCGATCTGGTCATCAAGCCCTTCGGCCGCAAAGGGGTGGCTATCTCCCTCCGGGAGTTCACGATCAATGCCATGAACCACCACCATGGGATGCAAGCCGTCGAGCGGTTCGGATGGCCCCGTACGGGTCAGGCAGATTTCGACGAGGACAGCGTTCCGGTTGAGCTAACCGTGGGGGACATAACGGCCTGTACCATCTTCCAGGCAACTCTCCCTGTTCCAGGTCGGGTGATCCCAACGGATCCGAGCCGACAGCAGGCTATCGAGCGGGGGGAGCGGCTATTCACCAGGAGCGGGTGTGCGAGCTGCCACATCCCTTCGCTCATCCTCAACGACCGCTTTTTTCTTGAGCCCAACCCTTACAACCGACCGGGGAATCTCCGTCCCCATCATGTTTTACGGCCCTTTCGATTTGATATGACCGAGGATGGGCCTGGGCCTCATTTGGAGACAACAGCGAGCGGAGGAGCCGTGGTCCGAGCGTTCACCGACCTCAAACGACACAGAATCTGCGATGAGGAGGAGCCTTTCTTTTGCAACGAGCGACTCAGACAGGACGGTGTCCGGACGGATGAATTCCTGACGAGCAGGCTGTGGGACGTGGGCAGCTCTGCTCCTTACGGCCATCGGGGCGACCTCACCATGATTACGGAGGCGATACTGCATCACGGAGGAGAGGCGCGGGGGTCTCGTGATGCCTTTGCGAGGCTGTCTACTGAAGAACAGGCGGGCATCATAGAGTTCCTTCTGTCGTTGCAGGTTGTACCTGAGGGCGCCCCTCGCATAGTCACCAAAACACAACTCGGACAAGTAGCGCGATGAGGTCGGCGCAGATCGATTGCCATAAGTGAAAGGCCTAGACCCTTTGGACCGCCGGTAGATCGCACGTTCCGTTAACCGCGGGACTGAACCGGTAAGACGAAGTTCATCGAAAAGGAGGAAAGATGAAGCGACGTGAGGTGTTGTGGGCTGCCTTGATCCTTCTCCTGGCTGCGCTCTATCCTGACCGCGTGCAGGCTCATGCCCCGGCCTGACACGGTGTCTGGGGTGACAGTTTGGTCACCATCTCTTTCTTGGAGAGATCGTTTGCGCTCACCGATCGCATCTTCGATGAGGTGATCGGCGAGCAGGTTGCCGCGAATCGCCTCATGGAACGGGGCAATCTAGCTGAGTTCCGAGGCAAAACGGACCCGGCCTCCTTTCGGCAAGCCTACCAACACATGGTTCGTTCCCTGAAGGCCATGGACACCGCCCTCAAGGACTACGACGCACTCGTCGAGTTCCTGGATAAGGACCCTGGTCTCCCTATCTTCACCAAGACCCTAGAAAGACTGCTGGCGGAGGCGGGACCGATGGAGAGAATTACACGTCGCCCCGGCGCCCGGTACTCAGACCTTGGGGTCAGCGTGCCCGGGCATGCGAAGAGTTCACCGGAGATCTTCAAAGATCTTGCATCGGTGCTGAGGGCTCAGCAGGAGGATCTCAAGGCATTGCGCCAACTCACCGAGGAGACCAATAGGCGATTTCAGGATGTTCTGCCACTTACTGAGAAGGGGGAGTTCGTGAGGTCGATGCTTTCCGGGCGTTGGGCTTTTGGGGACAGGTATGAGGAGATGGTCGAGGCTCGCTCAACCTTCAGCCACTTTTATACGCGCTCCTGCATGGTCTCGATCCAAGCGGTCATGCAGGTCTATCCAGCCGGATTCTCGTTCCTGGAACGGCGATGAGCGAGAAAGGAGGTACGATGGAAAGATCGAGACGACGCTCTGGGGTCGCTTATCGGTTAGGTGTCATCCTCGGCTCTTGCCTGATGGCCGGATGTGCCTTGAAGGTCGTCAATGTTGGAGCGCCGGCCGTCAACTGCACATTCGATCCATCGTGTACGGTAACCGTTATCGACAGTACGGCTCCCATTCCTATTCCGGCGAGTGGCACGAACTTTCTGCAGTCTCGTACCTTCGTAGGTAATCCGGGCGCCCCGGCGAACGGTCTCCACGGGTATGAGTACCGAATTGATCTCAGGAATGCCGTTGGGATCACGTATATTCCCTGCCTGAGTGCTCTGACGGTAGAGTTTGGTCCGGTAATTGACTCTCTTGATTACAACGGAGACGGGGCGACCGGGGATCAGGTTTATGTAGTGACCAGCGGTGGTGTGGGAAGTATTGGTCTTGCTTCAGCAACAAAATCGGGCAACGCCATCACGTTTAACTTTACTGCGCCGGTCTGCGCTGGAGGTTCCCCCGGGAAGGGCGATAGCACCTATTTTTTCGGCTTGGTCTCCGCTCAGCCTCCTGGGCCTGTGACAGCCAGCGTCAGGGAGACGACCGGTCCGGTGTACGACGTACCGGCCCGCGCACCCCAGCTTGGCGGTCCCTGATCCTGAAACCTGGCACCGACGGCCTGAAAGACCACTTCATGGTGCGCTATGTCGCATGTCTGGAGAAGGCAGTGGGCACGCAAGCCGGAAAAAGTCTTGAACAGTTCTTCCCGGTGCGCTATGGTATTTTGTATATGGTTGGAAGCCGGCTGTACTCGAGTTGCGTGTTGGATCTCGGTAAGGCTGTAAATGGCCACATCCCGCACGCCCAGCTTTGCCACCTGTTGATCACGGTCCTCCATTATTCCGACGCTACGCAGCATAATGGGCTCATTGATCTTCTGCAGCTCGAACCATCATAGGAAGAAGCGGCGCGTTTGCGGTCTCGCGACGGTGTTGGTTGTCTTCGCCCTCCAAGGGTCAAGTCTTGCGCGTGAGGGGAAGTCGCCGGAGACTGACCGCAGGCCACCCGCTCACCTGGCGACCACGGCGGACGCGCATTACGAACTCGGGGTCTCGTACCACGAGCAGATGTTTGTCGATCTCGATCAGGCGATTGCCGAATATGAGCAGGCGATCAAGCTTCGGGACGATTTTGCGGAGGCGCACTACCACCTGGGGCTTTCCTACCATACGAAGGCCAAATTGGGCGCTGACGATAAGGTCCTGTACCGTAAGGCGCTGAAAGAGTACAAGTTGTATCTGACCTTGCTTCCGAAGGGCCCATTGGCCGAAAAGGCCAGGCAGAATGTTAAGACAGTGGAGCAGAGGCTTCGATAAGCTCGCGGAGTGAGGGGTACGAGTGATGGATTGTTGTAACGGGGTCGGCAGGCGTGATTTCTTGCTGCTGGCCGTCGGGTCCCTGCTTGGATTCATGTCGCCTTGGCGCGCCTATGGTTTTACGATCATCTCTGAAGCTGAGGAGAACGAGATCGGCAAGAAGGCGGACCTGGAGATTCTCGGGCGATTCGGGCGTTACCGCGACCAGCAACTGCAAGCGTATGTGGAGTCCGTCGGCCAGCGGCTGCTCGACGGGATCGGTCCGACCAGTTTCCGCTATAGCTTCAAGATTGTCGATGTTCCGGATGTAAACGCGATGGCGCTGCCGGGAGGCTATATCTACATTACCAGAGGGATGCTGGCGATGCTGAAC
>JACPQW010000174.1 GCA_016190285.1 Candidatus Methylomirabilis oxygeniifera
CGTCATTGCGAGCGACCAACGGGAGCGCGGCAATCTCACCGTTCTACTTATTGAGCCTTGCATAAGTAATGGTACGCGAATTACACACCTACCCGTTCGGCCTGAGCCTGTCGAAGGCTGATCCGTTCATGGTTCGACTGGCTCACCACGAACGGGATGAAGACATCCGCTGTTGTATTACTTATGCAAGGCTCAATAGCTGCCACGTACCTCAAAGACTGTGAGATTGCTTCCGTCGCTTCCGCTCCCTCGCAATGACCCGCGAGGGAGACTTGCTAACCAATGACTGACGCATAAACGGGTTACGTCGTTAATCACCATTCTTGGGTCGAACAATCGAAAACGCTGCGTTGACTCGCGCGTTCATCATTTGGTAGTCTTTGGGCGGCGCTGCCTTTTTAATGGAACTGTGGTCGCGCCAAACCCTCCAGTGAATCGAAGGTGAACGATCTTAGCCGCGAATAGCTCGCTAGTTGACCTCAGGAGGCCCTTTTCTGTAGACATCTTCGCGGTGACCGATCCGGAGCACGAGGAATCCTTTCTCCGTTCGGGCGTAGACGACGCGAGAGTCTCCTACGCGGAGTTTGTATAGTCCCGCGAATTCTCCGGAGAGGGCTTCCCCTTGGTGGCCCTCTGAGACCAGCATCCGCTCGACTTTCAGCAGCACTCGCACCGCTAAAGTGTGACCGAGCTTCCGCAGGTCCCGCGCGACGGAAGCCTTGTACTCAATTCTTGCGGCCAAGGCGCTTCCGTAGCTCAGCCGAGGAGATGACAGGGTCGTCCTTGTCCCGCAATCGGTCCAACGCCACCTGGTAGTCAGCGTACTCCGCCATGTAGGCTTCCAGCGCCTTCCGAATCAGGTAGGTCCTCGACCGCTCGGTGGCGCTCGCCAGCTCGTCGAGAGCCTTCGCAGTGGCTTCAGGAAGTCGGAGTGAGATGGACACCGGCATTGCATACCTCCTTATCTGTAATACATGCAAGACAAGTATACGGCTGGCGGGCACGGAGATCAAGTCTCAAGTGGAGGTTGGCTCGTTGAACGCGGGTCTAGTCCATCCAGACGTACGAGTCAGACTTTTCACAGCCGTTTCCTCGCCGACTGCCAATGTATTGCGTCCTCGGTTCACGGCGGAGGGGAGCCGTCAAAGTGGCCGAATAGTAATAACGTCCTGGAAGCACTATGAAGGGGAAAAGTGAAAACGCTACGGGCGTTGACTCACGCTTTCACTTTTTGGTAATCTTTGGACGGTGCCACCCTCTCAATGGAACGCCAAGGAGGATACGAACTACGATGAAGCGATTTTTACAGTTGCTAGGAGAGATGAGTCGCTACCGATTGCCAACGGCGAAGCGGGCGCTGCAGGAGCTGGCAGTAGACGACGAGCTGGTAATCGTCGTGCCCGAGCAATCGCTGGCGGGGGAGATACAGCAGTGGGCCACCAGTCAGGGCTTTACCGTCGCCGCCCCGAAGAAGATCCTCGATGGGTTGCCCCGGTGGCAACTGTCGGTCAAAAAGGCCGTACCTGTGCCCGTAGAAGAAAAGCCGACTGCCGCTGCGCCAGCCCCTGTCGCTGCCCCGGCCCCCGTCGCAGCGCCAACCACTGCCGGCTAAGTACTCCTAACCATAAATACGGTGATGTATTCAGTGGGCATTACCGTTCACACTGAGCTTGTCGAAGTGCGAACGTTCATGGTTCGACAGGCTCACCACGAACGAGGGGGCTCACGTCATCGTCATTCTGAAAGGCAGTACTTAGCGAGCGGCAGCGACGGGCACCTTGGCCTCGGCCAGTAAGGCCAGGGTTCCCATGCTCCGCTGGCTATCCCGCTCGGCCTGGATCGCGGTTAGGCGCGCCTTCCAAGGGCTCATATCAAACGGCTCACCAGGCGCGTTGACGGCATAGGCGTCGATCAGCTCACGATAGAATCTGACGATGTTTCCCACGAGCGGCGTAGCGTATTCGCGGCCCTGGATCTTCAGGCAGCGGACGCCTAGATCGATCAGGCTCGGGATATCCTCCAGCAGGAAGAACGCCTCGTTCTTGAGCGCCACGCGGTCCTCCCACTTGACATCGCCGCTGTAAAGTTGCCAGGTCTCAAGACAGACGCGGTAGTCAAGGCCGCCCCGGTTCGGACTCCCCTTGAAGAGGTCCTTGCCCACCTCGTCGATCGTTCGCTCAAGCCGGGCGTATGGCGACATCCAACATTTGCCCAGGTAGGTATAGCAGGTGTTCGCATGGATCAGGATCTCGATTCCGACGTCGAGTCGCGCCTTTCTGGAGAGAAGCTCCCGCAAGGTCAGCTTGGTATCGGCCACAACCTGACAGACACCGATCTCACGGTAAAAGGCCACGTCAGCGTCGTTCAGGATGTTGGCCCCGACACTCGCATGGATCGACAATTCGGGAAAGCGCCGATGCACGGCCGCAGTCGCGCCGATATCGGCCATGATGGCGCCATCCACGCCGTCCATGACGAAGCGCTCCATTCGGCTGAGCAGCGCCGGAATCTCTTTGGATTGCATGTGCGTATTGCAGGCTACTCGGAGCTTAGCGCCGCCATCATGGGCGAGCCGAATCGCTTCACGGACGGCGCCATCGTCCATCTCAAAGGTGTCACGGCGTCGGCTCCAGCCTCGCGGTCCCACATAGATGGCGTTGGCCCCAGCTCGCCTAACCTCCACCGCCATCTTCAGATTGCCAGCGGGAGCAAGCAGCTCAATCATTGCCCGACTCCACTCCGTTGAGCCTCAGCAGCGTCCGCGCCCGGACTCTGCACGCCATGATAGGCCATCCCCGATGTGCCAAAGTAAAAGCCGTTGCACAGGCCGATTCGCGCATGGTGTCTGATCGTGTCCCACCACTGCCCTTTCAGGCCGTCGCTTCCCGACAGGGCAGCCTCAAGGGCCTCGCGGTAGACCCGGCCAATCTCCAGTCGGTAGGCAGGACTTTCTGAAGCCGCCTCAACCCGAAAGCAGGCGTGACCCCCGGTCATCAGCCGCCTCAGGTGCTCTAACAGGCAGACATCTTTCCCGCTCAGGACTCCTTTCCCGATCGACTTCATCGCCCAATCGCCCTGCTTCAGGAACAGCTCTTGCCGGCAGAGGGCAGGGCATGGTACCCCCCAGGTCTGCTCATATTCAAGAAGCCAACAGTCGTCAGAAATGCCGAGCGGCATCTTGCCATGAACCAGCAGTTCCATTGGCAGTCCGACCTCGCGCTGAATCTCACCGATCTCCTCCAGGCTCAGTTCATAGTTGGGCGTGATGCGAACTGCCCCGTATCGTTTCAGGACAGCAGCACCAACATCGGTATAGACATTTGCGAAGCCACCGATGTGGACGGCAAGATCGGGGTGCGCCTCGTGGACGATCTTCAAGACCCCGAGGTTATGGACCTCAACGGCATCCGCCCCGGCCTCCACGGCCGCCGCAACAACCTTTTGAATCTGCGGCAGGTCATTGTTGCGGGGCGTGGTATAAGTGCTGACATACGCCTTCTGCCCTTGGCCCTTCAGGATCGCTATCGCCTCCCGCAGGTCATCGAGGTGCTCCAGCAGGTTGCCCTCGTACAGCCGGCAGGTGATGTTGCCAAGGTAAATGGCATCGTAGGGGCTCAGATCCGACTCGGTGAGATCCCGCAGATTCGAGATGGTTGTATTCAGCTCAAAGGCCGGCGCCACTGCCCCTCCTTCATCCTGACCCCTGCCTGACGGCAGACAGGTCACCGGCGCATTACCGTCCAGGACGGTTCCAGACACGACTCTGCAAATGCCGGTAAGGGCTCTCCCGCCATCCAGGCATCGATCGCCAGGCGATAGCGCCGTACGAGTGGGGCGACCAGGTCGGGTGCGAGACTTCTGCCCTGGAGCTTGATGACATCGACACCGGCATTGAGGAGATCGGCCAGGTGGTTGATCGCGCTGATCTGGCGGCTCGGCAGCAGCCGTGTGACTACGCATCGCACGCCCCGATACAGCTCCCACGGCTGCTCGCAGATCTTAAAGCACACCCCGGCGCCTCCCCGCTTCACGCTTCCGAGCAGGCGACCCCCACTGCTACCAAGGGGTGCAGGCAGAGCCTGATTCATCTGGTAATAGCTCGGCATCCAGCATCTGCCCAAGAGGATGAACTCGTCCACCATGTGGACCATCACCTCGATCACCACGCCTGGAACCTGAGCGAAGGCGGCTATCTCATCAGGCGTCAGGGTGCCTGGAAGCACGACTGCGTCGGCTCCCAGGTCGCGATAGAAGGCAACATCAGCCTCGTTCATGACGACGCAACCAATGCTGGCGGTGATGCCAAGCCGGGGGTACCGACTTCGAAGCTCAGCCACGAGGCCGGCGTCGTTCACGATGACCCCATCAATCCCCCAGCCGATCAGCTCGCCGACCTTTTCCACGAGGTCTCGTCGTTCGGCCTGGCGTGGGATGGTATTGAGCGCAGCCTGCACGTGGCGGCCCTGCGCATGGGCCGCCACCAGTACGTCCTGAAGTTCAGGGGCGGTCAGTTCGTTCCTGGACCCGCCGCGGCTGAAGCCTTTGAGGCCCACGTAGATGGCGTCGGCACCGGCGTCTAACGCCGCCTGCGCAGCCGCCCGGCTGCCCGCCGGCACCAGAAGAACCGGCATGTGTGACGACCTATGTCTCGCGTTATTCAAGGCGCGCTCCATGCTCTTCGAGCAGCGCCTTGAGGATCGAGCGGTGGCAGCGGGCCTCGTCTGCGCAATAGCACCCCACGGAAAAGGCTGTACGCTGCGAAAAGGCAGCCAGGAGGCTGAGGAGCCGACTGGCAGCAGGATACTTCATCTCAGCCCGGTACCGTCTGACGAACGTCTGCCACTCACGCCCATCTTGAGCGCGAAGCGCGACTTTGACGAGCTCCGCTGATGGCGCCAGTTCCGGCAGCCACACGTCATAGAAGTCACGTAACGCGTATTCGCTCCTGGGCACTCCACGTGGCGGACGCCGCACCGTACCCAGGCGCAGCCCCTCGCCAGGGGTCCGAGGAGTGCCAAGTTGAACGACCCGAATTGCCATGGCTCTGATACTCCCGTTCCGCTCGCTCCTAACTCATTTCTCCGAACCATCCGCGCCGCGCCATCCACTTGGCCGATTCTAACACAGGCGAAACAGTAGAAGCCAACACGACGACGAGCGCCCAATCCACGAGCGGCAGGCTTAACGTGCTAAACGGCTCGCGCAGGAACGGCGCATAGACAATGATAGCCAACTGCACTAGCCCCGATACAATCGCCAGATTCAGCCACCTGTTGGCAAAGGGCTGACTCAATACTGAATGGCGGTCGGAGCGGAAGTTATAGGCCTTGAAGCTCTCAATCAGCACCAGTGACACGAAAATCATCGTCATGGCTTTTTCCACGCTCCGGCCGGAGTGGAGCGCCCATGCAAAGAGGCCCAAGTTGACTGCCGCCGACCACAATCCGCCCACGACCATCACAGTCACGACAGGTCGGGTGAAGATGCCGGTGCGTGGATTTCTGGGCTTGCAGCGCATGAGGTCGGGTTCGGGTGGATCGACGGCCAACGCCAATGCGGGTAAGCCATCGGTGGCGAGATTGACATACAGGATCTGCACGGCAGTCAACGGCATGGGTAGGCCCAGCAGTGTGGCTCCGGCCATCAGGACGATTTCGCCGATGTTGCACGACAGCAGGTACATCAGATATTTTTTGATGTTGTCGAAGATGCCCCGGCCCTCTTCCACCGCCGCGACAATGGACGCAAAGTTGTCGTCAGTGAGCGTCATGGCGGCAGCCTCTTTGGTCACGTCCGTGCCGGTGATGCCCATCGCGATGCCGATGTCGGCCTTCTTGAGCGCGGGCGCATCATTGACCC
>JACPQW010000183.1 GCA_016190285.1 Candidatus Methylomirabilis oxygeniifera
CTCATCGCGGGTATTGTTGATGGGCCGCTTGGCCATGGTGTCGAGACCGATAAAGGTTTCGAAGAAGTCGGCCCGTTGAGAGATCTGAAAGTCGCAACGCTCGCCGCCGTTTTCGGCCCCGACCTTTCCTGCGCCCGCAAAGATCTGACGGGTCGCCAGAAACGGCGCGAGTCCCTGGACAATCTGGTCAAATGGAACCCGCCGTTCCATCAGGTAGTTTTCATGGTGGCCGTAGCTGTTCCCCTTCCCATCACTATTATTCTTGTAGACAACGATCCGCTGCCGCTCCGGCAAGGTCAGGTTGGCTGAGGCCAGGCACAGCTCGAAGATTCGCTCGCCCGCCTTCTCGTAACAGACGACGTCCCTGGCGTTCGCGCACTCTGGCGTCGAGTATTCGGGGTGGGCCCCATCGACATAGAGGCGGCCCCCGTTTCGAAGCAGCTTATTGATGGTGCGGTTATCCTGTTGACTCGGCCTTTCGCGCTCCCCGCTCACCTCGAATCCGCGGGCATCGAGGAGCGGGTTCTCACCGGTGTAATCCCATATCGCCTTCACCTCAGCGATGGGACGATGGCTGTTAATCAACAGGATGGAACCGGATACGGGATCGAATCCGCGGGGATCCTTGGCGCTGATCCCCAACTCAGTCTCGGTCCCCATGATCTTTTCGATTGCCATGTGTCCTCGTCCCAGAGTAAGCGTTCAGCCGTCAGCAATCAGCGGTCAGCAAGACAAGACGATTCAAGATGCTCGGCTCGCATCCTCATCTTAGGAATTGTGGATTGTTTCTCACAAGCGATGGTTTTTGCTGAAAGCTGACAGCTCATCGCTGAATGCACATATCACAGATAGTGGCCGGTGGAGATGGTTTCAACCTTGCGGGACTTCTTCTCTTCACGGTCGAAGACTGTCCGCACATTCACGATACGCTCGCTTCGCCGGCCGGCAATCTTGGCCCAGTCGTCCGGATTGGTGGTGTTCGGCAGATCTTCATTCTCCCTGAACTCGGTCCGGACCGCATCGAGCAGGTCCTCCACCGTCAGGCCCTTGACACCCGTCGCGATCATCCGCTTGACCGCCCGCTTCTTGGCCCTTGTACAGACCGATTCGATCATCGCTCCTGAGGAGAAATCCTTGAAGTACAGCGTTTCCTGCTGGCCGGATGCGTACGTGACCTCCAGAAAGCGGTGCTCAGGGACTGTGGCGTACAGAAGCTCAATGGCCGCCGCAATCATGGCCGCCGCCGCCTTTTCACGCGTCCCATGCGTCTTAACCTCAGTCGCTGCAAACGGCAGTTCAGCCGTCAGATACTTTGCGAAGATCTCATGAGCCGCACTCTGATCAGGCCGGTCGATCTTAATCTTCACATCAAAACGTCCGGGACGCAGGACAGCCGGGTCGATGAGATCCTGCCGGTTCGTAGCCCCGATAACGATCACGTGCTTGAGCCCCTCTACACCATCCAGCTCCGCCAGGAATTGCGGAACGATCGTAGACTCTATATCCGAGGAGATGCCCGAACCACGAGTCCGGAAGAGCGAGTCCATCTCATCAAAGAAGATGACCACCGGCGATCCCTCGGTGGCCTTCTCCTTGGCCCTACCGAAGATCTCCCGTATCTGCCTTTCCGTCTCGCCGACATATTTGTTCAGCAACTCAGGCCCCTTGACGTTCAGGAAGTAGCCTTTGACCGCCTGTCCCGTCTTCTTGGCCAGTTGCTCGGCCAGCGAGTGCGCGACCGCCTTCGCGATCAGGGTCTTGCCGCAACCTGGCGGCCCATAGAGCAACACCCCCTTCGGGGGCTGGAGCTGGTGTTCTCTGAAATAGTCAACATACAGATGCGGCAACTCGATGGCATCCCTGATCATCTCGATCTGAGGACCGAGCCCACCGATGGCCTCATAGCCGATACTCGGAACCTCCTCAAGGAACAGTTCCTGGACGTCGGTCTTGGGTAACTTCTCCAGAATATGCCCGGACCGCGGGTCGAGGAGCAGATGGTCACCGGCCTTCAGCGGAAGTTGTCGCAGCGGATCGGCCAGCTCGACTACCCGCACCTCATCGGCGCGCAGTGTGACCACAGCTCGACCTTCATCGAGCCGGTCTTTCAGGGTCACAACCTCGCCCTGCTCATCGAAGCCTGCCGCCTCAATCACATTAAACGCCTCATTCAGGATGAGTTCCTGGCCCTTACGCAGCGTATCCGGACGTATCGAAGGGTGAAGGTTGACCTTCAACTTTCGGCCGCCTGTGTAGATGTTTGCCGTCTGGTCGGGGTTCATCGACGCAAAGATCCCATACGGGCTCGGCGGGGCAGAGAGCTTCTCTACTTCCTCGCGAAGGCTCTCTATCTGCTCCTTCGCCTGCTGTAAGGCCTCGACCATCCGCTGATTCTGATTATGCGCCTGACCCAACTGCTCACGCGACTGGTCGAGCTTGGATCGGAGAAACTCGAACTCTTTGGGAGTCTGATCCAGTCGTCGCTGAAGGTGATAGACCTCCTCTTCAAGTGTCTTCACTTGCGCTTGAAGAGACTCAATCTCACCCTCATACCGAGAAAGCTTACGGTTGTACGTGGTCTCGCTCCCCGGAAGCTGTTCAGAAAGCTTCCGCATAGTCTTTCTGAAAGAGCTTAACTTCGCCGGGCCCTTTTCGGGGTCGCTCATTGTCGTCTGACCTCCTTGCACCCTTGGTTCCTCCGCTCATCGTTGTATTGCGCATCCAAGGGCCACACACCATACTGCCTGACTTTTATATTACTGACGATTCCACGACTGTCAAGTTTTTTCCTGAAGAGCGCACCGGAGAAATCCGCTCCTCTAGCCCATTTTCAGCCTTAAGATGCAGATCGCATCACTCCCCATCGGGTGGGTCCTGCAACCGTATCTCTTCGGAGCGTCAAAGAATGGAGATTGATCACGCAACCCGTTCATGTGTCTCGCATTGCCTCGCCGGGAAGTTCGATGCCGAGCGTCCGGGCACGGCGTCGAAGTCGAAGACAAGCGCCTCAATGCTCATGAACCGCTGCGCCGATCAGGCGCGCAGCACACTCGAGCTCCATATCGGAGTTGAGGATGTCGGGACAGATGCGCAGGCACTCGCCGCGCGCGTCGACCTTCACCCCTTTCTCGTGCAGGTGCTTCGCGATCGTGCCGGACTCGGGATGCGCGACGGTGAGGAAGGCACCGTGCGCGCCGCCGACGCCCACGGCCTTGACGCCCTGCTCGAAGAGGAGCAAGGCGAGGCGGCTCTTCTGCGCGAGATTGTGCGCGCGCAAGCGCTCGACGCCGAGTTCGAGGGTGAGTTCGAGGCCGGCGAGCGCCTGCACCGGCGCGAGCACCGGCGGCGTGGACTCGAGCCACGCGTCGCCGCCGCGGCCGTACTCCGGCGGGTCGGGCCGCGCGTAGGAGAAGACGTCCTTCTTCGCGAACCAGCCGGTGTCGAGCGTCCGCATGGTCTCGGCGAGCCCCGGGCGCACGTAGAGCCAGCACGCGCCAGGGCCGCCGCGCGTGTACTAATACGAGCCGCCGACCGCGAAATCGACGCCGAGCGCTTCGAGATCGAGCGGCAGCGCGCCGGCGTGGTGGTAGACGTCGAGCATCACCAGCGCGCCCGCGAGGTGCGCGCCGCGCACGAAGGTCGGCAGGTTCTCGACGACCTCGCCGGTACGGAACATGACGCTCGAGAGTACAACGAGGTCGGCGCCGGCGACACTAAGCTCGCGCCAGGGCGCGAGATCGAGGTCGATGCGCCCCTGCTCGCGGTAGACGCGCAGGATGAAGTCGAGCGAGTCGAATTCGCCGTCGCTGGTCGCCACGCGCGGCTTGCCCGGCAGCGCGTTCAGCACCGCGCGCAGCCCCTGGCCGGCGCTGGTCTTGGGGACGATACAGTCGGTGCGGGAGGCGCCCACCAGGGTTGCCGTGAGTTCTCGAAATCGTTCTTGTTGTTGAAGCCAGAACTGCCAGGAGTCGTCCATGTCGCGGTACCACACGTCAAGCGCCGCGCGCACGTCCTCGGCCATGCGGTCGGGCGGCCGGCCGAGCGAGTGGTTGGCGAGGTAGATCTCCTCCCTGGCGAGCACGCGCGAGAAGCGCGGCCACACCGAGTGCCGCAAGTACGCCTCAGTGAATCTCGGTGCGGACATCGACCAACTCCGGAAAGAGCGCCGTCTCGAGCGTCTGGCGCAGGAAGGCGACGCCGGCAGTACCGCCGGTGCCCGGCTTGAAGCCGATGATGCGCTCGACCGTCTTTACGTGGCGGAAGCGCCAGAGCTGAAAGTTCTCCTCGACGTCGACCAGCTTTTCGCACATGTCGTACTCGACCCAAAACTTCTGCGTGTTCTGATAAATCGTCTTGAAAACGGCAGTCACGCCCGAGTGCTTCTCGTAGGGCTGCGACCAGTCGCGCTCGACGCGCTCGGACGGCACCGGCATGCCGCGGCGCGCGAGGTAGCGCAGGAACTCGTCGTACAGGCTGGGCGAGGCGAGCAGCATCGCGAGCCGCTCGTAGGCCGACGCGTCGTGGCGGTGCACGTCCATGAAGCGCGCGTTCTTGTTGCCCAGCAGGAACTCAATGGCACGGAACTGGTAGGACTGCAGCCCAGAGGCGGGTCCCAGCACGCCGCGGAACTCGACATACTCCGATGGTGTGAGCGTCTCGAGCACCGACCACTGCTCGAAGAGCTGGCGCTGCACCTGCTTCACGCGCGCGAGGATCTTGAAGCACGGCGCCAGGCGGTCGGCGCGTACGTGCGTGATCGCGGCCTCGAGCTCGTGGATCATGAGCTTCATCCACAGCTCAGAAACTTGATGCTGGACGATGAAGAGCATCTCATCGTGATGCGACGAGCGCGGGCGCTGCGCCGCGAGCAGCTCGGCGAGGCAGAGGTAGCCGCCGTAGGAAGTCTGCGCGGTAAGGTCGGTAATGAAGCTCTCGTCGTCCTTGGACATGGCTCCTATTTAGTCGGGGGACACCATACTCATGTCTGGTTCAACCCCCTTTTCCTCCCTGGCTTCTTGGGGTAGACCTGGCGCGACGACCCGTGGGATGCTTGCCATGCAACAACGCTATAGCGACGTAAGCACAAAGTCAAGAATTGTGGATGGTGCGGCACGACATGCGTAGTACGCCTGGAATCTTTTTCCTTACCTTGGGTTGACCGA
This sequence comes from Candidatus Methylomirabilis oxygeniifera, assembly GCA_016190285.1. Classification (GTDB taxonomy): domain Bacteria; phylum Methylomirabilota; class Methylomirabilia; order Methylomirabilales; family Methylomirabilaceae; genus Methylomirabilis; species Methylomirabilis oxyfera_D. Next base: position 5,163 of record JACPQW010000183.1, read on the forward strand.
AAGCCTGCGTGTGTAATAAACTCATTTCGAGTAGCACACACCTCTGGAGGTATCAAGCATGAGAACGGAGACGATTGAACGGAAAAACTTCATGGTGAACCGGCACAAGGTTCAGCAGCTCAGAGAGCTCTTAGGCGTCAAAAGCGAATCCGAAGCCGTCCGCGTCGCCATCGACCATGCCCTCGCCGCAGAACAGGTGGGTGCAGCGTTGGAGGGCTTGCAACGCCGCGGTACATGGGTCAGCGCCTACGGGCGGACCCCACGACGCTCCACCCGCAAAAGCACACGATAATGGGTCATAGGCAGCATGCTCTTTGACTCCTCGATCTGGGTAGCCCGGATCCGATACCAAGCCTACAACGACGTCATCCAGCGTGAAGTCAGACATGGGCGGGCCTGGCTCTCCTCGGTTGTCCTACAAGAGTTGTATGCCGGGACTCGTAGTCTCCAGGACCGACGGGATGTCGACCGGATTCGCCAAGCTTTCGCTATGCAGGACAGGATCCTGACCCCCACGGTGGACGAATGGGCGCTGGCCGGGCTGCTGCTTGCCAGGTATAGCCGTTGGTATGGGACAATCAAACCGAGCGATCATTTGCCCGATGTGCTGATCGCCGTGTCGACCTCTTCCGCCGGTCTGCCACTCGTCACCGAAAACGACCAGGACATGAGGGTGTGGCAAACACTGTTGGCCAAACATGGCCGACGGCTGAAAATCATTGCGGTGAGACGGACGTGATAAGCTTACCTTCTTCCTCCCTGGCTTCTGGCAGTATAGAATGAGCATGACCACGCGAACAAAAAAGCCCGTCAGGATAGAACACAGCAGCGGGAATGTCTTCGCCGACCTCGATCTGCCTCATCCGGAGCAGGAACTCCTGAAGGCGCGTCTGACGCTGCACATTTACCGCATCATCAAAAAGCGCGGCCTTACTCAAGCTGAAGCGGGAAAGATCCTCGGCGTCAAGCAGCCCCACGTCTCCGCACTGATGCGCAACCGCTCCGGGAACTTCTCCGTCGAGTGCCTCACGGAGTTTCTCACCGCCCTGGGGCAGGACGTGAAGATTACGGTCAGGCCTACACGCAAGGTTCGTGGCGAGGTATCCGTCGTCGTCGCGTAACCGATTTTCAATTCGGCCAGCCTACTGCGCTCCAGTTTGGTTTCGCGATCGGGCATGATGGATGCTCCCTCCCGTGGTTTGCTGGTCGGGCGACGACATGTCATTTCCGGTTTGTTGGACAGAGGTGACAGCCTGATGCATCGCTCAGCCGTCGCGATTCGCGATTGACCTGGAGCTAGAAGTTAGTCTTGTTGCTCGATGATTCGCTCGTACTCATCGTGAGCACCGATCCAAACCCAGATGAAATCCGCGCCGTCCTCAACCGCCAGCGCCCGATGATGAGGCCCAACTCTCACGGACCACAGCCTGCCAACCTTTTTGAAGCGTAGCGAAGGATGTGCAGGATTTTCTTTCAGGAGCGCGAAATTTCGTCGGGCCACTCTCTGGACACCTTCTGGAAGGCAAGCAAGGCGAGCCCAAAATCGGGCTGTCGTACGATGCCTCACAGGTCCTTAAGACTCCCCTTAGCTTTCGCGTCAAGCGCCTCACGCACTAGGAAATCCAGCTTTCCAGTCTCAGAATCGGCCTCGATCTCCTTGTCCCACCTCTCCCATTCCTTTGCTGACAGCCAGCGGACGAGTTTCGAGAACTCCTCCTGGGGAAGTTGCTCGATTTCCGTTTTGAGTTCGTCTACCTTTGACATGGTCTAGTCTCTCCTTCCTGACAACATTCCGTCAATACTGATTCATTGAGTCTGATGCCTAGACCGGAGCAATCCTTAAGTTCAGTATGCCACGCTTACCTGTTAAGCGCCACACCTCGTTGCGCAGTAGATGGCTAGCGCTGAGTCTTTAGTCGGGGGACACCATACTCATTTCCGGTTCAGCCCCTTTTTCCTCCCTGGCTTCTGGCGGTGTAGGATACGACCCAATGCCCGTTCAAGCTTTTCAACCCAACCGTCATGTCCCAAAGGTCTGCCCGTCCGCTCATGACGCCGTATCCTGTCACGCTCGTCACCAGATACGCCACTCAGAAGAACGTCCTGCCAGGTCCCGACCATTTCAAGCAAGGGCGTGACCCTCACCAGACCGTTGCCTTCGCCTGACACGGGCACCGCGATCATATGCACGTGATTGGGCATCAAGCAGTACGCCCACACCTCCACGTTCCAGCGGGAGCACTACGCAGACATCAGGCGGAGGTATGCCGCATGGCCCTCTTCACAGACAAAAGTCGCCTGCCTGCGATTGCCCCGCTGTGTGACATGATGGGGTAGCTTGGCGCTACGATCCGTGCCATGCAGCAACGCTATGGCGGCGTCAGCACCACGTCACGAATTGCGTATGGTGTCCCCGGAATTTGACTTGATGCGGTTGTTAGCATTTATAGCCGTGATAGATTGGTTACCAAGTTATAGATGAACTAACCGTCACCAGTGACGAAAATCTGCGGTTTAGCCGTCGCGGCGTCACGCATTACCCCTATACCATCGCTAAAAGGTTCGAAGGAAACAATCTTCGAATAAGGAACCCTGAAGCTTTTGCGTGGGCTAGCAAAGTAGATATGTTTGTTGGTTGTGACAACCATTCCGGTATCGATGTGAACGCGCTCAGTATGCTCAACAGGGTGACCTTTAAACGCACCCACTCTATAGTAGATACCTTTCATGACGCGGAGGCTTACGCCTTGATAACCGCCGACGTACTGGCGGCGCGTCTTGTCTTCTAAGTATTGTGAGTTAGGAAATACCCATACGATTTGTTCGCTTTTCTGAAAATTGATTGGGAGATTACCATGGATTGACACACGTGTCGGAAGGACACCATTGAGAACATCTCTTAGTACGGCGGCTTTTGTAACTCTGGTATATGCTCCTCCCCGGTCAAGATCGTTTTGAGACAGAGCGAAACGATTCTTAAACTCCATCAGGCGCTTTTCCTCATTTTCATCAAGGATGCCGTCTTCAAGGAACTGCTCGACACATGCCTCCCAGCCTTTGACGAGTAGAAATGGTCGTTCTGAAGGAGGCACAAAGGACGCTTCTTCGATTTGAGAGATCTTCGACTGGACTACATCAAGGGATTCTGAACCTTTGATCGCTAACGTTGCTTCACTGATGATCCGTTGCATACCATCTTCTATTAGCCGTTGGTGTTGTAAATATGTCTGCTCGCACTCTTCATGCTTGCCCCGAAATAAGCCCGCCGGTTTGCCACAATACTTACAGTTTCCCATAGGTTTCTCCTTGTAATGCTAACGCCGGTGTCAGCCGCGGCTGAAGGCCGCTGGCTGCATGCCGAAGTTAGGCGTCGCCCCCCGCCTGCGTAACGGTGCCCGCCCTAGAACTTCCGAAGGGCCTTCTCGGCCTCAATATCTTGATCAGCGCAGGCCTTGACCATGTTCCAACCGTAGGTGCGCATGCGTTGAGTGCAGGAAGCGACGATATCCGTGTGAGTCCTCACGTATTCGGCGAGGGCGTGGAGCGCCTCAATGTCCTGATCGGCGCAGGCTTTGACCATGTTCCAGCCATACTGACGCATTTGTCGCTCGCAACGATCAAGAATCTCCTTGGTGGCTTCGTCCCTTGGGTATCGGGTGAGCTGTTTCGCCGCAGAGAGGTCCTGGTCGGCGCAGGCTTTGACCATGGAAGCCCCATACTGCCCCATCTGGCGTCGGCACCGGGCAAGGATTTCTTGTTTGACGGTGTCGGTGACATCGTCCAGCGCCAGGGCCGTCACAGGGGACGCTAGCAACAGCAGAAACGCCAGCCAGCCTCCTGTCATTTCTCACCTCCTTGTCCGCCCAACGGCGTTGCGGGTCAGCGGCACCGTCAGGCGTCCACTGCATTGGCTAGTTGGGCAGCCGTACCACGCTGTGGTCGCCATCGACTCGGATAGACGTCGGGGCTGCCCAGGAGAGCAATCGATACATATCGCTCAACTAAGTCCTCCAGCGTTCGAGTGTTCTTCTCGAAATTTATATGGCTGCGCACGTTTCTATGGCCTGCGTGCAGGAGGAGATTCCTCATTCGGTTGTACTTTTTGAAAGCTTCAGAATCCAGTTCCCAGCCTGGTATTGCGGCACGTCTGGCGAACTCTTCAAACCGCGAATTAAGGGTAGGGCCGAATTTTGTCTTGGCTCGATCGAGGAATTGAAGTAAAGATTCCTTATCGTGAACGTCTGAACTTCTCACAATGGCTTCGAGAGACTCTAAATTCACTTTCGAGTCAGTTGCTAGTTCTGCGGTTGACTGAAGGATGGCTTCAAGCGGGATGAAGAGGTATATGAACTTTGAAATGACATCCCTTTCGCGCCACGCTTTAAGCAACCAATGCAGTATTGCACCGCCTTTCCGCAAGACATCTTCGGGAATATCGGCCATTCCTTCTAGGAGTCGTAGGACGTGTGGCCCCGTATTCGAGTTTGCTTTTATGCTCTCTAGCATCTCCATCGCTGGACCCACAAAAGAACTTACGGGCTTAAACTCGCCGCCCAAGAAAGAGTTTTCAACTAGCGGTTTTAGAACGAGCTGTCTATGGAGGCGGAGGCCTAGTATTCCGCTAATGACGTCCAACAATTGCTCTGACGACTCTGAGTTCTTCCTCTCCGTCTCTAAGAGTGCCTCCCGAGTCTCCTTATTTTCTTCTTGAAGTAAACTCAGTTGGTGCGGTGTTATATCACGCGAGGCCAAAATAGCAATCTCTAAAAAACAAGGTGCTTCGTAGTTGTTGTTCGTATGTAACATGAGCGAATTTTGGCCTGGGATTCCATATTGGGCACCTTCTAACGACATGATTCCAAGTGGAGGGGTAGGACCGAGATATAGCGTGATGCTCTTTCCTATCGTCAAATCGACTTTATGAAGGAATTCTCCAATGGCGGCGGTTTCGACGCCGAGGGCGTCGTAGAGTCGTCGCGTGCCGAGAGTTACAGTGGGCATATTTTCCGCCGCCTAACATTTGAGGTAATCGGCCGCCATGGAAGTGTTATAAGTAGTTCATGCCGAAGTCATGGGAGGCATCAAGTGACGCCCCCGATTTGATCTCCAGTGAGCGCTTCAGGATCTTCCCCATTATCTCTGATGACGCCTTTCCTCGTGTGTGTGAGGAGATCGCGACCAGGGTGTAGCTGCCAGGCGGTACCGACTTGAACTCGAACCTGCCGTTTCCATCTGCGGCTGTTTGGAGCAAGGCGGTGTGCTCGTTCTTTTCTGACTTGTTCCTCACTATCGTAATCTTGTCTCCGACAGCAACCACGAGATCATCATCCTTCACATCAAACTCTTTCTCGGCGCTCAGCAAGTAGACTTTGGCTCCTGTATCCGGACGGTTACCATAGTTCCGATTGAAGTAGTAGGTCAGACTGCCAGAGATTGACGCGGGACTCGGTGGCATTGAAACGTGCGGTGGATTTACTGCGCTCTCGACAACAATTACACCGGTTGCTCTATTTACTGTGAGATTTAGCACCTTGGCGATTTGGTCAATTTCGACGTACACCTTGCCTGCAATGGTCCTAACAGCTGCCTCAACTGGTGTACCGTTGATTACGAGCGCCGGCTCGACACTTTGTCTCTGTTGGGCATTTGCGCTGGTGCTTGCAAGCGCGCCCATTAGCGCCAGTGTGCAAGCAAGCAAACGAGCTTTCATAGATTTCTCCCTTCTTCAGTAGGAACTTGTGGGGTCTAACTATTATGTATGCTGATCAGTCTATCTCGACCAACCGTTTTTAAAGCTATGGCAGACAGTATTGCCTTCTCGCGTAGTTAGCAACAAATCTTTATAAATCCTGACGATGGCAAACGCTGCACCTATGTCAACCTATCCAGCCTTCCAACCGCGAAGCACCCAAAGCAAATCCGAGGCTATCAACAGGGCTGTGGACTCCCCTACCCCCTCGGTTCAACACATGGGCATAGATCATTGTGGTGTTGACGTCGCTGTAGCCGAACAACTGCCGCACCCTGGCTTCTCAAAACAGAACGGCCCTTTGGAGTTCAATAAACTCCAAAGGGCCGCACACACGTTCCTTCAGCCCAAGGCTACTATAGCGCGATAACCGAACCTTGTCAGTCATCACAGCCACATACTCCAGTTCAGTAGGATACGAACAGCAGTGAAGTGACGCTACGATAAGACCCGGACAGACGCCTGTCAAGGTCAAAATGAGGCCGGCAAATCCCCCCTCGCCCCCCTTTTTGAAAGGGGGGGATCGGGTGAGTTCGGTCGCTGGGCTCGCAATATCCCATGCGCTGGTGGCGCACTGATGGGGATGAACGTCCCTCCGACTTCGTCGTTGCGAGCGACCAACGGGAGCGCGGCAATCTCATCGTGCTTGACACTGCGAAAAACGGTGAGATTGCTTCGGTCCCCTTCGCTTCGCTCTGGGTCCCTCGCAATGACGTAGGCGGGAGACTTTCTACCCAAGGTCACCGCCAAATCCCCCCTCGCCCCCCTTTTTTGAAAGGGGGGGATTGGGTGATGAGGGGTGATCTGCTGTAGCGGAGGCCGAGGGCCGTATGCTATGGTGAGAATGGATTCAGAGCGGGCTCTAAGAAGCGAAGGCTATCGCGGTGGAGTAAGAGGTGCCACATCGACGTATAGATAAGTATACACGAAGGGCTACCCGCCTACTGCTGATTGTGGCGGCTGTCGCTATCGCTTTGATCATCCTGATGATGTTCGCGATGGGGCGCTGAGAACACTACGGGGCAGCCTATTCAGCATTTATCTGTCATTGCGAGTACTCAAAGAGTGCGCGGCAATCTCACCGCCCTGTTCTCGTAGGGGCGATTCGCGAATGGCCCCTACATCGCAGGTGGAAAGATACGGTTGGATTGCTTCGCTACGCTCGCAATGACGCATCCCATTGTCTATTCTTAGGCATGATGAAATGATTTACAAACTCGGTTTGGACAGATTATACTACGGCCCGCGAGACGAAGCCGCGCTACACAACACCATGGAGAGGTAACGTGATGGGGGTTCAGCAGCCCACACCGACCGAGTTACTCAATATCTATTACTACCTCAAGCTGACCCGCGGCCTCGAGCAGCGGGTCATTACGCTCTACCGACAGGGGAAGATCGTCGGCGGCGTCTACCTCGGCACAGGGGAAGAGGCCATCGCGGTGGGGAGCGCGTCCGCGCTCGAGCCCAGCGACGTCATCGCCCCCACCCACCGGGATCTCGGCGCAAATCTCATGAAGGGCATCACGCCGAAGGAGTATATGGCCCAGTACCTGGCCAAACAGACCGGACTAACCCGGGGACGGGACGGCAATGTTCATTTCGGCGATATCACACGGGGCATCATCGGATTCATCAGCCCGATGGCCGACCTGCTGCCGGTGGCGGCAGGCGTCGCCCTCACTTTTAAGATTCGGCGCGAGCGGCGGGTGGTGGCGGCCTTCTTCGGCGATGGGGCGTCCAGTCGTGGTGATTTCCACGAAGCACTGAACCTCGCAGCGGTGCTGAAACTGCCCGTCGTCTTCATCTGTCACAATAATCAGTACGCCTACTCTACCCCGCTCTCCCGTCAGATGGCCATCGAGCATGTCGCTGATCGCGCCAAGGCCTATGGGATGCCGGGCATCAGCGTGGATGGCAACGATGTGCTCGCCGTCCGTAACGCCGTCGCCCTGGCGGCCGCTCGCGCGAGAATGGGCGAAGGCCCTTCACTCGTGGAAGGCAAAACGATGCGGATGCGGGGTCATGCCGAGCATGACGACGCCTCGTATGTTCCGCCGGCCCTGCTCGAAGAGTGGCGAGCACGAGACCCGATCGATCGATTCGCAGCGTGTCTGCGGGATCAGACACTCCTTGATGACGTAACCGCCAAGGCGATCGACGACCGCATCGCAAAGGAGATCGAGGAGGCGGTCCTGTTCGCGGAATCAAGCCCGCTTCCGGATACAAAGGATCTCCTCGATGGAGTCTACGCCGCTTAACAGGGTGAAAATAGCAACCCGGGAACATTGTTGAATCGTCATTGCGAGCGACCGAAGGAAGCGTGGCAATCTCAGCGTTGTTGAGATGGGAAAAACGGTGGGATTGCTTCGGTCGCTGCGCTCTCTCGCAATGACACATGAACGGTTAGGTTAGGAGACAGGATGGAAATCACCTATCTCGAAGCGATCCGCCAAGCCTTGTGGGAAGAAATGGACCGGGACGAGCGCGTCTTCATGCTTGGAGAGGACATCGGGGTCTACGGCGGCGCCTTCAAGGTGACAAAGGGATTCCTGGATAAGTTCGGGCCGGAGCGGGTGATGGATACGCCTCTGTCCGAGTCGGGGTTCGTCGGGGCGGCGATCGGCGGGGCCCTCATGGGAATGCGGCCCGTCGTCGAGATGCAGTTTTCCGACTTCATCGCCTGCGCCTTTGACCAGATCGTCAATATGGCGGCCAAGCATCACTACCGCACCGGCGAACCGGTCCCTATGGTGATTCGGGCCCCTTACGGCGGCGGCATCCACGCGGGGCCGTTCCATTCCCAGTGCCCGGAGGCGTGGTTCTTTCATGTGGCGGGCCTCAAGCTTGTGGCCCCCTCCACCCCTGCCGATGCGAAAGGACTGCTGAAGGCGGCCATTCGCGACCCCAACCCGGTGATCTACTTTGAGCACAAGTACCTTTACCGTCACATCAAAGGGGAGGTGCCGGCGGAAGACACGATCGTGCCGATCGGCCAGGCAGAGGTGAAAAGACCAGGCAGTACCATCAGCGTGATCACCTACGGCGCCATGCTCCAGCACTCACTCGCAGCGGCGGAGCGACTCCTGACTGAAGGGATTGACCTGGAGGTGGTTGACTTGCGAACGCTTCAGCCTCTGGATATGGCGACGATCGCCTCCTCGGTCAAAAAGACCGGGCGAGTGATGGTGGTGCATGAGGCGCCAAAGACCGGCGGCATTGGAGGCGAGATCGCGGCCCGGATCGCAGAGGAACTCTTCCAGTATCTGGATGCCCCTATCGTCCGTGTGGCGCCCCCTCATACCCCTGTCCCCTTCAGTCCGGTGCTGGAGGAGGCGTATCTGCCCAATTCCGACACGATCGCCGGCAAAGCGCGAGCACTCGCCGGCTTCTGATCGCTGACCATGCCCATTGAAGTCATCATGCCCCAGATGGGCGAAAGCATCGCCGAGGGAACGGTCGTCACCTGGCTCAAGAAGGTCGGCGACTCGATCGCCAAGGACGAGCCGCTGGTGGCCATCTCTACGGATAAGGTGGACGTCGAAATCCCTTCCGCCGTTGCCGGGGTGTTGGCCCGAATCGTCGTCCAGGAAGGCAGTGCAGCGCCGGTCGGAGCCGTACTGGCCTACATCGACGAGTCGCTGCCCCTAGGCGCCGTCCCTTCCGGCAGGCCGGTGGTGGAGCGGCAGAAGGGGGTTCAGGCCGCTGCACCTGCAGCAGACGCTGCGGCTCCGACAACACACTGGCACTCGCCTGCCGTGCTCGAGCTCGCAAAGGAGCACGGCGTAGATCTCACCCAGGTGAGAGGAACCGGCGCAGATGGACGCGTGACTAAGAAGGATCTGCTCGACTTCATCGCCCTCCGAGCGCAGACGGCTGCCCCGTCGCCCCAAGTACCCCTTGAACCGCTTCCCGCTGCCGAGGACCGGATCCTCCCGGTCAGCCCTATGCGAAAGGCCATCGCTGAGCATATGATCCGGAGCCAGCGGACCGCTGCTCACGTCACACAGATCCACGAGGTCGATATGACGGCGATCGACCGATACCGACAGGTACACCATGACGCCTTCCTCAAGCAAACCGGAATCACGCTTACCTTTCTCCCCTTTGTAGTGAAGGCCGTCGCGGATGGCCTGCGGGCCTATCCGCTCATAAACGCCTCCTTCACTCGTGAGGGGATCATTGTCAGGCACGCGATCAATATCGGGATCGCCGTGGCCCTGGAGGAAGGTCTTATTGTCCCGGTGCTGCGGGAGGCAGATAAGAAGAGCTTTCTGACCCTGACGAAACAGTTGACCGACCTGGCCGCGAGGGCACGCGACAAGCGGATCAGTCTGGATGAGGTCCACCAAGGAACCTTCACGGTCAACAACTTCGGCGCGCTAGGGACCATGATCGGAACACCGATCATTGTTCAACCGCAGGCAGCCATCCTGGGCCTGGGCAGGGTCGTGAAGCGTCCGGTCGTGATTGACGATGCGATCGTCATCCGTTCGATGGCCTACCTCTGCCTCTCCTACGATCATCGCCTCATCGACGGCGCCTACGCCAGCGCCTTCCTCAACCACGTGCGGGCTACGCTGGAGGGATTTGATTTCTCCATCGTCCGGTAAGATCCTGGCGGCTCCGATAACGCGCGGGAAGGCGGCGCGATGGCGAATCTAACGAACCTCCTCATGTAGTTGCATCTCAGCCCGCCTCGCCCTAAACTATTATTGTTATTAGTTAGACAGTTCCCCGTGTCATTGCGAGGCGAAGCCGAAGCAATCTCATAGTCTTTCAGGACAACAACGGTGAGATTGCCACGCTCCCGTTGGTCGCTCGCAATGACAAAGCCGGAGGGACGTTTATGCCCATGGGTGCAACACCGAAGCATGCGGTATTGGTGTCGGAGAGGAGCAGTTGGGTGGTAGGAGCGTACAATGCGGATACTGATCGTTGACGATGATGCGGATATGCGGAGGCTTCTGCTGCACACCCTCCAACGATGGGGGTACGACATCGTCGCTGCCGCCGATGGCGCGCAAGCGTGGGAGATTCTCCAGAACGAGCCGATCAGCTTTGTGATTACCGACTGGATCATGCCGAACCTGAACGGCCTAGAACTTTGCCGTCGGATCAGGGAGGGGCGATTCGCGAGATACATCTACATCATCCTTCTGACAGCCAAGCATTCAAGGGATGAGCTTATCAAGGGGATGGAAGCCGGCGCCGATGATTTTCTGATCAAGCCCTTCAATGCCGGAGAGCTCAAGGTCCGCATCAGAGCTGGGGAACGGATCGTCAAACTGGAAAGCAATCTGGAGGAGCAGAATAAAAAGCTCCAGGATGCCTATTCCAGGATTCGTGAGGACCTTGATGCGGCTGTGACGATGCAGCGATCTCTCCTGCCGAGCCATGCGCTGGTCGTCCCTGGGTTCAGATGTGAGTGGATATTCGTTCCCTGTCATTTCGTCGCAGGCGATATCTTCAATATCTTCCAGCTCAATGAGCACCAGATCGGCTTTTACATTCTTGACGTCTCCGGTCATGGGATTCCTGCGGCGATGCTGTCGGTGACCCTGAGTAAGCTGCTCTCGCCCACCGTCAGTCAGGGAAACCCCTTGATGCGCTTCATCCCGGACCCCCCCCACTACGACATCATCACGCCTGCGGAGGCCGTTCACACCCTGAACCAACTGTTCCAGTCCAAGGACGATGCGATGCAGTACTTCACCATGATCTACGGCATCGTCGAAACCCGTGACGCCCGAATAGTACTGACTCAGGCCGGCCATCCGTCCCCGGTGTATCAACCCAAGGAGGCCAAAGCTGAGCTGCTGGGAACAGGGGGATTTCCTGTGGGGATGTTGCCCGATACCACATATGGGGAAGAGGAACTGCACCTGCATCCCGGCGACAGGCTCTTCTTCTACTCCGACGGCATTCCGGAATGTACCGGGAAAAATGGGGAGCGTTTTTCCGTAGACCGCCTTATGGCCCTTGTGGATGAGTGTCGAGACCGTCCATTGCCCGACGTCATGGCGGATATCAAGCAGGCAATAGAGCACTGGAAGGGCGGCGGCGAGTTTGAGGACGACATCACTATGCTGGTGCTCGAGCGGGAAGAATCATGCAGTACTGCGCCATCAGCGTTCAGCCTTGAAGCTGGTAGACGTATTTAAAAGCGGATCGCTGATAGCTTTGGTTTCAGGAGGAGATAGATGCAACCCACTTCACCCTCAACATCGGCTGTTGACGAACTCAACCGTCTGGCCCGTAGTCTTAATGAGTGTGTTGTGAGTTTCTGTCCGGCAGCGCCGCGAGTGGTTGACGAACTTAGCCGTCTGGCCCGTAGTTTGGATGAGATGCTCAACGCACTCGCCGAAAGCGAGGCCAAGTTTCGCGGACTCGTGAAGGATGCGCCGGATGCGATGTTACTTGTCGATAAGACGGGACGTATCGTGCTCGCAAACGATGAAGCGGAGAGGCTGTTCGGCTATACGCAGATGGAGTTGCTTGGCGCACCCCTTGAGATGGTGGTGCCCGAGCGCCTCCGCAGCCGGCACGTGGAACATCGTGCCGCCTACCTCACGCATCCCGTGACGCGGCCGATGGGGGTCGGTCTGGAATTGTACGGCGTACGCAAGGATGGACGTGAGTTCCCCGTAGACATCAAGCTGAGCCATTATCCCACCAAGGAGGGCGGGATCGTCATGAGCGCGATTCGTGACATCACCGCCCGCAAACAGGCAGAAGTCCAACTCCACCTGCGCACCACAGCGCTTGAGGCCGCTGCCAACGGCATCGTCATCACGGACCGGGAGGGGACGATCGTCTGGGTCAATCCCGCCGTCACCCCGCTGACAGGCTACACGGCCCAGGAGATGCTCGGTCGCAATCCGCGCCTTCTAAAGTCAGGCCATCACAATACTGCGTTCTACCGCCACCTTTGGGAGACGATTCTCTCCGGGCAGATCTGGCACGGAGAGATGATCAACCGGCGTAAGGATGGAAGCCTCTACACCGAGGAGCAGACCATCGCCCCCGTTCGAGACCACCACAGCCAGATCACCCATTTCATCGCGGTCAAGCAGGACATCACCGCCCGCAAGCGCGCAGACACGGACCTGGCAGCCGCCCATGCCGAACTGGCTCAACTGTACGAGACAACCAAGGATCTCGCCGCGCGCTGGGAGGCGCTCTTCACGCTGAGCCGGCTGCTGAACCGTTCGCTTGAACTCGATGAGGTCTTCGGGACGTTTGCCCGGGCGGTGGAGTCCTACGTTTCGTATGACCGCCTGGGGGTGATTCTCCGGGAAGGCGATCAGCTCAAGATGGCCTACTCCATGGCTCACCCCCCACTCGCTGCCTACCAGGGACAGAGCTGGCCAACGACGAACGACACCGCGATCGAGTGGATGCTTACCCACGGGGAGCCCCGGCTTGTACGCGATCTGGTCAAGGAGGCCAGTTTTCGCGATGAGATCTACCTGGCGCAGGAGGGGGTCCGGTCCTGTCTTGAGCTTCCCCTCCTGGTTGGAGGAGAGGTACTGGGGGTCTTTATCCTCGACAGCCTGACGGCCGGGACGTACTCCTCACGAGACATCGAGCGCCTGCTCCCCCTGGCCGATCAGGTCGCCATTGTCATTGAGCACAGCCGGCTCTGGAGTTCCGTACAACGTCAGGCGGAAGAGCTGAAACGAGAGATTGAAGAGCGCAAGCGGGCGGAGGCCGCAATGCAGCAGGCGAAATCCGCCGCCGAAGCCGCGAGTCGCGCCAAGAGTGATTTTTTGGCCAAGATGAGCCATGAGATCCGGACGCCCCTCAACGCCATCATGGGCATGACCGAACTTACTCTCGACACTGCGCTTACAACGGAGCAGCGAGAGTTCTTGCAGGTGGTGCAGTCCTCTTCTGAGGCGCTGCTGACGGTCATCAACGATATCCTTGATCTCTCCAAGATCGAGGCGGGCCAGATGGCGATTGAGGAAGTGGGCTTTCACCTGCGGGAACTGGTTGAAGGCGTAGCCGAGGTCTTGAGCATCCGGGCCCAGAAAAAGGGGCTGGAGTTGACATGCTATGTAGATCCCGCGCTGCCCTCACGGGTGCGCGGCGATCCTACGCGTCTGAGGCACGTATTGGTCAACCTCGTGGGCAATGCCATCAAGTTTACGGAGCGGGGAGAAGTGGCGCTGCAGGTTGAGCAGACCAAGGCCGAACCGCCTGGTCGAATTGGGCTCCATTTTTCGGTCGCCGACACCGGGATCGGCATTCCCAGCAATCAGCAGATCAGAATCTTTGACCCCTTTGCTCAGGCGGACGCCAGCACGGCACGACGATTTGGGGGGAGCGGATTGGGCTTGAGTATCTCGAAGGCCCTCGTAGAGCTGATGGGCGGGCGGATATGGGTGGAGAGCGAAGTCGGCAAGGGGTCCACCTTCCACTGTGAGCTGATGGTTTCAACGGCGGAGCCTGAAGCCGACACGGCGCGAGCGAGGAGCGCGGCGTACCCAGATCTTCGCGAGGTGACGGTGTTGGTGGTGGATGACAATCCGACCAACCGGCTGATCCTGCGCAGGACGCTGCAAGTGTGGGGCGTGTCCGTGGGGGAAGCAGCCGGGGGGGAGGAAGCTCTGGCGCTGTTACGGGAGCCGCAGGCCCGCTGGCAGGTCGTCATCCTGGATCATCACATGCCGGGCATGGATGGGGTGGCCGTGGCGCGGGCAATCCGACAGGACCCAAGACTTCAAGGGATCAAGTTGGTGATGCTCTCGTCCTGGGAAGGACTGCCCGCCGCCACAAGGGAGGAGGTGGGGATCACGGTGGTCCTGACCAAGCCGGTCAAGCAGTCAAAGCTCTTGGATGTGTTGCTGGGGCTGCTTCGAAGGGCGGAGGACGCGGAGGCGCCCGCTGAGCCGCCGATCTCGGAGGCGTACCGCCCCACAATCCAGCGACACATCCTACTGGTCGAGGACAACGTGGACAATCAGAACCTGGCGAGAAGGATTCTGGAGAAGGCCGGCTACTGGGTCGTGATTGCTGGGAATGGGATAGCAGCCGTGAACGCGGTACGGCGGGTCCGCTACGATCTCATCCTGATGGATGTGCAGATGCCAGAGATGGATGGATTCGAGGCGACTCGGGCCATCAGGGCATGGGAACGAGAGCATAACGTGGGACGGGCGCCGATCATCGCGATGACGGCGCACGCGATCGCGGGGTATCGGGAGCAGTGTCTGCAGCAGGGAATGGATGATTATCTCGCGAAGCCGATCAGGAAGGATCTGCTGCTCCGGACAATCAGACACTATCTGAGCGATTCTGAGGCGGCCGATGAAGATGCCGCCTCGAAGATCTCATCAGGAGGGGCGGATGGAAGAGCAGGCAACGGTCGTCTATGTTGACGAGGAGCTCGCGGACCTGATCCCGGAGTTTCTGGAGAATCGTCGCCGTGATGTCGAGCAGATCAAGCGCTTGGCCCAGGAAGGCAAATACGAGGAACTCGCGCGTTTAGGCCACAACCTGAAAGGATCGGGAGGCGGCTATGGGTTCCCAGAGATCAGCGCGATAGGAAAGCGAATCGAGGAGGCCGGCGCGCGCAGCGATCGAGAGGCCATGACGACGCTGTGCGAACGGCTGGCAACGTACCTCGCGACGGTAACAGTCCAGATCCGGCGACCCGAATAGACAAAGGAGCCCACGCGATGCAGCTTGACCAGCACAGAGCAGGCGAAGCGCTGATTGTGACGCCACTGGAGGATCGGCTGGATGCCAGAGTCGCCACTGATTTTAAGGAGCGGATGACCGAACTGATCGCCTCAGGACACGCGAAGATTGTGCTGGATCTCTCAAAGGTAGAGTTCATCGACAGCAGTGGCTTGGGGGCGATTGTCTCCAGTCTGAAGCGGATGGGAGGGCGGGGAGAACTGGTTGTGTGCGGGTTGCAGGAGACAACCATGACCTTGTTCAAGCTGACGAGAATGGATCGCGTCTTTCAGATCTTTGACAGTGAGCAGCAGGCCGTGTCAGCCTTGGGCGGCGAAAGAGGATAGGGGCGAGTTGAGCGGCAGACGGATCACATTGGCCATCACCAGCGATCTGCACAATGTGCCGCTTATCGGTCAAGCGATACAGCGGCTCTGCTCGCTTGTCCCGCTTTCCGATCTCGAATCGCACCAGATCGCGTTGTGCGTCGTCGAGGCGGTCAATAATGCCATCGTCCATGCGTACGGCAGGGAGGCGGAGCATGAGGTAGAGGTCATCTTTGGCCACTATTCGGACCGACTGATCATCCAGATCTGTGACGCGGGAAGGACCATGGACCCGAAGTGCCTCGCGCCCCAGGCCGCTTCACCGCTCGATTTTGATCCCGAATGCCTGGAGCGAATTCCCGAAAGGGGGTTGGGGCTTGCGATTATCAGGAGCACCATGGACGAGGTCACGTATACGACATCCCACGGGAAAAATATTCTGACCCTGACGAAGCTTCTTACATCACGTCAATCCAGAGAAGCGCCACTGAGGGAGTGACCGATGTCGATCAGGAGACTTGAGCAGGATCCGGGGCCGGACTCCGGAACGCGTCGCCATGTGGCCCTCACGGTATCCGCCTTCCAAGACGCAATTCGCCATCATGCCCGGTATTCATTAGGGAAAAAATGGGAGCGCTGTTCCGGCCACGAGCTGTTTATGGCTGTGGCGTTCGCGGTGCGAGACGCCCTCGTCGACCGGATGCTGGACACCGAGGACCGATATCAACAGGTCGATCCTAAGCGCCTGCATTATCTCTCCATGGAGTTTCTCCTCGGACAGTCCTTGAGAAATAACCTGAGTAATCTGGGAATGCTCGATCCTTGCCGGGAGGCGCTCCGTACGATGGGCGTCGATCTCGATGAGGTGCTGGAAGGCGAATCTGAAGCCGCGCTGGGCAATGGCGGCCTCGGTCGCCTGGCGGCCTGTTTTCTGGACTCTCTCGCCACTATGGGTATGCCGGGGTACGGATACGGCATTAACTATGAGTACGGCCTGTTCAAGCAGACTATTGACAGTGGGTATCAGAGAGAAAAACCGGATAACTGGATGGCCCGCGGCAACCCCTGGCAGATCGAGCGCCCCGATGAGGCCTGTATCGTACCCGTGTACGGTCGCGTCGAACATGGCATTGATCGCACCGGCGGGTACAATCCCATGTGGATGGATTGGAAGATCATTATCGGCGTCCCGCACGATATGCCGATCGTCGGACACGGCGGGAACACGGTCAATGTACTGCGTTTGTACTCGGCGAGATCATCCGAGGAATTCGATATGCAGATCTTCAATGAGGGGGACTATTTGAAGGCGGTTGAGCAGCAGATCGCCTCGGAGACCATCTCGAAGGTCCTCTACCCTGCCGACTCGATCGAAGCGGGTCGGGAACTGCGACTGCTTCAGGAATACCTCCTCGTGGCATGCACCCTCCGGGATATTGTCCGCCGGTATAGCAAGAGTCATGACACGTTTGACCAGTTCGCCTCCAAGGTCGCCATTCAGCTCAACGACACCCATCCGGCCCTGGCCGTTGCGGAATTAATGCGGATGCTGGTTGACGAACATGCCCTGCCTTGGGAGACCGCCTGGGAGATGACGCAGGCTACGTTATCATATACCAATCATACCCTGATGCCGGAAGCATTGGAGAAATGGTCGGTCTCGCTGCTCGAGGCCGTCCTGCCGAGACATCTACAGATCATTTACGAGATCAACCGCCGCTTCCTGGCGCAGGTGGCCTCCATGTGGCCGCGCGACCACGAGCGATTGCGGCGCATGTCCCTGATTGAGGAGGGGCAGCAGAAGCAAGTGCGTATGGTCAATCTCGCGCTTGTCGGCAGCCATGCCGTCAACGGCGTATCGACGCTCCACACTCAACTGGTGAGAACCCATTTGGCGCCTGATTTCTCTCAGCTCTGGCCGGACAAATTCAGCACCAAAACAAATGGCGTGACACCGCGTCGCTGGCTGCTTCAAGCCAATCCGCTGTTGTCCGATCTCATCAGCAACACCATCGGAAACGGATGGATCACCGACCTTGAGAAGCTGAGGGCGCTGGAACCCTCTACTCAGGATGCGGATTTCCGGCAGGCGTTTATGGCTATGAAGCGGGTAAATAAGGTGCGATTGGCACGACTCATCTACGACACCGGTCGGGTCGTAGTCAGTCCGGATGCGTTGTTCGATGTACACGTCAAACGGATTCACGAGTACAAACGGCAACTGCTCAATATCATGCAGATCGTCCACCAGTATCTGTGCATAATTCAAGACGGGCAGGAACCGCCTGTGCCTCGCGTGTATATCTTTGCCGGTAAAGCGGCACCTGGGTATTGGACGGCGAAGCAGATCATCAAATTGGTCACCAGTGTGGGTCAGGTCATCAATAACGATCCCCGGGTAAAGGGGCTGATCAAGGTGGTCTTTCTGCCCGACTACCGCGTCTCACTGGCGGAACAGATCGTTCCGGCCGCGGATGTGAATCAGCAGATCTCAATGGCCGGGACGGAGGCCTCAGGGACCGGCAGCATGAAGTTCGCGATGAATGGCGCCGTCATCGTCGGCACCTATGATGGGGCCAATATCGAGATCATGCAAGAGGTGGGTGAGGACAACATCTTTCTCTTTGGATTGCAGGTCGAAGCGGTCAGGCAGATGCGGGAGCGAGGCTCATATCATCCTCGAGACTATTATCACCGTAATCCCCATATACGACGTCTCATGGACGCATTCGGATCCAATCTGTTCTGTCCGAACCAGCCCGGCCTGTTCCGCTGGATTGGTGAGCAGGTACTGGACCACGGCGATCCGTACTTCCATCTAGCCGATCTTGAAGCGTATATCGACACTCAGAACCGAGTCGCTCAGACATTCAAAGACCCCGCGGACTGGGCATGTAAGGCGATCTTCAACGTGGCTCGTATCGGAAAATTTTCCAGCGACCGCGCCATCGCCGAGTACGCCCGGGAGATCTGGAACATCAAGTCCATTCTCTAGTGGCCCCCCCCGATGCAGCCGGTCAGATGAGTGATCGCGACTGACAGCCGTCGACGGTGACGCACGCGCCCGTCACTAAGCTGGCCTGTTGGGATGCCAGGAAGACTACCACGGCTGCGACTTCCTCGGGACGCCCGAATCGGCCCAGCGGCAGCTCGTCCTTGATAAACTGGGCGATCTGAGCCGGGTTCTCTCGCTGTCGCCTGTCCCACGAGCCGCCCGGAAAGAGCGTCGAGCCCGGCGCGACGCTGTTGACAAGGATGTTATGAGGGGCCAGCTCTCGCGCAAGCGACTTGGAAAGACTGATCACCGCCGCCTTGGATGCGTTGTAGGTCATCGCCCCTCCCGACTC
>JACPQW010000015.1 GCA_016190285.1 Candidatus Methylomirabilis oxygeniifera
CTTCCTCCATCGAGGCCAAGACCTCGATCAGCGGCATCTCGATGGTAGTAAAGAGTGGGAGCAACCCCGACTGCTCAAGTCTCGGCAGCAACACCTCTTTGAGTTGCCATACAAGGTGCGCCTCTTCGGCTGCCCGCCTCATTGCCTCCTTCCGCCTGTCCCCTCCCCCCTTGGCTCCGCAATCCGATGCAGAACCCACACCCAACTGCTCGAGCGCCAAAGCGGCAAGCGAGTGATCGGATCGATTAGGGTTCAGGAGATAGGAAGCCACCATGGTGTCGAAGAAGAGCCCTCCCAAAACGATGTCCTTCCTCCCGAGGAGTGTCATGGTCCACTTGAGGTCGTGGCCGATCTTCGCGGGTTGCTCGCCCGATAAGACAGGTCGCAGGCGCTCAAGATACGGGCCGGTCAAGGGGGCGGATGAACAACAGATAGCAACATCAGGCTCCTGACAGAAGGCAAGGCCATGCAGTTCTCTGCCATCCGACCCGTCGCCACCACACGCAACGGCAACGGCTACGCTGTCTGAGGCCATGAGCTTCCCGATAGCCTCTTCAGCCTCCTCCTCCCGATCAATGACGATCATGCGGAGCGAGCTGTGCGACGCCACAGGGGTAAAGGCCCGCTGGAGTGCTGTAAATCCCAACTCTCGAAAGAGGGCCTGCAAGGCAGCGTGGTCAGGCTCCTGCAGCGTCAACTGTCCCAGATCCAACCCAACCTGGAGATCGATCCTGATGCGGGCCAGCTCCCGGCTGAGGCGGGCCTGCTCGATCCCACTGCTTACAATCTCGCGGACCTTTGCGGACTTGATCTCATGCAGGCGGACGACCAACTCTTCGATGCTCCCGAACTGCTGAATGAGGCTTCTGGCAGTCTTCTCTCCGATTCCGCGCACGCCAGGGATGTTATCGATCGAATCGCCCATCAGCCCCATCACCTCCACGACCTGACCGGGAGGCACACCGAAGCGCTTCACAACCTCTGATTCGCCATAGACCGTTTCCTTCATCGAATCATAGACGCGGATCTCGGGTCCGACCAGTTGGAGCATATCCTTATCGCCCGTCGCAATGGTCACGTGAAAACCCTGTGCTGCTGCCTGCCTGGCCAGCGAGCCGATCAGATCGTCCGCCTCTTGCCCCTGTTGCATCAACAGCGGGATTCGCATCGCCTCCACCACCCGATGGATGTAGGGAAGCTGACGGCCCAGGTCGTCCGGCATCTGCGCGCGATTGGCCTTGTAGTCGGCGTATCGGGCGTGTCGTTCGGTCGGTCCTGCGGAATCGAAGACCACGACCATGGCTTCCGGACGCTCGTCCCGGATGATCTTCAGAAGCATGTTGGTGAAGCCGTAGACGGCGCCGGTTGGAATCCCCTCGCTGTTGCTGAGGGGTGGAAGCGCATGGTAGGCCCGAAAAAGGTAGGAACTCCCGTCGATGAGATAGAGCGATCTGCCTGCCATGGGTTAGCGTCCTCGGAGAATAGCGATCAACGGTCAGTGCTAAAAGCGGGTATTTAGGCGGAAGGCTGAAGAATCCTCAAAACCTTCAGTCTATCCACCTTCAGCCTCTTCCGCCTGTGGCAGGGCATATCAGCCGAAAAGGCTCTTGACCTTGTCAAAGAAGCTCTGGACCAGCGGACTTCCGTCACCATTTTCCAGAGCAGCGTACGCTTCAAGCAGTTCGCGCTGCTTCGCGGTCAGGCGCTTGGGCACCTCGACCACAACCCTGACCACCAGGTCTCCTTGATCATGGCCACGCAAGTGCGGCACACCTTTACCGCGAATACGGAACTCAGTGCCGGGCTGGGTCCCGGATGGGATCTTGAGCTTCGTCATCCCGAAAAAGGTCGGGATGTCCAACTCGGCCCCCAAGGCCGCCTGAACAAACGTGACGGGGACCTCACAGTACAGGTCGTCGCCGTGCCGTGCGAAGAGCGGGTGCTCCTTCACAGTGATAACGACGTACAGATCGCCCCGATCCCCCCAATAGGGACCGGCCTCACCCTCCCCTGTCAGCTTCAAACGTATCCCTGTTTCCACACCGGCAGGAATCTTTACCGTGAGGGACCGATCAGACCGAGATCGCCCCGTGCCGCGGCAGTCACGACATCGATGTTCGATAACACGCCCCTCGCCCCGGCAGGCCGAGCAGGTCTGGCTGATCGTCAGAAAGCCTTGCGAGTACCTGACCTGGCCGCTACCGCGACAGGAACGACAGGCGGTTGGGGAGGTTCCGGGCTTTGCGCCGCTCCCCTTGCAGGCGCCGCAAGGCTCCAGCCTGGGGATGGTAATCTCTTTCTCTACCCCGAGGATCGCTTCCTCAAGGCTGATCTCAAGGTTGTAGCGTAAATCTGCGCCCCGCGAGGCGGCTCGTCGAGCAGACCCTCCAAAGAACCCCTCAAATAGATCCTCGAATACCGACCCAAACCCGGCCTCGCCGAATCCCGCCCGTTCACCGGCGGCCCCGAACCGGTCATAGGCCGCTCGCTTCTCGGGATTATTCAGGATCTCATACGCCTCGGTCGCTTCTTTAAACTGCTCTTCCGACGCCTTATCGCCGGCATTCTTGTCTGGGTGATACTTATGGGCCAGCCGACGGTAGGCTCGTTTGATCTCATCGGGAGCCGCGTCCCGATCCACCCCAAGCACCTCGTAGTAGTCGCGCTTGTTCATGGCTCGCATATGCCGGGTCCAAGGTTCCGGGTTTCACTCTGACCTTCCTCTGAACCTTGAACCCCCAACTCGGGACTCAGCACCTTCGCCTTCGACACCTTCACCATCGCCGGCCGCAGCAAACGTCCCTCCAGAAGGTACCCTTTGCGAACCTCCTCAACTGCAATATTGTCCCGGCCATCGGTCGTCTCTACCTGAGCCACAGCCTGATGGACATTCGGATCGAACTCATGCCCCAACGCCTCGATAGGCTTCACCCCTACCTTTTCCAGGGTCGTCTGAAACAGCCGCAGAATGATATCGACGCCCTCCGTAAGACCCTGGACGTCTCCTCCGATGCGGATCGTCGCGACCGCGTGCTCCAGGCTGTCCACGACGGGCAGCAGTTCCAGAATCAGCCCTTCGTTCGCAAATCTCACGAACTCGCTTCGCTCGCGGGATGCTCGCTTCTTGTAGTTCTCAAACTCCGCGTGGAGGCGAAGCAGCCGGTCGTTGAGGGACTCTACCTCAGCAGTCCGCTCCTTGAGGTCGGCCTGTAGCCTGCTGATCATCGACTCCAACTCAGTCGTAGGGGCAACAGGACTCTCTTGCACGTTGTCGCTTGTCGATGCTTTGGTCTCTTCGCTTTCTTGATTCATTATCCGATCGACTCCTATCTGTGTATCGGCAGGCCCGGCAGATCAATTCGTCGAGCTCCACAGCGCACCATCGCTCCCGATAGCGGCCTTTACACATCAGCCTCTGTCAAGAGTTTGCTGACAAGCCTGGCCGTGCAATCGACCAGGGCCACCATGCGGTCGTAGGCGATCCGTTTCGGGCCCACGATTCCGAGCACGCCGACGACATGATCCCCACTCTTATACGGCGCGGCAATCACACTGAGCTCGCGCATCTCTCTAATCTCACTCTCGCGGCCGATGATGACCCGTAATCCTTCCCGAGTCAGGCATTGATCAAGGATCTTCACCAGCTTCGACTTTTCCTCGAAGGCCGCGAAGATATTCTGCATCGTATTGATATCGGCAAACTCCGGCTGATGAGTGATGTTGGCCGTCCCTCCGATATAGACGTACCCTTCCTCACCCTCCAGCGTCTTATTGCTGAGATCCAGAGCGCGCTGCATCAGGCGGTTGAACTCATCGCGCTCCTCGGCCATCCGCGCAATGATCGTGTTCCTCACCTCGTGAAGGGTCACCCCGCCCAACACACTGTCCAGGTAGTTAGAGATTCGATCCAGCTCCGGCTGCTCGATCAGCTCATCGATCGCAATGACCTTCTGCTGTACGAGCCCGGAATCGGCCATGAGGACCACCAGGATCCGCTCTCGATTGAGGTGGACAAAGTTCATGCGTCGCCACGTATTCTGCGCAAACTTCGGCGCAAGAACTACCGACGCATAGCGTGAGAGATCGGAAAGGATCCGACTAACCCCCTGCACCAATTCTTCAGCCTCACCGCGGCTGGGACGGATCCCCTGCTCGATTCGGCTTTCCTCTACCTTCGACAATCTGGGATGCTGCATGAGGCTGTCAACATAGAAGCGGTACCCGGAATCAGTTGGGATCCTGCCGGCCGATGCGTGCGGTTGAGAGAGGTAGCCCACCTCCTCCAGATCCGCCATCACATTGCGGATGGTCGCGGGGCTGAGGTGGCCAAGGTGACGTCTGGCGATAGTTCGAGAACCTACCGGCTCCCCGGAGGTAATATAGTCATGGATAATGACCCTCAGGATCTCACGCTCCCTTTGGGTCAGTTCATGCGCTCGCATCGGTCTATGGACCCCCTTCCCTTACCATGCTTTCAACACTTGACACTCCCTTGAGAGAAAGTGTCAGGATTCTAAAAAATCCTAAAGACAATTGGTCACTATTGTCAAGCGGATTTGCCGCCTGTCGCACGCTAGAGAATCAGAGTAGCTACTCAGGTAGATAGACTGTAGGCTGTCAGACGGTAGGAACACGCACGGCTGAGCCAAGCGTTTCCGAATGCGACGCGACAATGATGGAGACCGAAAAGGTTCTGGGCGCCTTGATTCGGTCCATGCGCAACGACTAACAGCCTTCAGCCTAAACACCTTGTAGTTACGAATCAGAGGAGCTGGACAATCAGTTCATTGGCTACGAGGAGGCCCCGCTCTGCGATCTGTATCCGCCCGTCCTTCAGGCGAAGGAACCCATCATCCAGAAGACGGGTTACCCGATCGGACGCAGTGAGCTCTTCAACGCCAAGCACATCCTTGAATGTCTGTACGTCCAGTCCGCTCCGAAGCCGAAGCCCCAACATCAGACGCTCGGATCGTAACATCTCGGCGGACAGCTCTTCACTACAGGCCACGGCTGTCCCACGCTCGGCAATGGCGGATACGTAGCGTGCCGGCAGTAACTCATTATAAAACCGACGTCCGGCAACGAATGAGTGCGCTCCAGCCCCAATACCGAAGTATTCCTGATGTTGCCAGTAGACCAGATTGTGCCGACAACGAAAGCCTGGACGCGCAAAGTTTGAGATCT
This sequence comes from Candidatus Methylomirabilis oxygeniifera, assembly GCA_016190285.1. GTDB lineage: Bacteria > Methylomirabilota > Methylomirabilia > Methylomirabilales > Methylomirabilaceae > Methylomirabilis > Methylomirabilis oxyfera_D. The sequence goes on from JACPQW010000015.1 coordinate 5,185, forward strand.
CATAATGCTCAAAGCCGGCGTTAAGCAGCCGATCCACAGCCATCTGGTACATCACTGTCTCTGTTTCCTCGTCGGGTAGTCCGATCTCGCCTTTACGATGCTCCTGGTAGAGAGGCGTCCCCTCTTCGAGGATCAGCCCGTAGGCAGAGATATGTTCAGGCTCCATACCAATGACCCAGTCAAGGGTTTCCGACCAATCGTCCATGTTCTGACCTGGCAGACCGAACATCAGATCCAGATTGATATTGCTGAAGCCGGCCTCACGCATCAATCGAAAGGCTTGTTCAGCCTCGTGGACGGTATGGGCGCGACCAATCCGCTGAAGGAGTCGATCCTGGACCGCTTGCACCCCCATACTCAGACGGGTCACCCCGCCCTCTCGCAACGTACGAAGCTTTGGAAGGTCGACTGTCCCTGGGTTGGCTTCAAGGCTAACCTCTGCGTCGGCCTCAAGGGTGAAGGCCGCCCGGCACTGATCGAGGATGCCGATGAGTTGCGACGCTTGGAGTATTGAGGGCGTCCCGCCGCCGAAGAAGACAGAGCAGACCCGCCTGTGTCGGATGACGTCTAAGGAGGCGCGATGCGCAATCTCGTGCGCCAGCCCCTCCAAATACTGCTCTACCTGAACAGCATCGAAGCGGTAGCTGTTAAAGTCACAGTAATGACAGCGCGACAGGCAATAGGGGATATGAATGTACAATCCAAACCCACTCCTCATCGCACCAACATTCCAATCCGCTCCCAGCGGGGCCTGAAA
>JACPQW010000179.1 GCA_016190285.1 Candidatus Methylomirabilis oxygeniifera
ACTATATCCTGGCCCTGCTGCTGAAACACCTGATCGCAACCCGAGGTTGGCGCATGGGGGCGGCTCGATCGGTCGCCACCAGCCATCTGGTGGACGCGGTGGCCCGGCAACAGGGGGTCCCGATGTATGAAACCAAGGTCGGCTTCAAATACCTCGGCGAGCTCATCGCTCAGGGCAAGGTTGCGCTCTGCGGAGAGGAAAGCGCCGGCCTATCGATCCTGGGACATGTGCCGGAAAAGGATGGTATTCTTGCCGCACTTTTAGTCACGGAAATGATCGCCATGGCCGGGGGGTCCAGTGTCCAAGGCCTGCTCGATACGCTTTATGCCGAGGCGGGAAGCACGATTTACGCCCGCCGCCTGAACCTCCATCTTACATCAGAGCAGCAAGGACGCCTGGCCGATCGTTTGAAAGAGTTACCGACACGGGTGGCCGGACTTACGGTGGTAGAGGTGAACCGCCTGGACGGCACAAAGCTGCTGCTTGAGGATGGCAGTTGGTTCCTGGTACGGACTTCCGGCACAGAACCGGTCGTACGTCTCTACCTGGACGCGCACTCCGAGGCACAAATCGAAGAGTTGACGACAGCGGCGCGGGCGCTTCTCGATGTCTGATACCCGGGTATGAGGTGAAAATGCAGACGGGACCCACCGGCACACAGGAAGAGATCGCGGCGGCGAACAGTTCCCGTAAACGGTGGCTCGTCTTCCTTGCCGGACTGGCGATTCTGATCGCAGTTGCCTCTGTCGTCGGGAAAAAGAGCTTCGTCAAGGTCCTCCAGATGAGCAAAACCCGGACTGAGCTTCAGCAAGAGATCACACGGTTGAAGCAGGTCAACGATGGGCTAACTCGGGAGATCCGGGCCTTCGCCAATAATCCGGGTCAGGTCGAGGCGATTGCTCGTGAGGATCTCGGACTGGTGAAACCTGGGGAAATCGTGTACCAGTTCGGTCCGCCGAGGCCATCCACCGCTCTGCCCGCCTCCTCCCGTTAAAGGTTCGCATCGGCACCCGCCATACCTCCACAGTGTTCGGAAGAGCGATTATTTCCGGCGGGACTTTTGCGCTTGACAATGCTCGGTGGTTTCGTGTAATGATGTAATTATCATGCGGTGTGGTGTAGTTAGAGTAGTAGGTACATGGCCTTCAGGGGCATATCGTGCCCGATAGCGGCCGGTCAACAATTGTAGTAAAAAGGAGATGATGTCAGATGGCAGGAATGTCGCAGGTTGTACTCGATATCCTTACCACCCCAATGGGGGCGCTCGCTGGGCTCGTTGCAGTTGTCGTGCTTGCTCTTTTCGCTCGATGGGTCTTTACCGACCAGCCGCAGAAATAGGTAGCCGCACACAAACCTTCCATTACGTCCTGTATGTACGAGGAGATCGAAGGCCTACAGGGGTGGGCCTTTGATCGTTCCTGTCTGTCTGCAGTGCCTCAGCGTTGAATATCAGCCTTGTCAGCGAGCCAAAAGCGCTTGCCAAAGAGTGAGGACCCGACTATAGTAAAACTTTAAACATAGGTAGACAGCGGACTTAGCGTTGATGATAGGCGCAGTGCGGCGACAAGGAGTGCGGCGACAGTGAAACGCGTGAGTATTCTTGGCTCAACGGGGACCATCGGGGTCAGGGCGTTGGCAATGATTGATCTGCACCGCGACTCCTTTGAGGTGGTAGCCCTTGCGGCCAGGGAGAATATCGATCTCCTGGAGCAGCAGATCAGGCGGTTCTCCCCTCGCGTTGTCGCTGTCGGAACGTCCAAGGCCGCCACAGCGCTAAAGGAACGGGTAAAAGACGTCCCCGTTGAGATCGGGTGGGGAGACGAGGGCGTGTTAGGTGTTGCCACCGCGTCAGAGGCCGACATCGTCCTTACCGCGATCGTCGGCGCGGCAGGCCTGCTGCCGAGTCTCGCCGCCATCAAGGCGGGAAAAGATATTGCCCTCGCGACGAAGGAGGTCATGGTCATGGCGGGGGAGCTGGTGATTTCCGAGGCTAAAGCGCGGGGTATTCGGCTTCTTCCCGTTGATAGTGAACATTCGGCTATCTTCCAGTGTCTGGGAGGGAACAATAGCGGCGCGTACTTGAAGCGAGTGCTCTTGACGTCTTCGGGAGGACCGTTTCGCCGACGCCCGAAAGAAAGCTTCGCGGCAATTACTCCGCAAGAGGCGCTGCAACATCCGACATGGGTGATGGGCAAGAAGATCACCATCGATTCGGCCACCCTGATGAATAAGGGGCTGGAAGTCATCGAGGCCAGTTGGTTTTTTTCCCTCACACCGCAACAGATCGACGTCATCATCCACCCACAGAGCATCATCCATTCGATGGTGGAGTTCATGGACGGGGCGATCCTGGCTCAGATGGGAGTGACCGACATGGGACTGCCGATCCTATACGCCCTCTCATACCCTGACCGGCTTCAGACTCCACTGCCACCCCTCGACCTGAACGCCCTGTCCGCGTTAACTTTCGAACCGGTTGACCACGAAAGGTTCCCGTGCCTCGGGTTTGCCTATCAGGCGCTTCAGGCTGGTGGAACGTATCCGGCCGTTCTCAACGCGGCCAACGAAGTGGCGGTGGACCTGTTCCTCTCCGATCGGATTACCTTCCCTGATATTGCCGCCCTCATCGCGAAGGCAATGGATAACCACAGAGGTCGCAAGATCGATTCCATTGAAGTTGCCCTGGATGCTGATCGTGAAGCCAGGGAGCTGGTTTTGGCAGCACTGCATACGTAAGGCAAGGAAAAGGGCCTGTACACCGGCATGATAGCCTTAATACCCACGGTTGCTCTCAGCCTCTTTGATGTCGTCGATCCTCGACCGCTCCTCTCCCGTCTCGACTATCTCCTCTGGGCGATCCTCGTCCTGGGCGGGCTCATCTTCGTTCACGAACTCGGCCACTTCCTGGTCGCCAAGCAGGCGGGGGTCAGGGTCCTGAAGTTTTCTCTCGGTTTCGGCCCAAAGATCATCGGGTTTACGCGCGGCGGGACCGAATATCTCCTGTCCGCTATCCCGTTGGGCGGGTATGTCAAGATGCTCGGTGAGGATCCACAGGAAGAGGTCGCCGACCCGGAAGGATCGTTTTCCGCAAAGCCGGTCGGGTGGCGCTCGCTGATCATTCTGGCCGGCCCGGGATCCAATTTTCTCCTTGCTATCACTATCTTTTGGATTGTCTTCACGCTTGGCGTTCCGACCCTCACGAACAAGGTGGGGGAGGTCATGCAGGGCTTTCCGGCACACGAGGCCGGCGTGCAGACCGGCGATCGAATTACGGCGATCGACGGGAACGCCATTGAGAAGTGGGAGGAACTGGCAGCCCAGATCCATAAAAGCCCCGGGCGGCCCGTCCGCCTGACGGTCGAAAGAGCGGGAAGTCGGTTTGATCTGGTGGTGGCCCCAAAGGCCACTCATCAGAAGAACCTCTTTGGAGAGGAGCAGGAGGTCGGTCTGCTCGGGATTGCGCCGGCCGAAGAGTTCATGACCGAGCGAACCAATCCGGTCACCGCATTGGGACGAGCGTTCTATAAGACGTACGATCTCAGCCGCCTGATCCTACTCACCTTTGTCAAGCTGATCCAGGGTGTCGTCCCGGCCAAAACCATCGGCGGGCCGCTTCTGGTGGCGCAGATGGCCGGCCAGCAGGCGCGCCAAGGTTTCTTGAATCTTATGTTCTTTACCGCGCTGCTGTCCATCAACTTGGGGATCCTGAATCTGCTTCCGATCCCCATTCTGGACGGTGGACACCTGTTCTTCGCCCTGATTGAAGCCGTTCGCGGCAAACCGGTCAGCCTTCAGAAGCGAGAGATGGCCCAGCAGGTTGGACTGGCCCTGTTGGTCGCCCTCATGATTTTTGCCTTCTATAACGATATCTTCCGCCTGCTCGGAAGGCAGTAGGCTGAAGGTGGATAGGCTGAAGGTTTTGAGGTTTCTCTCCTTCAGCCTTTAGCCTTCAGCCTAACTCCCTAAGACTATGATTGAACGACGCAAGACACGACAGATTCAGGCGGGCACAGTCAAAATCGGCGGTGAGGCGCCGGTGTCGGTCCAGTCGATGACAAAGACCGATACGCGGGACGTCCGGGCTACCGTGGATCAGATCTGGGCATTGGAGGTAGCCGGATGTGATATCGTGCGGGTCGGCGTCCCCGAGAAAGAAGCGGCAGAAAAACTGTGGGAGATCCGTAAGCAGATCCGGATCCCTTTGATCGCCGACATCCACTTCGATTACAGGCTCGCCCTGATCGCTCTCGAGCAAGGCGTAGACGGCCTCCGCCTGAACCCCGGCAACATTGGAGACCGTTCTCGCGTGGAGGAGGTTGTCAAGGCGGCGGCCGAGCGAAAGGTGCCGATTCGTATCGGCGTGAACGGCGGATCTCTGGAAAAGGATCTGTTGGCCAGAGACGGCGGGCCGACTCCAAAGGGAATGGTAGCAAGCGCCCTGCGCCACATTCGCATCCTCGAAGATCTCAACTATCCTGAGATGAAGGTCTCGTTGAAGGCCTCTGATCCCCTGATGATGATCGAGGCATATCGCCTCCTGGCGGAAAAGATCGAGTACCCCCTCCACCTGGGCGTCACAGAGGCCGGGACGCCTGGGGTGGGAACGATCAGGTCGGCCGTCGGCATCGGGACACTGCTGGCCGAGGGGATCGGTGACACCATCCGGGTGTCGCTCTCGGCCGATCCCGTCGAAGAGATCAAGGCGGGGATTGAGATCTTAAAATCGCTCGGGCTTCGGAAGGGCGGACTGACCTTTGTCTCCTGCCCGTCTTGCGCGAGGGCCGATATCGATCTGGTGGCGCTCGCCCAGGAGGTGGAACGGCGACTGGCGGGAATCACCAAAGAGATTCACGTCGCCGCAATGGGGTGCGAGGTAAACGGACCAGGAGAGGCCCGAGGGGCCGACATTGGGGTCGCCGGCGGCAAAGGGATGGGCTGGATTTTCAAAAAGGGACAGGTGATTCGCAAAGTCAAGGAGTCTGAGCTCGCCGATGCCCTGATCGAAGAGGTCAACAAGATGGTGGCAGGAGACGACGGCCACAACTAAACCCCCAAGCGCTCAGCGATCAGCCAACAGCTTTCAGCTTTCACCAAGAGCAGCGAGCGAGCCCTCCGTACCGGCGGCAAGTGCTTGTTTATCACTTGGTGTTTTTTTTGTGTCTCGCTGACTGCTGATCGCTGACAGCTGTAAGCTTACCTGATTGGAATGCCATGCGCTGGACGAGATCACTGATCCCGACACTGAAAGAAGAACCCGCAGAAGCGGAGGCGGTCAGCCACAAACTGATGGTCCGCGCCGGTTTGGTCCGACAGCTTGCAGCCGGGATCTATGTCACCCTGCCGCTTGGCCAGCGAGTGATGGAGAAGATCAATGCCATCATCCGCGAGGAGATGAACCGGATCGGCGGCCAGGAGATCACCATGCCGGTCCTGCACCCGGCGGAGCTGTGGCAGCAAACCGGGCGATGGACGACGATCGGCGAGGAGATGTTTCGGCTGTACGATCGCGGCAAGCGACAGATGTGTCTGGGGATGACCCACGAAGAGGTCGTCGCCTGGCTCGCGGCGCGCGAGATCCGATCCTACCGGGACCTTCCGCAGATCTGGTATCAGATCCAGACCAAGCTGCGGGACGAAGCAAGACCCAAGAGCGGCGTCCTGCGGACGCGGGAATTCGTGATGAAGGACTCCTACTCATTGGATAGGGACGAGGCGGGGCTGGAGAAGAACTACGAACTCCACAAGGAGGCGTATTGCCGCATCTTCACGCGGTGCGGCCTATCGTTTCATGCTGTCGAAAGCGACCCGGGGATGATGGGCGGCGCAGTCGCGCACGAGTTCATGGCGCCGAGCGAAGCAGGGGAGGACGAGATTGCCCTGTGCGATCGCTGCAGCTACTCGGCCAATGTCGAGCTGGCTGTCTCCAGGCCGCGACGCCCGACATTCACGACGTGGGACCTGGAGGAGATCGCCACGCCGGGCGCCGGGACTATTGAAGAGGTGTGCCGCTTTCTGCAGATCGATCCGGCGTTAACGATCAAGTCGTTGCTGCTCATCACAACAGATGGTCCGCTCCTGGCCCTCCTGAGAGGCGATCAGCAGCTCCACGAGAAGAAGCTCGCGAAACTGGTTGGAGAGGCTCGCTCGGCTCATCGCGACGAAATTCTGACGTACCTCCGGGTCGGACCCGGCAGCATCGGTCCCGTCGGGGTGGACCTGCCCATCATTGCGGATGAGTCGTTGCGCGAAGGCCGATATGTGGCCGGAGCCAACAAGGATGGGTTCCATCTCCGCGGCGTCTGGCCCGGCATCCACTTTCAGCCGCGTTGGGCCGATATCCACCAAGTGTCAAACGGAGATCAGTGTCCACATTGCGAGGGCAGTCTGCGTATCGAACGTGTGATCGAGGTAGGGAACATCTTCAGGCTTGGGACGAAATACTCTGTCCCGATGAAGGCGGTCTATCTGAGTGAAGCGGGTGACGAATACCCCATCGTGATGGGAAGCTACGGGATCGGGCTGGCGCGCATTGCGGCTGCGGCGGTCGAACAGCACCATGACGACCTGGGGATTATCTGGCCTTCGGCTATCGCGCCCTTTCAACTCCATCTGTTGCCGGTCAATATGCGCGATCAGAAGATGGGGGAGTTGGCGGAGGCGCTCTATAGTCAACTTCAGCAGGCCGGGATCGAGACCCTCTACGATGACCGTGATGAGCGAGCCGGCGTGAAGTTCAAGGACGCGGATCTGCTCGGCCTCCCCCTGCGAATAACCGTAGGAACCCGCACCCTCAGGGAGGGCATGGTCGACTTGAAGACACGAAAGACCGCTAAGGAGGCACAGATCCCACTCCCGGAAGCGGTCTCTGCAGCGCGTACCCTTCTTTCCCGCCTCGCCAATTCGTGATACCAAAAGTCGCCCCCCCATGAGAACCGGATCTCTATTGTGGGGGTCGCTGATTTTACGCGTATTCGACTATAAACTAATACTACAGTTTGACGACGTTAGCGGCCTGCTGTCCCTTGGGCCCCTCCACAACATCAAACTCCACTTCCTGACCCTCCGCCAGCGTCCTGAATCCGTTGCCCTGGATGGCTGAGTAATGGACGAACAGGTCGCCACCCTCAGATCGCTCGATAAAGCCATATCCCTTGGCCTCATTGAACCATTTGACCTTCCCGGTGCCTCGCACGTCCTCACCTCCTCTCTGTAGACCCTCGACGCTCCTTCGCCGCCGAGTCGCTTCCTTCATCAGTTACAACTTGAGGCCCCGGGCCTTCGCATACAAAAAACCGCAGCCCTACCTTTCATAAGAGCTCACGGTTGCTCAGCAGTCCCGATAAGCCACACCTATCACATCGGAAGCGGCGAAAATTTATCGTATCCGCCAGGCGCTGTCAAGCGATTTTTATGAGTTGGTACAATGCAGGAGGGGACTGTGACGATCTGGAATTTACCGCGGGAACGGGACCGTACATCAATTAGAAGGGAGAACCAGTGAGGCCCTTACTGCCCGGTCAGGCGGGTTTGTGCCGCCTGCCGTTCATATAGTATTTGACGCCGCCCACCAGGGCGCAAATAGCCAATAATGTGACCGCCAACTGGAACCCCAGATTCGACACCAGCCATGGCAGGCGACTGTGCGCGCTTACCGCCAAGCCCACGGAAAACGGGAAACCGTAGGTCGGATCAACGGCATGGATCTGGGCCTCTGTAGGGTCGGTTCCGGGTCCGTGGGTATGGCTGACCCGCTGCCATTCTCCAACCTCTGAGCCTCGATGAGGCTTGTGGGCAATGCCAGGTCCCGCCTTCTCCAGCGTCATTTGGGCGATGTAGTGACCGGCCTTGGTGATCTCGGTATCGATCCTGATCGACCCATCACCGTAGACAGCCGCGGGCCGGGAAAAGACAACATGCGAGTGTCCGCCACCGCCAGTGTCCTCATGGGCCGCAACAGCGTCAACAATTCGAACCGAGATGGGAAGCGCTCGCATCTCCTCATTATACAGGTCAAACGCCATCGACAACTTGCCTGTCTTGGGGACCCCTTCACAGTAGGACTGGAACTCCTTCTTGACCTGCTCAGATCCCACTTCGTGCATCAACGGAATCATTCCCGAGCCGATAATCTCCTGATAAGCGGTGAAGTGAACGGTATAGTGGCCCTTCACGGCGGTGCAGGCATCTGCCGCATCCCAGTCACCCATCACATCACCACCGCCGTGGCCAAAGGCCTGAGACGCCACAAAAACCGGCACTAACACGGCCGAGAATAACAACATCAAGCGCTTCATCTCGGTTGTACTCCTCTCCTTTTTAATGTAGAGCGCTCATTCTCTACCGTCAAGCTTAATTTCCCCAATACCAGCAGCAGGTGGGATGTTCACCGAATGATCACCGTAACCCATCCGGCTTACCGGGCAGGCCAGGTTCGGTCAGTTTCACCGGGTCAAGGATCTCGGCTATCTGAGCCTCGGTGAGCAGTTTTTCCTCGCGGACGATGCCAATGATCGTCTTTTGCTCTCGTACAGCTCGCTTAACCACCTCGGCGGCCCTGGCATAGCCGACCAACACATTCAATGCCGTCGCCAACGCCATGCTGCTCTCGGCATAGCGGTGGCATCGGTCGGCGTCGGCAACGATGCCGCCGACACAGCGATCAATGAAGACCCGTATAGCGTTTTTCAGGATCTCGATCGATTGGTGGAGATTATAGGCGATGACCGGCATCATGACATTCAGCTCAAGCTGTCCGGCCTGGACCGCCATCGAGACGGTCAGATCGTTACCGATGACCTGGAAGCAGACCATGTTCAGCATCTCGGCCATGGACGGATTGATCTTCCCCGGCATGATTGAGGAGCCAGGTTGCACCGCAGGCAGCGTGATCTCGGCCAACCCGGTGGTGGGACCAGAGGTCAGCAGGCGCAGATCGTTGCAGATTCGAGTCAGTTCGAGCGCCAACAGCTTCAGGGCTGATGAGGCCTCGGCGATCGGAAGGTTCGACTGCATCGCTTCGCGCAAGTCCGCCGCAGTGCGCCACTCGATCCCCGTCCAGGCACGCAGGTATTCCACCAGCCTGGCACGATACTGCGGGTGAGTGTTCAGGCCTGTACCGACGGCACTCCCGCCGATTCCCAACTCTTCAAGCGATCGCGCGGCGACGGCAATCCGCTCCTGGCATTTTCCGATGGTCACCGCATAGGCGGCGAACTCCTGTCCCAGCCGAATAGGAACCGCATCCTGTAGATGCGTTCGAGCCGACTTCAGGATGCCGTCAAACTCACTCGCTTTCTCAGTCAGGGCGGTCTTCAGATCCCCCAGGACCGGCAACAGCTCTGCAAACAGCAGACGAGCGGCTATCCGCATGGCGGTTGGAAACACATCATTGGTGGAC
>JACPQW010000182.1 GCA_016190285.1 Candidatus Methylomirabilis oxygeniifera
CTTGTCAATCTGGGTTGTGCCACAGGTCATCCCAGTTTCGTCATGTCGAATTCATTTACTAACCAAATCTTGGCCCAAATCGATCTTTGGAACAATCCACGACCCATAGGTGTTTACACCTTACCCAAAAAACTGGACGAAGAAGTCGCTCGACTGCATTTGGAAAAACTGGGAATCAAGCTAACCCGGCTGAGTCCCAAGCAGGCCAAATATATCGGAGTCTCTCCAGATGGTCCCTATAAGCCGGATCATTATCGTTATTAATAGGCAATTGGATTGCCTCCAGAATCCTATCCCGTAACTACTCAGGTGTTTAGGCTGTAGGCTGAAGGCTGTTAGTCATTGCGCACGAACCGAATCAAGGCGCTTCGTCGGCCAGTTCAAACGCTGACTAGTTACTCATAGTCTACGAATCCCCCTAAATGCAGCAATCAGCGTTCAGCCGTCAGCTCTCAGCTAAGAGCGTCTTTTGATGAATACTGATGGCGGACTGCTGGTTTATGCTCCCAGCCGGCCGGCGTCTTTTCTCAGCCCATCGGCCTTATCGGTTCTCTCCCACGTAAAATCGGGTTCTGTGCGTCCGAAATGGCCATAGGCAGCGGTCTGCTTATAGATCGGGCGCCGAAGATCGAGAGCCTTGATCATCCCGGCCGGGGTCAGCTCAAAGTGCGTCCGGACCATTTTCATCAACTCCTCATCCGGAATCGCCCCTGTCCCCTTGGTATCGACCAACACCGAGACCGGATCGGCGACGCCGATCGCATAGGCCAGTTGAACCTCGCATTTCTTCGCCAGGCCGGCCGCCACGAAATTCTTTGCAATATATCTGGCATTATACGCCCCGGATCGATCGACCTTCGTCGGGTCCTTACCGGAGAAGGCGCCGCCTCCGTGGCTTCCGACCCCGCCATAGGTGTCCGCGATCAGCTTCCGGCCGGTGAGCCCCGTATCGCCGTGCGGACCGCCGATCACAAAGCGGCCGGTAGGGTTGATGTGGTAGGTAATCAGGTCCAAGTCCACCAACTCTTTGGGAAGAACCGGGAGGATCACCTGCTCAATAACATCTTCCCGGATCTGCTTGAGCGGAGTCTCCGCGCTGTGCTGGGCGGAGATGACGACCGTATCGATTCGATTCGGCTTCCCATCGAGGTATTCGACCGTGACCTGCGATTTGCCATCCGGCCGAAGGTAATCCAGGATCTCCGTACGCCGGACCTCAGCCAGGCGCCTGCAAAGTTTGTGGGCCAGCATAATCGGCATCGGCATCAGCTCGGGCGTCTCATCGCTGGCATAGCCGAACATGAGCCCCTGATCCCCCGCCCCCTGGATATCAACCCCCAACGCGATATCAGGCGACTGCTCCTGAATGGCATTGATCACGCCGCAGGTCTCATAATCAAAGCCGTATTTTGCCCTCGTATAACCGATGTCCCTGATCGTCTCGCGGACCACTCGCGGGATGTCCACATAACACTTGGTGCTGATCTCCCCGGCGACGAAAGCTAAGCCCGTCGTCACCAGCGTCTCGCAGGCAACGCGGCCATAGGGGTCCTGCGCAAAGATAGCGTCAAGGACAGCATCAGAGATCTGGTCGGCGATCTTGTCTGGGTGACCTTCCGTCACCGATTCCGACGTAAACAGATACAGCTTCGGCATGAATCGGTCCTCCTCCCCCTCTATACAATCCGCTCTGTTCCTCAGACGGTGAGCCGGCAAACGGCGCCGCCCCACCTCAAACGGGTCACTGTAACATACCTCTCCTGCTTGTCAAGAAAAAGCCGCCGTCCGGCCGCCCCTCCTCCGACGCCGGTCCTCGCTCTTCAAGGAACTCCTTCCATCGGCCCTGGGCCTTCAGGATCAGATCGATCACCTCCCGGACTGCGCCGCGACCACCGACCTGCGTCGTCACGTACGCAACCCGTGTTGTCACCTCCGGATCGGCATCAGCCGGCGCCGCGGAAAGGCCGACCCGGCTAAGCACCGGCAGGTCGTTCAGATCGTCGCCCACATACGCCACCGCCTCATCGGTCAGACCGTACCGCTGAAGGAGCATCTCATACACCTCGAGCTTGTTCAGCGCTCCTTGGTGGATCTCAGTAATGCCCAATTCCTTCGCGCGGTGGGTAACCGCCGCCGATAGACGCCCCGTCACGATCGCCGTCCGCAATCCTGCCTGCCGGGCCATGCGAAGACCGTAGCCGTCTCTCACAAAGAAGGCTTGGCTCTGCACTCCTTCAGCATTGTAGAAGATACGTCCATCAGTCAGGACGCCATCTACGTCCGTGATGAGCAGACGTATCACCTTCGCCATTTCCTGTAGTCTGGGGGCAATGGACATAACAATCCTTCCCTTTACAACCGCGCCCGATTTTTCACCAGGACAAAGTCTCGCTGGCGATATGAATGATCCGCGAGACGCATAACCGGCAGTTTACCTTGGCGCTCAAGTTCCTCAAAGCTGCTTTTACTCAGAAGACCGAAGACCTGCTGCCCGGTCTCAAAGGCCGCGTAGATTTCGTCCGGGGTCTGGAGTTCCGGCACCGGCGACGGTCGATCCAGATAATACAGGATATCCTCACCTAACGACCGGCCTGGATGATAAATCACCAGGGGGGAGTCGCCCACAACCGCGCGGACCTGCTGGGCAATAGCCTTGGCAGATTCGTATCTGGCAAGCGCAGGATAAAAGTACTGAACAAGACCGATGGTCATCGCGACGGCAACCGCCGTCACGCTCGAAAAGATAGCAGGCGGCCGGCACCTGTAGGCGGCGTAAAGCACAGCGATACACCCGATGCCCATAAGCAACGCCAGTGGTACAGGCCAGACATCGCCGGGCATAAGGAATCGCTGGTGCAGGATCCATGGTCCGACAAACACGCCCAGCGCGCCGACGAGACCCAGAAAGAAGGCCGCGAACTTGAGCAGGTGGGCTTCCGCCGACTGTAAGGTAGCTGTATACCGAAACAGATAATCCCAGTATCGGGCTATTAAGAGGGCCAAGGGCGGGATGAGATAGACAAGAAATCGCTCAGCCTTCCCTGCCGGGAGACTTAAGAGCACAAAAAAGCCGATGCACCAGATGCGGAGCGCCAGGTCCGCTTCGCCAAGAGAACGAGAACGCGACCTCCAGAGGTACAGACCGACACACGGGAGAAAGAGGCTCCAGGGGAGAAAACCTGCAAAGATCATGACGAGGTAGAGAAACGGTGAGTTGGGCGCATGGAAGACGCGGGTCAGATTCTCCTCGATAAAAAAGTGTCGGTTGAACGTTTCACCCAAGCTTACATAGTAGGGTACGGTGACGAGGAGAAATATGACCAGACCGCCCAGCAGGTACGGGATTTCGGTCAATACCTTGGATCGCCGTGTCATCACCACAAAGACAAGGGCCGTGATGCCTGGCAGGATGGCGCCTACAGGACCCTTCAGCATCACTCCCACAGCCATCGACAGGAAGGCACAACAGAGATAGGCGAAACGGCGCTTACCTTCGCGGTACGCCAGATAAAAAAAGAAGAACCCAAGATTCATCCAAAAGGCAAGCTCCACATCGAATCTCGCTTGATGGGCGTGCCAGACAGCGGTAAGCGTGGAGGTCGTGATGAGTGCTGCGATCACGCCAAGCCGCCGGTCGAACAGCAACCGGCCGCTTATGTACGTAAGACACACCATACCGATCCCAAAGGTCGCCGACGGAAATCGGATGGCAAACTCACCTGGCCCCCACAGTACAAGGGACAGCGCCATAAGCCAGAAATGCAGGGGGGGTTTATTCATGTAAGGCCGCCCCTCGTACACAAGGTGCAACCAGTCCCCGGTCCGAACCATTCTTCGCGCAATGGCCGCATACATCCCCTCGTCACCTCTGAGGGGTGTGCCCAGATGCGAGTAGTAGACAAAAAGGGCCCAGATGAGCAGAACGCTCAGAACCAGCCACTCTTTTCCCAGAAATCCCCCCATCCCAAATCCCCCCGCACCCCCCTTTGCAAAAGGGAGGATCTGGAGGATGTCGGGAGTTGAGGGGGGGCGCACTTCGTACCTTCTTTTCATACCACCCCGGCTCGCAGCAGGTCGTGCAGATGGACAACCCCTTCCGGGTTCCCCTTGGGATCCACAATCAGTAACGAGGTGATGGCATACCGTTCCATGATCTCCAGCGCCTTGGCATCAAGGGCATCCCTGTCGATGGTCTTGGGTTGCGGCGTCATACAGTCCCTGGCCTGCCGCTGCAGCAGATCGACCCCTTGTGAGAGCGCCCGACGCAGGTCGCCATCGGTAATGATCCCGGTAACGATCCCGGCCTCGTCCACCACAGCGGTCATCCCGAGCCGCTTTCGCGAAATCTCAGCAACAGCATCATTCATCAGCGCCCTCTCAAACACTGCAGGGAGTTGCTCGCCACTATGCATGAGGTCTCGCACCCGCCACAACAATCGCCGCCCCAGGCTGCCGGCCGGATGCAGGAGGGCAAAGTCAGCCTCGGTGAAACCGCGCTGCTCGAGCAGGGCCACCGCAAGGGCATCGCCCATGGCCAACGCTGCCGTCGTGCTGGCGGTAGGAGCCAACGCCAGGGGACAGGCCTCTTTCGCAACACTGACATCGATGGCAATATCGCTCTGCCTGGCAAGGGTAGAGGCGGAATCGCCAACCAGCGCAATCAGCGTGAGGCCAAGCCGTTTGATCGCGGGAAGCAGGCCGACGAGTTCATCCGTCTCACCGCTGTTCGACACCGCAATCACCACATCGCCACGGACCAGCATCCCCAGGTCGCCATGCCCCCCCTCGGCGGGATGGAGAAAGAACGCAGGGGTTCCGGTGCTGGCCATGGTAGAGGCGATCTTCTGAGCCACCGAGCCGGATTTGCCCATACCGGTCAGCACGACCCGGCCCCGGCAATCCCGGAGGATCTCGACGCCCCGATCGAACCGCTCATCGAGTTTCGGGATCAAGGCCAGAATCGCCTCAGCCTCGATCTGGAGCACTTGTCGCCCTCGATCGGCAATCATGGAGCCTCGGCCCGCGCCGGCGCCTGTCTGCTGTCGCACAGGCAGGGCTGTCTGAGTATCCGCTCCACAACAGGAATCACCTCATCAAGCGCGATCAATCGCATGCAGTTCTGCTCTCCACGCCGGCACCCGCCCGGAAAGCAAGGTCGGCAATCCACCCCTTTGTAGAGCACGGCATGCCCCTGACCGGCCGGTCCCCAGATCCTTGGATCGGCAGGACCAAAAAGACCGACCACCGGCGTCCCCATCGCAGCCGCGATATGCATCGGTCCGTTGTCGTTGCCGATAAGGAGGGTCGCCTGTCGGAGCAGCCCGGCCAGTTCAAGGAGCGTCAGGCGCCCGGCCAACGAACGGCAGCCGGTTTCCACCTGGCCGAGGATCGCCTCCACGATCTCCTGATCTGCAACTGAACCGAGCAGCACCACCTTGATCCCGAGCTTCCCCTGGATATAGTCGATAAGGCTCGCAAACCGGGCAGCAGGCCAGCTCTTGAACCACCATCGGGCGCCAGGATGCACCGCCACGAAGCGCTCACCGGGCGAGATCTCGACAGCGCCGAGGGCAGCGCAGGCCGCTGCCTCATCGGTCGCTCGAATCCTGAGTGCAGGCAATGAGTCAATAGGCGGAATCCCCAGCATCTCCAGGGCCATCAGGTGCTGGCGGACCATCGGCATCGGCTGCTCCTGCACCGGAACCAGATGCGTGTATAGTCGCCCGCGCCAGCGACCTTCTCGATTGAACCCGACCCTGGTGGCAGCCCCGGTCAGTCGACTCAGGATCGCCGCTCGATCTCCATCGGTCAGATCAACCACAAGATCAAAGCGGCGCCGACGTAGCGCGGCGGCGAATTCCAATTGACGCAGTGGCGACCCTGCCCGCTCCGCGATCAGTACCTCGTCCAGATGAGGGTTGGTGGCAATCATCGCCTCGGTACCGGGATTGACGAGCATTGAGAGGCCGGCCCTCGGAAACGTCGTCCGAAGAGCGGCCAGGACAGGCGTGCTCAGCAGAACATCGCCCAGGTACCGCAGTTTGATCACCAGGATCCTCCTCGGTTCCCCGATCTCTGCCTTCTGCTTTGCTTGACCCGCATCGATACTGACCGCTAAGGCCATCAGCGCCCAGAAAAGGTGAGCCATGCCTCCCGCAAAAATGTGATCGAACAGGTTGCTGACAATGACCCCTACAACTGCCATTCCCAGGCCGAGTAGAACCGCGCGTCCGAACGGATCGGCAGCCGTAGCCATCCCCCTCCATGTTGCCCTGAGCGCGGCAAACAACACCCACAGCAGCAGAATCAGGCCCGGAATCCCGGTTCCAAGCGCAACTTCAACGTACAGATTGTGAGGGTGATTCGCTTCTTTTACTTCCGGGGCATCCGTATAGACCTTGGCCATGGTCTTCCCACCATAACCGATCCCCACCAACGGATGCTTCGAGACCTCCTGGACGGCCAGGCCCGCAGTCTTTATCCGCGTCATCAACGTGTAAGGATTCAGCGTGTCGGCGCTCGGGCCGAACGCCATGGTGCCGCTCTTTGATACGAGCAACAGCAGACCGACCAACACCGCGAGGATGGTCCCCCCAGCCAGGATCACGTATGACCGCCTTCGTCTGGCCCACCCATACACAGCCAGTTCGACCAGAAGGGCCACCCACGCCCCCCTTGTGTACGTGAGAAAAAGCGCGCCGCATGAAAGCGCGCACGTGATCCAGAGGAACAGCCTGGATCGCCGATCGTCCTGTACCATCGCAAGGCACAGCACGACCGGGATGGTCAAAATCAGATAGGTGCTCAGCCAATGGTAATCAGGAGTCAACGAATTGGCCCTGACGGCCCTGTCGGTAAGACTCCCTTGCTGAATCAGGAAAAACTTGAAGATACCGTAGCTGCTGACCGCGAACGTGGTCAGCGCGACGGCGGAAAGGAGCCTTCGCGCCGCTTGCCTGTCTCGCACCTGATTGACGACGAGGTAGAACACAAGCACACTCACCATGAGCTTCAGCAACTCTCCCAGGCTGTACACGACTTGAGTGGCCGTAATGAGAGTCACAGCAATCCAGCCGATGTAGGCCATGAGCGGCGTATCCAACGGCGTCCTTCGCAGGGCAACATCCCGTATAACCAGCACGCGTACAATCCAGATGACGATCAGGCCGATCAGAAGGACGCCCTTCACAGATCGCAGTGAGGCCGACGGCAGCAGGACGATCAGTACAACGAGGCCGTATTGAAGCGCCACCTCCGAATACGCCAGGTACCGATCCTTCCACACCACACGTTGTCCTCCCCACGCGTCCGCCATCTCTTCCTTGCTCACTCAAGCAGCCTTTCGCGGCGCAACAGCAGTTCCCATGCCTTCACATGCCGAACAAAGATATGGAAACTCATCAATGTTGCGTCAACCAGCCCGCGCAACCCATTGCGACAGGCCTGCCGATACAGATACACCTTCGCAAAGGTCAAGAGGGGTTGAACGGCGACATCGATCCAGCCGACAGCGCCGAGGCGTTCCACCGACTCGGCGCTTGCCTGGGTCTCAGCGTCAAGCCGCCAGAGTTGCCGATGGATGCTCGACCCGGCGAGGCCGTCGGTCGGAGCCCCGCTCACGATTCGATCGCGCGTGAACCCCGCCTCCCATACCTTGGCATACTTAAAAATATTGAAGTAGGACGCACCCGCTGCGACAATCCACCCATGCATCCCATCCAGAAATCCCCGCTTGAGCAGATATACCTGCACAAACTTCAGCATCGCCCGCAGCAGCAGTTCTATCTGTGTAATCGAACCGGACCGCCGGCCCCACTTGACCCGTTCCGATGCCGAGATCCCTGAGTACCAGTCCTGCTTTTGGAGATATTGCGAGAGGTCTTGATAGGTGTAATGGATCAGGTCGCTGTCAATGAAGCCTACAGAGCCTTCCGGGATGACGAAGTAGGCGTGGGGATTCCGACCCCCGAACCGTCCTGTGCGCCGGTCAAACAGGCGAAGCACTCGATCGGGATACCACCCTCCATGACGTATCCACCGTCCCAGGAAGTAGTTCCTGCGCGCAATCCAATACCCGTCGTGGCGGGGCGCCGACAGCTCGCGCTCAATCGCGTGACGAAGCTCCTCTGACACCCGTTCATCGGCGTCGATATTCAGAATCCAATCATACGTGGCCAGCGAGACAGCGACATTCTTCTGCTCGATAAATCCGACCCATGGATGATACACAATCTTAACGGTGTAGCCTCGGCAGATCTCCAGGGTGCGGTCCGAACTGCCGGAGTCCACTACCACGATCTCCTTCGCCCACGTCAAGCCCTCCAGGCACGCCTGGATGGTCTTTTCCTCGTTATAGGTGATGATGGTTGCGGTGAGATCAGCCATCGCGTCTCAGACCCGGGCAAACTGCGTATTGTACAGCCGGCAATAGACACCGCCTTGCGCCATCAGCTCCGGGTGCGTCCCTTGCTCGACACAGTTTCCACCGTCCAACACCAGAATCTTGTCGGCCCGAATGACGGTGGAAAGCCGGTGCGCAATCACAAAGGTCGTTCGATTCTGCATCAGCCGATCCAGCGCCTCCTGGACCAGTCGCTCCGACTCCGCATCCAGGGCCGACGTGGCTTCATCCAGGATCAGGATGGGCGGGTTCTTCAGGATAGCCCTCGCGATGGCGATCCGCTGTTTCTCTCCACCCGACAGGCGCACCCCACGCTCGCCGATCCTGGTCTCGTACCGCGCCGGGAGGGCCTCGATGAACTCGTCGGCGTTGGCAATCCTGGCTGCCTCTACGACGAGATGTGAGGCGACGTCACGCTGTCCATAGGCGATATTGTTCAGGATGGTGTCATCGAATAAGATCGTTTCCTGGGTCACGATCCCCATCTGTGCGCGCAACGACGACAGGGTGACCCGCATGATATCGACACCATCGATCGTGATGACACCCTCTGTCGGATCGTAGAAGCGCGGGATGAGGTTAACCATGGTGCTCTTACCGGCCCCGCTGCTGCCGACGACCGCGACGATCTCACCCAGCTTGGCTCCGAAACTGATGCCGCGCAGCACTGTCCGTTCGAGTCCATACGCGAAGGATACGTTATGGAACCGAATCCCTTCCTGCATCCGCCCGAGCGTCACGGCATCGGGCTGCTCCACCAGATCGGAACGGAGGTCCATGATCTCGAACACCCGCGCGGCGCCGGCCATTCCGCGCTGAATATTGTTATTGATCTGGCTGATCCGCTTGACAGGTTGATAGAGAGACGCCAACGCTCCAAGAAAGGCCATAAATGCCCCAGGGGTCAAGCTCTTGGAAAATACGAGATAGCCGCCGACCCAGATCGCGACAACAATACCCACGGACCCAAGAACCTCAAGGACCGGCGAGGTCAGCGCATCAACCTTGGCGATCCGCATCACGGCTCTGAAAAGTTGCTCACTGGCATGCCGATACCGTCTGCGCTCATACTCTTCCATGCCAAAGGCCTTCACGATCCTGACGCCGGAAATGGTTTCCTGCAGGATCGTGTTCAGCTCGGCGCGCCCCTCCTGAACATGGGCGCCTCTGCGACGGATCTTGGAACCGAACTTCACAATCGGCAGGATCGCCACCGGCAGGACGAGCAACGAAAGGAGCGCGAGCTGCCACTTGATCAGGAACAGCAACCCGATGAGCCCGACAATATTGAACGGCTCTCTGAGGGCGTTGCGGAAGAGTTCGGTCGAAGCGTCGCCAAGGCTTTCGACATCCGAGCTGAGGCGGGACATGATCTCGCCTGTCGAGCGTCTGGTGAAAAAGCCGAGGGACAGCGCGTGCAGATGCGCGTACAGATCGTTTCGGATGTCCCGCTGAATCCCCTCAGCCACATACCGTAGTTGCAGTTGTTGGATGTAAATAAGCGCGCCTTTCGCCACAAAGATAACGAAGAGGGCCCCGCCGAAAAAGGTGAGGGTACAGATCCGATGAGCCTGAAGGAACGCCTGAAACCGGACCAGCC
>JACPQW010000184.1 GCA_016190285.1 Candidatus Methylomirabilis oxygeniifera
ACCTTCCACCCAAATCGCATCAGTTGGTCGTACCTGAAGCGCGGGAGGGTAGCCCGGAGCCAGACGAAGAGGAAGATAATCAGGTAGAGCTTGGCCAGGAACCAGACCACCGGCGGCAGGAACGGCCCCCTCCAGCCACCCAGGAAAAGGGTCGTCGCCAATGCGGCGACGGTGATCATGTTGGCGTACTCAGCCATGAAGTACATGGCGAACTTCATGGAGCTGTACTCGACATGAAAGCCGGCCACCAGTTCGGTTTCGGCCTCCGGGAGATCGAAGGGGGCGCGGTTAGTCTCGGCAACTGCGCAGATCAGGAAGATGAGGAACCCGATCGGCTGAAGGATGATAAACCATGTCCTGGCTTGAGCACCCACAATCTCCACCAGGCTGAGTGACTGGGACAGCATTACCACGCCCACCACCGACAGACCCAAGGAGAGTTCATAGCTGATCATCTGGGCAGAGGAGCGCAGCCCCCCAAGCAGCGCATACTTGTTATTCGAGGCCCACCCCCCCAGGACGATCCCATAGACTCCGAGCGACGCAACCCCGAGCACATACAGCAGCCCGATATTGACATCAGCGATAACCAGGTCAATAGTCTGTCCGAAAAGGCGAATCTGATCTCCGAAAGGAATGACTGCGAAGGAGATGAAGGCAGGGATCAGCGCGATCGCGGGGGCCAGGAGGTAGAGCGTCCGATCGGCGGATTGAGGAACGATCTCCTCCTTGAACAGGAGCTTGAGCCCGTCAGCGATCGGCTGCAAGAGACCGTGGGGGCCGACTCGCATCGGACCGAGCCTGACCTGGATGTCGCCGATCACCTTCCGCTCCACCCATGTCAGGTAGGCGACGCTCAGCAACATCAGTCCGAAGACCACAACGATCTTCGTCACCATGATGACGAAGAAGGCGCCCTCTGGCATTGTGCTCCCCTGTCGCCCGCCTACGACCGGTGCATAGGTCCAAACGGACAGACGCGCTCCACAACGTGCTGTTCAAATTCATCGCGAAAGTATTTCAGATAGCTCTCAATCGGCATGGCGGCGGCATCACTTAAGGGGCAGATGGTCTTGCCCTTCATGTTGTCACAGATGTCTAACAGCAGATCAAGATCCGCCTGCCGCCCGCGACCCTCTTCGATCCTCCTCAACGTCTTGTGCAGCCACGCAGTCCCCTCCCGGCACTGCGTACACTGCCCGCACGATTCGTGATGATAGAATCGAGAAACAACCTCTCCCACTCGAACCATACAGGTGGTGTCATCCATCACGATGACACCACCGGAGCCGGCCATAGAGCCTGCCGTAGCCAACGACTCAAAGTCCATTCTGGTGTCAAGGTGTCGCTCGGTCAGCACCGGCACCGAGGAGCCCCCGGGAATCACCGCCTTCAGGCGTCGGCCTTCGCGTATCCCGCCCGCATGTTCAAAGATCAGCTCCCGCATCGGGACATCGATCGGGCACTCGTAGATACCGGGTCGACGAACGTGACCGCTTACCCCGAAAATCCGGGCGCCCGTACTCTTGGGAGTCCCGATGCTCGCAAACCACTCGGCGCCACGCATCACGATATGCGGGATGTTGCAGAGCGTTTCCACATTGTTCACGACGGTGGGCTTGCGATAGAGCCCGGATGTGGCAGGAAACGGGGGTTTCAATCGCGGCAGCCCCCTTTTGCCCTCCAACGATTCCAACAGGGCGGTCTCTTCTCCGCAGATGTAGGCGCCGGCGCCCCGGTGTACGTGGAGGTCCAGACTGAAGCGGCTCCCCAGAATATCCTTTCCAACCAGACCACGGGCGGCCGCATCGCTGACCGCCTGTTCCAGAATACACGCGCCCGCAATGAACTCGCCCCTGATGTAGATATAGGCGGTCCGGCACCCGATGGCAAAGCCGGCCAGTAGGATCCCTTCGATGAGCTGGTGCGGATCCCGCATGATCAGTTCCCGATCCTTGAACGTCCCCGGCTCGCTCTCATCGGCATTACAGACGAGATACGTGGGCAGCTCAGAACCCTTAGGCACAAACCCCCACTTGACTCCGGTGGGGAAGCCTGCGCCCCCGCGCCCCCTGAGCCCGGATCGCTTGACCAACTCGATCAGGCTGGCGGGCGTATGCTCTTTGAGCGCCTTCGCGATGGCCTGATAGCCTCCGGTGGCCTCGTACTCGTCGAGCGTCCCACGATACCCCGGGATCTCTAACCGCTTCGTCAGGATCTTTTCGCTCATGAACGTTCAGCTTTCAGCGGTCAGCTTTCAGCAACGAGGATGGCGGCTGATCGCTAATGGCTGGTTGCCGTTTTAACTGCTCTACCAGTTCGCCGACATCGTTGACCGAGACCGGACCGTAGTAATCCGGCCCAACCTGGATCGCCGGAGCACGCCCACAGGCTGCGAGGCACTCAACCCGCTTGATGGTAAGCAGCCCATCGGGCGTCGTCTCTCCCGCGCTGACCCCCAGCACCTCCTCAAGGCGCCGGATCACCTGTTCGGCGCCCAAGAGCGCGCAACTCAGATTGTGGCAGACCCAGATCTCTCGCTGTCCACCCGGCTTCAGGCGAAACATGTCGTAAAACGTCGCCACCTCCGCCACCTGGATCGGCGGCAGGTCAAGACGGGCGGCCAGCTCACGCATGGCGTCCTCTGTCAGATACCCCGCCTCCTCCTGGCACAGGTGCATCAGCGGCAACAGGGCGGAACGGCGATCAGGATATCGAGACAGGATCACTTGAATAGTCTCTTCCGTCATTTTCATCCCCGAAAGCTGTCAGCTAACACCTAATAGCTGTTCTTTTACCGGTCCACCTCGCCAAGCACAATATCGATGCTGCCGATGATCGCCACCAGATCGGCCACCAGTCGCCCTTCCGCCATCCGCGGCAACGATTGCAGGTTCACGAAGGATGGTGCGCGAAAATGGACACGGTAGGGTGTGTTGCTGCCGTCGCTCACCAGATAGACGCCGTACTCACCCCTCGGGGACTCGATGCTCTGGTAAACCTCACCTTCCGGAACGGTAAATCCTGCCGACCAGAGCAGGAAGTGGTGAATGAGCGCCTCCATACTCTGCTTCACCATCGGCTTGGGGGGTGGGATCAGCTTCGGATCGGCTACCACGACCGGCCCCCCTGGAAGGGATTCCAGGGTCTGACGAACGATGGCGACGCTCTGTTGCATCTCAAAAATGCGGCAGAGGTATCGATCGTAGACATCACCGTGGGTTCCTCTGGACATCTCGAAGCGAAATTGCTCATAGCCCGAATAGGGATTCGACTTGCGAATGTCCCACGCAATCCCGCAGGCCCGCAGGCTGGGACCGCTTAAGCCGAGGTCCACAGCGTCTTGCGGCTTGATCACACCGACCCCTCTGGTGCGCTCGATCCAGATCGGGTTCCGCGTTAACAGGTCTTCGTACTCGACCAGGCGATCGGGGAAGCTGGCGATAAACGACTGGACCGTCTTCTCGAACCCCTCGGGGAGATCGGCGAACAGGCCGCCGATCCGAAAGTAGCTGGACATCATTCGGGCCCCGGATACCTGTTCGTACATGTCCACGATCGCCTCGCGCTCCCGAAAGGCATACAGGAATACGCTCATCGCCCCGATGTCGATGGCATGAGTGCCAAGCCAGACCAGGTGGCTGGCGATCCTGGTCAGCTCCGTCAGCATGACGCGAATGACCTGCGCTCGCGGCGGAACCTCAATACCAAGCAACTTCTCGACGGCCAGTACATACGCCAGGTTATTGCTGAGGGGGGCCAGGTAATCCATCCGGTCCGTAATCGGGATCACCTGCTGGTATCGCTTACTTTCCGCAATCTTCTCCATCCCGGTATGGAGGTAGCCGATATGCGGCGTGCATCGGACGATGATCTCTCCGTCCAGTTCCAGGACCAGACGCAGCACACCGTGGGTGCTGGGGTGCTGAGGCCCCATGTTGATGGTCATGGTGCGCCGTTCAGTCACCTGCCGCCCCCTCTTCCCACCATTTCGGCGAGGCCTGCACCGGATAGTCCTTTCGGAGCGGACATCCCTCCCACTCCTCCGGCATGAGAATCCGCCGGAGATCGGGATGGCCCTCAAAGCGAATGCCGAACATATCGAACACTTCACGTTCGTGCCAATTGGCGGTACCCCAGACGGACGTGACGCTGGGCGCCGCCTCACCTTCCTCAACGTGCACCTTGAGCCGAATCCACCGTTTGTACTGAAGGGAATAGAGATGGTAGACCACCTCGAAACGCGGGTGGTCTCCGAACCGATCGACGGCGGTAAGATCAGAAAGGAAATCGTAGAGAAGACCGGGGTCCTCCTTCAGGTGGCGACAGATGCGAATGAGGTCGCCAGACCTGACAAGGAGGGTCGTTTCGTTACGAAAGCTCCTGGTCGAGAAGGTCGCTTCAGGAAACCGCTCTCGCAGCTTTGAAACGGTAAGATTCTCCTCCGCCCCCCTTATGTGACCCATTCCAGGCCCCCCTTCTTCCAGACATACAGGAGTCCGATCAGGAGGATACCGAGGAAGAGAATCATTTCCATTAGCCCGAACAGTTTGAGACTGTTCAGGATAACCGCCCATGGGTACAGAAACACGATCTCGATGTCGAAGATGATGAACAACATCGCGACCAGGTAAAACTTGACCGAAAACCGCTCTCGAGCGGAACCGACCGGATCAATCCCGCACTCGTACGGGGTGAGCTTCGATTGAGTAGGCCGCCGCGGCCCGAGTACATGTGATAGAAGGAGGGTTGTGAGGGCAAAACCGGCCGCCAACAGGATCAGGATAAAGATCGGCAGATACGAGAGCAGCACCGCGTCCTTCTCCTGGGCGATCGGCTATCGCCCTCAAGCCTACCCTCCGCTATGCACCTGGTACCACGTACTTGATGAAGGGGTTCGCGAAGAAGATGATCAGAGCAACAAGCAAGACATAGATAGCCAGCGACTCGATGAGCGCGAGGCCGATGATCATCGCCACCTGGATCCGCGGAGCCGCTGCCGGCTGCCTGCCGATCGCTTCCAGCGCGCTGACGATGGCTCGGCTCTGGCCGATTGCGGCCGCACCGGACGCGATGGCCATGGCAAATCCGCCTGTAAGGACCGATACGACAAAGAAGGTTGAAGACGAAGACTCAGGTGTCGCGGCCCCTTCGGCGGCAAACGCGATCTGGGACCCAAAGATCAGCATGACCGTGACCAACAGCAGCGCGAACGCTCCTTGCGTGCGACTCATCGGCACAACTCCTTTCACATGAAATGGGGTTAGTGATGCTCCTCGTGTTCGACTTGAACGGCTCCTGCGATATAGACCATGGACAGCATGACGAAGATGAAACTCTGGACGAAACTGGTAAAGAGACTCAGGGGCATCATGATGCCCAGATAGATGACATACGGAATACCCAACCAGATCAACGACAACAGGATAGCGATGACGCTCTCTTCCCCGAAGATGTTACCGAATAACCGGATCGACAAAGAAATCGGCCGGGCGAGGTGGCCGATGAATTCGATGGGGAACATGATGGGCGCCAACCACAGAATGGGGCCGCAGAAGTGGCGGAGATAGGCGACGATTCCGTGCTGCCGGACGCCGAAGTAGTTGTAGGAAAGGAATATGGTCAGGGCGAGCGCCGCCGTCGTGTTCAGGTTCGCCGTTGGGGGTTTGAGCCCCGGGAGCGCTCCCAGAAGGTTCCCCACGAGAATAAAGAGGCCGGCCGTTCCGATCAATGGGAGGTACCGTTTCCCGTCTGGTCCGATCATCTGCGTCAGCAGATCCCCGAACGTCTCGACAACCACTTCCATGAAATTTTGCACCGGGCCCGGAACCGCTTCGAGCCGCCTCGTAGCCAGATGCGACACGCCGATGAGGATGGCCATCACAAGCCAGGCCATCGCGATATGCTCCGGCACCCAGTCCCCGTAAATTCCGATCACTCCGAGAAAATTAGGAATCTGGAAAATTGTCGGATGATGCTCCATCACGCCTCCAGGTTTTTGTGCGGGAAATCACATACGGACCGCAAAAAAATCAACTCCCCCAATGTTTGAGATCTTTCAGAAGGTTGGTAAAGCCCGCCGCAACCCCGAAGATAAAAAATAGAATCATCAACCACGGCGACGTCCCCAGCCAACGATCCAAGGCGATACCGATCGCGGCCCCGATTGCAATCGAAGCGGCGAACGTGATCCCCAGCGAGCTCAGTCCTGCGAGCTGCCGCCACAGTCGAACCTGATTGTCCTTCATCGTCCCACTGCTGCCATCCCTCCCTGCTCCCCTTTATCAAAGGGGGGATGGGAGGGGTTTCTCCTACTATGTTCAAGTTTACTCTAGCCCTCCCCCTCCACACTGTCAAGGTTCGCCGACCTCATGATTTCTACCAGAGCCCGGCGACCGAGGCCCTGGCTAACTCCAGGAACGGGCCGGGGTAGATGCCGATAGCGATGGTGGCGACCACGGTCACGAAGAGCGCCAGCCGCAACGGTGTGGAAGAACTCAGTGTCAGGCCCTGTGGCGGAAGGTCACGCATGTACATCGCCACCACCACCTTCATGTAATAAAAGAGCGAAATAGCTGAATTGATGACGGCAATGATCGCAAGCCAGACGTACCCTCGTTCGATGGCCGCACCGAACAGATAGAACTTCCCGACGAAGCCGGCGGTCGGCGGAACTCCCGCCAATGAGAGAAGGAAGATTAACATGACGGCGGCCGCCATGGGGCTTCGCTGAGCCAGGCCCGTGAAGTCGTCAATACGCTCCCCCTTCACCTCTCCCACGCAGAGCAGGATCACCATGGCAAAGGCGCCCAGTGTCATCAGGGCGTAGATCAGGGTATACAGCAAGACGGCTGAGATCCCCAGCTCCCGTCCCGCCACCAACCCGATCAGCAGGTATCCGATGTGGGCGATGGAACTGTAGGCCAGCATCCGTTTGATATTGCTCTGTGCAATCGCCACAACATTACCCACCGTCATCGTGAGCAACGATAGGATGTAAAAAAGCAGCGTCCAGCGATCCTGTAGTCCTGGAATGGCCACCAGGAAGACTCGCAGGAGAATGGCGAGACCGGCAACCTCTGAAGCCGCAGACAGGAGAGCCGCGACAGGGGTCGGGGCCCCTTCATACACGTCAGGGA
>JACPQW010000185.1 GCA_016190285.1 Candidatus Methylomirabilis oxygeniifera
ATCGCGAACTGCACGTTCGAGCCGCCGGTCTCGACGCCGATCTCGCGCAGGATCGAGATCGACGCGTCGCGCATCAGCTGGTATTCGCGGTCGGTGAGCGTCTGCGCGGGCGCCACGGTGATCGAGTCGCCGGTGTGGACCCCCATCGGGTCAAAATTCTCGATGGAACAGATGATGACCACATTGTCCTTCAGGTCACGCATGACTTCCAGCTCGAACTCCTTCCAACCGATCACGGAGGCCTCCACCAGGATCTGGTGGACGGGGCTCACGTTGAGACCCCACCGGACCTGCTCGTCGAATTCGTCCCGGTTGTAGGCGATACTGGCGCCGGTGCCGCCGAGCGTGAATGAAGGACGGATAATGGCCGGATAGCCGATCCGCTCGACAATGGCACGAGCCTGCTCGAAGGAGTCAGCATAGCCGCTCTCAGGCACCTCGACCCCGACCTTTTGCATCGCCTGTTTGAAGAGGTCGCGGTCTTCGGCCTTCTTGATGGCATGGAGCTTCGCTCCGATCATCTCGACCCCGTATCGATCCAGGATCCCTTCCTCGGCCAGCGCAACGGCCAGATTGAGGCCGGTCTGTCCCCCGAGGGTGGGGAGCAGCGCATCGGGCCTCTCTCGAGCGATGATCTGCTCGATAACAGGCACGGTCAGCGGCTCCAGGTAGGTGCGGTCGGCGATCTCCGGGTCGGTCATGATCGTGGCCGGATTCGAATTGACCAGAATCACCCGGTACCCTTCCTCCCGAAGGGCCTTACACGCCTGGGTCCCTGAGTAATCGAACTCGCACGCCTGCCCGATGTCGATCGGACCAGACCCGATGATCAGGATTTTTTCAATGTCGGTTCGCTTAGGCATAGCTACAAGATTCCGGTTGATTGAACCTCATACGTCATGCGACAGCGTACTCTACGGCTTTCGGGTTCTGGACCCGCTTGGATGCGTTGAGGATTTCTATGCCCACAATGTTCCCGTCCTTGTCGTAGTCCAGAATTACCCCGGGTTTGTCCTGGTCACTCTCCTCAACCGGGGCGTCACTGAATTCGATTGTGAGCACATCCACCTCTTGGTCATATTTGACCTTCATGGTCTCCTCCAGTACTTGCTGATCTTGCTTGTCCGGTACACGGTGACCACAACGGGGGGATCGACCGTTTCGTTCACCATTACCCGCAAGAGATACGGTTTCCCTTCGATGTCTACCTGCGATTGATAGCAAGTAACGTTGTCAAACTCAGGTACCTTTTGTTCCGGCCTATGTAAAACCTGCTCCAAGAGCTTTTGCGGGATCTTACGTCTATCCAGTTCCTCATGTAGATGCTTAGAGTAGTGAAACCTCACCGTCCTGCGTCCTTAAGTAGTTGAACTCGCAGGACCCACTTCGTGGGTGCCCAACAAGGATTCGGGCCTGACCCGATGATCTGGATTTTTTCGATGTCGGTTCGCTTGGGCATCTACTTTACCTTCACGCCGTAGGCGAGGCCATCGCCTACCGGCAGGATCTGGGCGAGAAGCTGGGGATGACGGACGAAGTAGTCGTTAAAGCCGCGCAGCGCCTCTGTCGAGCCACGATAGTGCGCGGCCAGCAATCGGCCGCTCGCCACCTGCCCTCTCCAGAGGACATTATCGCAGACGACAACCCCGCCGATCCGAATCAGCGGTAAGGCCAGATCCAAGTAGTCTCGATACTCCGCCTTCACCGCATCAAGGTAGACCAGGTCGAATGGCCCCACGAGTGTCGGGATCATCGTTAGAGCCGGGCCCTCATGAAACTCGACCTGATCCTCCAAGCCTGCCCGCTTCACATACGCTTTTGCCTTCTCGATCATCTCGATGCTGATATCGATGGTCACCACCCTGTCTTGAGGCGACATGGCTCGGGCCATGAAGATGTCGGCGTATCCGATAGCAGTTCCGACCTCCAGTACCCGCTGTGCCCGGAGCGCTTGGACCGTAATCTCCAGAAACGTCGCAACCTCCGGATCGGCAATGGGGATGTCATGCTCATCGGCAAAGCGTTCCATCTCCCGCAACAGCAGGTCCCTCTCAGGAAGCAGCCGCTCCAGGTAGTCCTCTTGTTCCTGATGAATGATCAGTCCAACCTGCGCCTTCATCGGCTTGCGCCCACCTTTGCCATTAGCTCTACGAAGCGTTGAAAGAGATGGCTCGCGTCATGGGGACCAGGGGAGGCTTCCGGATGGTATTGTACCGAGAAGATCGGCAGGCGACGATGGCGCATCCCCTCAACGGTATGATCGTTGAGGTTGATGTGGGTCAGTTCGATCTCAGGGTCCGGGATCGAGGCGATGTCTACGGCAAAGCCGTGGTTCTGGGTAGTGATCTCCACCTTCCCGGTCGTCAGATCCTTGACGGGTTGGTTGCCGCCGTGATGACCGAACTTCAGTTTGTAGGTCCGTCCCCCGAAGGCAAGACCCAGGATCTGATGGCCCAGACAGATGCCGAAGATCGGCTTTTTGCCGATCAGGTTCCGAACGTTGTCGATCAGATACGGCACGCCCTCCGGGTCACCGGGACCATTACTCAGAAAGATCCCATCCGGGGCCAGACCCAGGACTGTGGGCGCCGGGGTGTCCGGCGGGACCACCGTCACGTCGCACCCCGCTTCTATCAGCTTTCGCAGAATATTCTGCTTGATCCCGCAATCGTAGGCCACTACGTTGTAGGGTCTAGGGGTTAGGGTAGAGGGTTTAGGGA
>JACPQW010000186.1 GCA_016190285.1 Candidatus Methylomirabilis oxygeniifera
GAATAACTCCTTTGAACCCCTCCACGTCTGCACCGCGCGAAGAGCCATTATTCTGCTGTACACCGGTAAGGCCGAACGGATCGAGGACAGTCCACACATCATTCACTCTCCCTCGATCGTTTTTGTCATCCCTGCCGTGATCCGTCTCCATCGCTATGTGAAACGTCCTGTCATTCCCGCGGTCTCCTTTAACAAGAAGAATATCTTGAAGCGGGATGCCTACACCTGTCAGTACTGCGGTCGAAACGGCGGCGAACGAATGACCATCGACCATGTGATCCCCAGGTCGCTGGGCGGACGGACCGTCTGGGAGAACGTGGTGAGCGCCTGCCGTACCTGCAATGTGAAGAAGGGGAGCAAGCCCCTGCACGAGGTCAGCATGCGCCTGCTTCGCAAGCCTGCCAAGCCGGTCTCTGTCGTGTACCTCGGCATCATGTTCTATTCCCCGCACGGGGTCGGGTCCTGGAGCAAGTACCTCCCTCGCGGAGCAGGTGGGGACCTATCGGGCTCCCTGTCCTGACCACCTTTCCCCATGCCCAATTTCAAACTCGTCTGTGACTATCAGCCAAAGGGCGATCAACCTCAGGCGATCAGAAAACTGGTTGACGGATGCCTGCACGGCAGGCCCCACCAGGTACTCCTGGGGGTGACCGGTTCGGGCAAGACCTTTACCATGGCGAACGTAATCGCGGCCATCGAACGCCCCACGCTGATCATGGCCCACAACAAGACTCTGGCGGCCCAGCTCTATGAAGAGTTCAAGGCGTTTTTCCCGCACAACGCCGTTGAATACTTCGTCAGCTACTACGACTACTATCAACCGGAGGCGTACCTGCCGGTCACCGATACCTTCATCGAGAAGGATTCGATGATCAACGATCAGATCGACAAGCTTCGCCATTCGGCTACGCGTTCGCTGCTGGAGCGGCGCGACGTGGTCATCGTCGCCTCCGTCTCGTGCATCTACGGTCTGGGCTCCCCGGAGGCCTATTACGGGATGATGGTCTTCCTGGAGCGGGGCGGCCATTGCGACCGGGAGCAGATGCTCCGAAAGCTGGTGGAGATCCAGTATCAGCGGAATGACTACGATCTGCACCGCGGCACGTTCAGAGTCCGGGGGGACGTGGTGGAGATCTTCCCCGCCTACGCCGACACGGTGGTTCGGATAGAGCTGTTCGGCGACGAGGTGGAAGGATTGTGGGAGATCGACCCGGTGACGGGCGAGCGGATCCAAGGACTCTATCGGGTTCCGATCTATCCGGCCACGCATTATGTCACGCCCCACGACCGTCGAGAGGCGGCCTTTGCGGCGATTCTTGAGGAGCTGAATGCGCAGGTCGCGTCCTTTGAGAAGGCCGGGAAGTTACTCGAGGCGCAGCGGCTGAAGCAGCGGACCGGCTTCGACCTGGAGATGATGCGGGAGATCGGGGTCTGCAAGGGGATCGAGAACTACTCGCGTCATCTGTCGGGTCGGGCCGTGGGCGAGCCGCCCCCCACGCTGATGGACTATCTGCCGAAAGATGCCCTGGTGATCATCGATGAATCCCATCAGACGATCCCGCAGGTCCGCGGCATGTATCACGGCGACCGCTCCCGCAAGAAGACGCTGGTCGAGTACGGGTTCCGCCTGCCGTCCGCCCTGGACAATCGACCGTTCACCTTCGAGGAGTTTGAGCGGGCCGTGCGTCAGGTCATCTACGTGTCGGCGACGCCCGGCCCCTACGAGCTGACAAAGGTCAAAGGGGAGATCGTGGAGCAGATCATTCGCCCCACCGGACTGATCGATCCTGCGATCCAGGTCAGGCCGATTCACGGGCAGATCGACGACCTGATCGGCGAGATCCGGGCGGTGACCGCCAGGGGTCATCGGGTCCTGGTTACGACGCTGACCAAGCGGATGGCCGAGAACCTGACCGACTACCTTGCCGAGGTTGCGATCAAGGTTCGCTATCTGCACTCCGACATCGATACGCTGGAGCGGAATGAGATCATTCGCGAGCTGAGGCTCGGCAAGTTCGATGTACTGGTCGGGATCAACCTGCTGCGCGAAGGACTGGATATTCCCGAGGTGGCGCTGGTGGCTATCCTGGATGCCGACAAGGAGGGGTTCCTGCGCTCCTCCGGCTCCCTCATCCAGACCATCGGCCGCGCCGCCAGAAACGTCGAGGGACGGGTGGTGCTGTATGCCGATACCATGACCGACTCGATGAGGCGCGCCATGGAGGAGACCGAGCGGCGGCGTGAGCGTCAGATGGCCTATAACCGCGAGTACGGCATCACGCCGGAAAGCATCAAGAAGTCGATCTCTGATGTCCTCGCAAGTGTCTGCGAGAAGGACTACTATACCGTCCCGGCCGCGCCGGACGTCGAGAAGGTCGACCGCCTCACGCACGAAGAGCTGCCGGCCTACATCGAGCAGTTGGAGAAAGAGATGCGGGCGGCGGCGAAGCGGCTGGAGTTCGAGCGGGCGGCGGAGATCCGGGATCGAATCCGGGAGCTGGAGAAGCGCCGCCTCGGCGTCGCCGAGGAGTAGAAGGAGCGGGAGGAGAGAAGCTGATCGAAGAGTCGCGCAGCGAAGGATGTGGGGTGTGGGGCAAAGATTCCTGTCTATAGGGACAGGGCGTTGAAAGGCCGCAGGGTCTCGAAGGACAACAGGAGGTGACAAGCATGAAAGGTAAGGTGAAGTGGTTCAACGTGACGAAACGGTTCGGGTTCGTCGTGCGGGACGATGGAGGGCAGGATGCGTTCGTCCACGCCAGTGATGTGGAGGGGGGAACCACCCTGAGGGAAGGCGACACGGTCGAGTTCGACCTGGGCCAGGATGATCGGGGCCGCGCGAAGGCGGTCCGGGTCCGAGTCGTGCAGGGGTAATCATCAGTAGGTCGGGTTAGCGCAGCGTAACCCGACGGATCAAACGAGCCGAGTAGATCGACGCCGCGAAGCGTCCTAATTACGGCGTCTCGCGGCGAGGAGGGGCGAGCGGGATCGCGACGGTGACGGTGATGCTGACGCCCGGACGGTCCACGATGGAGGCCGTGCCTCCTAAGGCCAGCGCCCGTTCCCGCAAGCGCGTCAGCTCCAGCGTGTCGGCGGCGGCGCTCTCCCTCTCAGTAATCCCCGTGCCCCTGCTCTCCACAGTCAGGATGAGGCGCGCGCCCTGCTGCTCCAAGCCGATCCTGACCATCGTGGCCCGGGCACAGCGGGCGACATGGCCCAGGATCTCCTGGCAGATGCGGAACAGCACCGTAGACCGCGCGGGATCCAGCGTGAGTGTCTGAATCGGAGAGGTGAACCGGCACGCGATCCCGGTCTGCGTCGTGAACTCCTGCGCCTGCTGTTCCAGGGCGGCCAACAGTCCAAGGTCCTCCAGGATCGCGCTGTGCAGCTCCGTGAAGATCCGTCGCGACGAGTCGATCGTGGTCCGCAGGAGGCCGGACATCTGACGTGTCTTCTCCAGCAGGTCGGTGCGCTCGCCGGGCAATCGACCGACCATCCAATACAGGTCGGCATTCAGGGCTGCCAGGTTCTGCCCCAGCTCATCGTGGACCGCCTTTGCAATCCGAGCGTGTTCCTCTTCGCGGATCGATTCCAGGTGCGCCGCCAAGGTGCGGAGCTGCCCCTGGGACGCGCGCAACTGCTCCTCCATCCGTCGGCGCTCGGTGATGTCGCGCACCAGCCAACGCAGGCCCCGGAGCCGACCCAGCTCGTCACGCATCGGCCCGACGGTGAGTGAGACGGGCACGGGCGAGCCTGTCCGGCGCGTAAATACGACCTGCCAGTCGGCCGCGGGCGCGACCCCGCCCTTGACCCGGTTCAACTCCACCTCAAAGGCCGCGCGCTCCCCATCCGCCACGAGGGCGGCTGCCGACGTGCCCACCAGCGCGGTCTGGCTCGCCTCCAGCAGTGTCGCCGCGGCGCGATTGGCCTCCTGAATGATCCCATCCAGATCCGTCACAAGGTAGCCGTCCGGGGCCAACTCAAACAGGTCCAGGTACCGTCGGCGCTCCGCCTCGACCATCTGCCGGGTGCTCAGCAGCTCGTCGTTCTGCTGGCGCAGTTCCTCGGTCAGGACGTTCAACTCCTCCAGCGCGGTGGACAGTTCCGCCAGGGTCTCAAGCGCGATCGTCCGCGCGTCGGCCGACCCGGCGGCCAGTGTCTCCAACGTTTTGAGCCGCTGGCGCGCAACCTCGAGCTGCTGGTCGAAGCGGTCCTGGCTCATCCTGTCACCTCCTCCATCATCATGACCACGCCCGCCCGCGCTCCCTCCGCGTCCAGGTAGGGGGTGCAGGTGATGTGACACCGGATGGCCTGCCCGCGACGGTTGGTGGAGGCCAGCATCAGCTCCTCATAACTCGCCTCTCCCGCCAGGAAGGCCGAGACGGGGATCTGCTCGACCGGCAGGCCGATGTCCAGCGACCGGAGCGACTGTCCCTGCACCTCGTCGGCCCGCAGACCCCACAGGTCCTCGGCCCGGCGGTTCCAGATGAGCACGCGCATCCGGCCGTCCACGACGGCCACGCCGCAGCGCAGGCTGGCCAGGATGGACTGCAGGAAGGCGTTGGCATGGTCCCGGTCGGCGCTGCGTTGCTGCAGCTCCACGTTTGTCGTCTCCAACTCCTCGTTGGTGGACTGCAACTCCTCGTTGATGGTCTCCAACTCCTCGTTGGTGGACTGCAACTCTTCGTTGGTTGCCTCCAGCTCCTCGTGGGCCGACTGCAACTCCTCATGGGTAGTCTCCAGCTCCTGGATGGCGCGTTGCACGTCCGCCCGCAGTCGCTCGCGAGAGGTCACGTCGTCGAAGGTGATGCAGACGCCCTGGTTGCCGCCGTCGTCCCACGGTATGGGCGTCACCTGCACCTCCAGATATTGCACGCCGCCGTCCGGAACGTGGTGTTCGACGTTGGTCAACTTGAGCGTCCGATGCTCGGCGTGGGCCTGTTCGATGAGCGACCGCAGCTCGGCCGGCCGGTACGACAGCTCCAGGTCGGCAAATGGGCGGCCGACATCTTGGGGGCCCAGGCTGAAGAGCGCCCGCGCCCGCTCGTTGGCGAGGGCCAGGCAGCCGTCGGCATCGATCACCACTTGAGGCACCGGCGCCATGTCGAAGGCGACCTCTCGCAGGCGCAGATGTTGACTCATCTGCTCGACGGCCTCGGTGTCGCCGGCCTCGGCCTGAGCCAGCAGACGGTTGCGCAGGTTGAACCCGCGGACCTTGGCGAAGACGCGGCGCTTGAGGTCGACCGGGTAAAAGAGGTTCGCGTGGCTGAGCAGCATCTCCGCTTTGCCCAGGAACAACACGCCGTCATCGTTCAGCGCGAAGTGAAAGCGGGCCAGCACCTGCCGCTGGGTCTCGGCATTGAAATACATCAGGGTGTTGCGGCAAATCAGCAGGTCCAGTCGGGAGATGGGGGCGTCGTGCAGCAGGTCATGGCGGCCGAAGACGAGCGTCCGTCTCAGCTCTGGACGAAAGGTATAGCGACCCCCCACCTGCTCGAAGTAGGTTGTCCGCCACTCCGACGGGATCGGCTGGAGGTCTTTACTGCTATAGCTGCCGTGCCGGGCCTGGGCGAGCGCCTCCTCGTCCACGTCCGTCGCGTAGATCTTGACCTGACGCGCAAACGCCTCCCGTCCTAACGCCTCGCACAGCAGGATCGCGATCGTGTAGGCCTCCTCGCCAGAGGCGCACCCCGCGCTCCAGACCCGGATCGGACCGTCGGCGCGCCTGTCCGCCAGGATGCGCGGCAGCAGTTCCTTGGCCAGATAGTCCCAGGCCGCGTCATCCCGGAAGAAGCTTGTAACGTTGATCAGGATGGTGTTGAAGAGGTGCGTAAACTCGTCCGGGTGGACCTCCAGGTAGTCCATGTAGTCGGTGTAGCCCGCAATCTGCACCCCTTGCATGCGCTTTAACACGCGGCGCATCAGGGTCGAACGCTTGTAGCCGGTGAAGTCGAAGCCGCGCTCGCGCTTGAGGTAATCCAGCAGCCTCTCGAATTCGGAGTCCACCATCTCAGTCATGCGTCCTCTCCGTGTGCCGCCGCCTATTCAGCCTTGCCTTTACTCACCAGGGTGACGAGGGCCGAGGCGATCTCATCCAGGGGCAGGACGAAGTCGGTGTTGCCGGTCTGGATGGCCGCGCCGGGCATGCCGAAAAATTCCGACGACCTTTCATCCTGGACGATCACCGTCCCCTCCATCTTCTTGATAGCCCGCACCCCCATGGCCCCGTCGCTGCCGGTGCCGCTCAGCACCACGGCGATCGCGCGGTCCTTGAAGCTGGCCGCCACCGATTCAAACAGCAGGTCGGCGGAGGGGCGCACAAAGTGCACCAGTTCCGACTGGGTGAGGGACAGGGTGCTGTCGGAGTTGACCAACAGGTGCCGATCGGGCGGGGCGATGTAGACTGTCGACGGCCTCAGCCGGTCTCCCTCTTGGGCTTGCACGACCTGCATAGGCGTGCGCCGCGCCAGGATATCGGCCATCAGGCTGCGGTGTCGGGGATCGAGGTGTTGCACGATGACGATGGCGGCCGGAAAGTCGCTCGGCAGACCCGACAACACCGTACTCAGGGCCGTCAACCCGCCCGCCGAGGCGGCACAGGCCACGATGTCAAACGCTGCGTCGGCGGAGAACAAAGGTACCCTCTGCGCCATCTCTTCGACACTCGCAACCCGTCGCTTGTCCACCAGCCGATCGACTGCGTGTCTACCGTTCCATAGGCCACAACGATTGTATTGTGATGTACCCCTCCAATCGTGTCAAGCGAATAGCCGGTTGAAGGAGCCACGGCGCCAAGTCGCGCCTGCGCGGCTTACGGTTGGATGAAGGCAAAAGCGGCGGGTTGCCCCGCCGCTTTGTTATTCCACTATCTAGGCCTGTTCAACACACAATGAAAGCTATGGAGCCGAGGGCGTCAGGTGCAGGGCGACACTGCGAAGGACGAGCGTATCACTGATGTTTCCAATGTTTAACCTGAGACTCAGCAGAACGGCGCCCAGACTTGGATCGACCGACGTTGCAGCGCTATCGATACATACGGGGCCAACGTTGGGTTGCACGGTTGCATCATCAAGGAGCACATTAGCAGTGCTGGGCGGATCCTGTACCTGTGCGAGTCGGATCTGGGTGATGTTGCTTGTGGCGCCGGCAGACCATTCATAACAGAGGCGCACGCCCGTCACCGTAAAGCGCGGGGGCACCTGGATGGCCTTTTCAACGACCTTGTTGCCTCCGAGCGGGAAGACGTCCCCCGTGGATGAGGAGGTAATAATCAAGCCTGCCAGACCGCCCCCGACACCCGAACTCGTCGACCTGAACGAGGTCGTCAGGTCAGCCGGATCACCTGACAGGAAATCGAGATGCTCAATCCACATGGTTGCCGGCGCGTTACCTGCAGCCTCGATCGCATCCAGCCGCGCATCCAAGGCATTAATCTGCGCCTGTACGGCGGCAATAGGATTCCCCGGCCCCGGCGGCAGTCCTGAGCGGCCACGCGTTGCGGACTCTGCAGGTCGCACACTGAGAACCATCGACAACGCAAAAAGCGTTACCCATACCCCCACACCACTGCCCAGTATTCTTCTCATCGTGTTCCTCCTCCTTGTGCTGCGAGAATTGTGTGTTTGGGCCGGCCGCAGTCTGATCCGTTCTGCCAGGCTGAGGCTAAGCAAATAATCCGCGGTTCCTGCCACGGGCGGGCCTCGTGCTTCCCTGATCTGATCTGACGCCTCGCTAATCGTCATTTCCCTTATGCCCGCGCCCCTTTCCGTGGCCGGCCCATGACGGCGGGCCCCCACCCTTCTTCATGTGACCAGGCCGGACTTTGTAGTAAGAGACGGGTACGGCGAGGACGGGCCGGGGAACCTGCTTCACCCCGATGAAGGTCCATGGACCACTAGCGTTCGCCGCTGTGAACCATGCGCCGTTGTGGTGGGTGTAGTATCGCCGGCCGTACGAGAAGAAATTGACGCTCAAGCTTGGCGCGTAGTAGACCGGCGTGCCGGGGACGACGACAAGCGGCGGCGGCGTGACCAGGGCAATCGGCGGAGGGGAAGGTACCCCGACGTTTATGCCGATGCTGAAGTTGTCCGCCAGGACCGGCACCGTCATGACTGCCAGGTCCGAGGTGGCTGTGACAACGATGGCGGCGAAAACGAGCGCATGCTTCATCTCACAACCCTCCTCTTGGGATGCGACCGCAGACAGCGCAACCTGACGACGTAGTCATCCTGCTGGAGCAAGTCACCGATCACTTGCATAGATGTTGCCAAGCGAGACGTCCAAGGAATCCATTGAATGTGGTGGGCTTTCTTGCTTGGCGCATGGCGCGGTCGTGCGTCAGAGGCCGCGCAAAACTTACACAGGTGTGTAATTCCTGGAATCTCCCACTTTCCTTTTGACTCCTCGGCCCCCCTGTGCCAAAATTCAACAGATAACAGCTCACCAGGAGAGGCCTGTATGCATCATTTCCAGTATCGCGGCGATCAACTCATGTGCGAAGAGGTGCCGATCGAGCGGATTGCCGAGGAGGTCGGCACCCCATTCTATCTGTATAGCTACGCGACGCTTGTGCACCACTTCCGAACGTTTGATCAGGCGTTCGCCGATATCCCCCACCTGGTCTGTTTCGCGATGAAGGCGAACTCCAACGTCGCGACCTTGAAGCTCTTCGCCGATCTCGGAGGCGGGGCCGATGTCGTCTCGGGCGGAGAGCTGTACCGTGCGCTGCGGGCCGGTATTCCGCCCAGCCGGATCGTCTTTGCGGGAGTGGGCAAGACCCGCGAGGAGATGAGCTTCGCCCTGAAGTCCGATATCCTGATGTTTAACGTCGAGTCTCCTCAGGAGCTCCGCCTGCTGAATGACGTGGCCGGGGCCATGGGGACGTAGGCAAGGGTGGCGCTGCGGATCAACCCGGACGTCGATCCTAAAACGCATCCGTATATTTCGACCGGGCTGAAGAAGAGTAAATTTGGCATCGACATCTCCCTGGCGATGGAGGAGTACCGAGTTGCCAGGGAACTGTCGCACATCGATGTCGTTGGGGTTCATCAGCATATCGGGTCCCAGATCACCGAGATCGCGCCCTTTGTGGACAGTCTGGCCAAGATGGCCGGGCTGATTGCCGAGCTTCGGAATCATGGCTTTGCGATCAAGTATCTTGATGTCGGCGGCGGGCTCGGGATCACCTACAAGGATGAAGATCCGCCTGTGCCACGGGTCTTCGCGGAAGCCCTGATTGCGGTCATCAAGGATCTGGGCTGCACCATCGTGCTGGAGCCCGGCCGGGTCATTGTCGGGAATGCGGGGGTCCTGGTGACAAAGGTACTCTACAACAAGCGCACGCCGACCAAACACTTTATTGTGGTCGATGCCGGGATGAACGACTTGGTCCGCCCGAGCCTGTACGGCTCATTCCACTCCATCCTGCCCGCGCGGCGTGAGAAAGGGCGGGAGACAGTGGTGGCCGATGTGGTAGGTCCCGTCTGCGAGTCGGGAGATTTTCTGGCCAAGGACCGGTCGATGCCGGTCCCTGAGCCGGAGGAACTGCTGGTCGTGATGAGCGCCGGCGCCTATGGCCACACAATGTCATCCAACTATAATAGCCGACCCCGGCCTCCCGAGATCCTGGTCAAGGGTGATCGCTGGTTCACGATCCGGGAGCGGGAAAGCTACGAGGA
This sequence comes from Candidatus Methylomirabilis oxygeniifera, assembly GCA_016190285.1. Classification (GTDB taxonomy): domain Bacteria; phylum Methylomirabilota; class Methylomirabilia; order Methylomirabilales; family Methylomirabilaceae; genus Methylomirabilis; species Methylomirabilis oxyfera_D. The sequence continues at coordinate 9,675 of JACPQW010000186.1, forward strand.
TCTGATCCGTGGCGAGCGGGTCCCGGAGCTTTGATTTGTAGTGCAGTGCATCCAATACTTCTTTACAGGAAATCCGAAGTCATTGCTTCGAAAGTCTCTCTCGCGGGTCATTGCGAGGAAGCGAAGCGACCGAAGCAATCTGGCCCGAAGGGTCATTCCGAGCGAAGCGAGGAATCTCACATGGGATTGCTTCGGCTCCGCCTCGCAACGACACTGTGTGTCGGATTGCCGCGCTCCCGTCGGTCGCTCGCAATGACGCAGGCGTAGGTTGCATACCTCGCCTCGCAGACTTTCATGCGCATGGACGTGCCGAAGGCGCATGGGGTATTCCCGCGAAGCTTGGCCCGGCACGTTCTAAGCCGGGAGCGGGAATCCAACATAGAACGACTGGATTCCGGATCAAGTCCGGAATGACAAGCAGAGTAAAGAGACTTATGACCCGCTATGCCAGCCCTTGGCTGTTGGCTGAGAGCTGCTAGCTGTACAGAAAGCGATATGGACAAACTTTGTTTTTCGAAGATGAGTGGAAGCGGGAACGATTTCATCGTGGTCGACAACCGCGATGGCCGTCTTGACATGGAGCCAAGGATATTGGCCGAGCGGATTTGCCGGCGCAGGGTGTCGGTGGGGGCCGATGGCCTAATCCTGATCGAGCCCTCCTCGGTAGCCGATTTTCGAATGCGGATCCTGAACGCTGACGGTAGCGAGGCGGAGATGTGCGGTAATGGCGGCCGCTGCGTGGCCAGGTTCGCCGAGATGCTGGGGATTGCAGGACCCCACATGGCCTTTGAAACGCTGGCAGGGATTATCCGGGCCGAGGTCAACGGCCCCAGGGTCACGCTCCAGACCAGTCGGCCACGGGAGATCCACCTTCACCATTCGATCCAGGTAGATGGCGACTTGCGCGAAATTCACAGCATTAATACAGGGGTGCCGCACGCCGTCCTGTTTTCTACCGACCTGGAGGCGGTCCCGGTCCGAACTCTGGGACGCATGATCAGGTTTCATCCGGCCTTTCAACCGGCGGGAACTAATGTCGATTTTGCTACGGTCCTTGACGGGCATACAGTGGCCATCCGGACCTACGAACGCGGTGTCGAGGATGAGACGCTGGCCTGTGGTACGGGGACCGTCGCCTCGGCGCTGATAGCGGCCACATTAGGGCTGGTCGCTTCTCCGGTGCAGGTACAGGTCAGGAGCGGCGAGACGCTTACCGTATCCTTTACCGGAAATGGACCGGAATACGAGGAGGTCTTTTTCGAGGGGGAGGTCCGGCTGGTCTATCAGGGCGAACTGATGGCGGATGCTCTGTAACTACAAGGTAGATAGACTGAAGACTGAAGGCTTTTAGGGGTAAGTCGTGCGTGGTCACACCCTTCAGGCTAAACGCCTAAGTAGCTACCATAGCTTATAACTCGACACTTGACATTGCACTGACGAGAGGTCGCATGAAAAGGATGTTTCAGGGCTCGATGGTGGCGTTGGTGACTCCCTTCCAGGGCGGACGGGTCGACGAGTCGATGCTCCGCGAGTTGGTAGAGTTTCACATCAACAACGGCACCGATGCCCTGGTTCCGTGCGGGACGACGGGAGAGTCCCCGACGCTCAGCCATGATGAGCACAGACGGGTCATCGAGCTGACGGTTAAGGCGGCGAACAGGCGTGTCCCGGTTATCGCCGGGACCGGGTCGAACAGCACAGATGAAGCGATCGATCTGACCCGCTTCGCTAGGCAGGCCGGGGCCGACGGCGCCCTCCTGGTCCTCCCCTATTACAACAAGCCGACACAGGCGGGTCTCATCGCGCACTGCCGCGCCGTTGCCGATGCCGCGGAGTTGCCGTTGATTCTCTACAACATCCCGGGAAGGACGGGGATCAACATGCTGCCGGAGACGCTGGCGGTGCTGGCAGATCATCCGTATATCGTCGGCATGAAGGAGGCGACCGGCAACCTGGAACAGATGACCCATGACATCGTCCTGTGCGGGGAGAAGCTCTCGTTTCTGTCGGGGGATGATACACTCACGCTACCGCTTCTGGCGGTGGGGGGGCGAGGCGTGATATCGGTGATCGCCAACATCGTGCCGCGCGATGTGGCTGACTTGACCCATGCGTTCCTTGGCGGCGACTGGAAGCGCGCCAGGGAGATACACCTGAAGCTCTTCCCGCTCTGCCAGGCGATGTTCTACGAGACCAACCCGAGTCCGGTCAAGACCGCCATGGCGCTTTTGGGGATGATCAGCGGCGAGCTCCGCC
>JACPQW010000194.1 GCA_016190285.1 Candidatus Methylomirabilis oxygeniifera
ACGCTGAGATTGCCACGCTCCCGTTGGTCGCTCGCAATGACAGGTCATGGGGTTGAAGGTCTCGCCCCACACTTTCATGCCCATGGGCGCGTCGCAGGCGCATGCGGTATTGCGAGTACCTAAAGGGTGCGCGGCAATCTCACTGTTCTGTTCTCATAGGGGCGATTCGCGAATCGCCCCTACATCGAAGGTGGAAGAACGGTTGGATTGCTTCGCTACGCTCGCAATGACGCATCCCGGTGTCTATTCCAGGGGTGGGGAAAGCGTTTGACAACGGGATGGGCGTATGTTAAGAGACCGACATGACCGCTATTCGGCCGCCAAAGATCTACACCGTCAGCGACTTGACTGCCGAGATTCGCGCCCTCCTCGAGGACTCATTCTCCGGAATCTGGGTGCAGGGGGAGCTGTCCAATTGTCACCAACACTCCTCCGGGCATATGTACTTCAGCCTCAAAGATGAGGAGAGTCAGGTCCGCATGGTCATGTTCCGAATGCAAAACCGGCAGCTCAGGTTCCAGCCAAAGGACGGGTTGGCGGTCTTGGTATACGGTGAGCTGAGTGTCTATGAGCGCCGCGGTGAATATCAGATTGTCGCGGAGTATATGGAACCGAAGGGCCTGGGGGCCCTGCAATTGGCATTCGAACAGCTCAAGGAGAGGCTGCGGGCGGAGGGGCTGTTTGACGACGCTCGAAAGCGGCCGATCCCTTTGTTGCCGAGGCGGATCGGGGTGATCACGTCGCCGACAGGAGCGGCCATTCACGATATCCTCCATGTACTCCGACGGCGGTTCGCCGGAGTCGACGTGCTGATTTATCCCGTGGCGGTTCAAGGTGATCAGGCGGCCGCGGAGATTGTCGAGGCGCTCAATGAGCTGAGTCGGCGGGGAGGAGTGGACGTTGTCATTGTCGCTAGAGGGGGCGGCTCGATGGAGGACCTGCAGGCCTTCAACGAGGAGACGGTGGCGAGAGCGATGGCGGCCTCCAGGATTCCGGTCATCTCGGCCGTTGGCCATGAAGTCGATTATACCATCGCTGATTTCGTGGCCGACCTTCGGGCCCCCACGCCGTCTGCCGCCGCCGAGTTGGTCATCGCCAAGCGGGACGAGCTGGCGCAGCGGCTTGACGACCTTCACGCGCGAATGACCGGCGTCGTTCGGTCGAGACTACACGGTTTGAGGGTCCGGATGAGCGGGCTGGATCGTCATATACGACTGCTGAATCCGGTCGAGCGGGTTCGGATACAGCGGCGTCGCCTCACGGAGCTGTTAAAGGATTTAACCGACCGGACCGATCGACGGGTGATGACGCTTCACAGTGAGCTGAAGGCTCTCGCCGGCAAGCTGGACTCGTTGAGCCCGTTGGCCATCCTGAGTCGAGGCTACTGCATCTGTCTCCGGTTGCCTGGCCAGGAGATTGTCAAGGACAGCTCGACGGTCGTTGCGGGCGACCTTGTCGAGGTACGCCTCCATCATGGTCGGTTGCGATGCGACGTCCGTGAGGTCCAGGCTCAGGAAGGGTAGGAACAGATATGGGCGAGATTCCATTCGAGGAGGCGCTCAAACAGCTCGAGGTGATCGTCTCCCGTCTCGAGCGCGGGGATCTCCCTCTTGAGGAAGCGCTGTCGGTCTTTGAGGAGGGAGTGCGGTTGACCAAGCTGTGCTCAGCGCGGTTAGGCGAAGCCGAACGTCGGGTCAATATCCTGACGCGCAGTGTCGAGTCGGTCCCCCGTGAACTGGAAGAGCGGCCGTTTGAGGAAGAGGGTGAGGAGGAGTTGTGAAAAGGTTCAAGGTTCAAGGTGCGAGGTTCAAAGGAAACGCCTTGACGCCGGAAGAGCTGAGACACTACCTGGAGGAGCGACGGGTCTTTGTCGACGAGGCGCTGGAGCGGTATCTTCCCGGAGCGGGCGACCCCCCGAAGGAGATCCATGAGGCAGTTCGCTACAGTATCTTCGTGGGGGGTAAGCGGCTGCGACCGATCCTGGTTCTGGCGGCGACAGAGGCTGCAGGCGGACAGATAGAACAGGCGCTTGGCGCAGCGGCCGCTATCGAGTTCATTCATACCTACTCCCTGATTCACGACGACCTGCCGGCTATGGACGACGATGACTTTCGCCGTGGACGGCCGACCTGCCACAAGGTGTACGGCGAGGCGATGGCGATCCTGGCGGGCGACGCACTACTGACGCAGGCCTTTATTCTTCTGTCGGCGGAGCCGGTGTCGGTTGACATTGATCCGGAGGCTCGCCTCAAGGTCATCCAGGAAATCGCCCAGGCCGCGGGCAGCAAAGGGATGGTCGGCGGCCAGGTCGTGGACATGCTGTATGAGGATCGGGAAGTTGATCTGCCGACGCTCACGTATCTACACGAGCACAAGACCGGCGCCCTGATTCGAGGCTGTCTGCGGGTAGGTGGAATTCTTGCGTCAGCCGGGCCGGAACAGATGGAGGCTCTCACGCGGTACGGCGAGCGGATCGGACTGGCCTTTCAGGTTGTGGATGACATCCTGGATCTGGAAGGAAGCCTGGAGGCGCTGGGGAAGCAGGCCGGGAGCGATCTACGCAAGAAGAAGGCCACGTTCCCGGCTCTGCTTGGGATCGAGGAATCGCGACGATGGGCTCATCGCCTGGTTTCAGAGGCGAAGCAGAGCCTGGTCATTTTTGGCGAGCGCGGGATCGCACTGGGTGCGATTGCCGATTTCGTCGTGATGCGGCGGAGGTGATGACGCATGGCGGCTTTGAGTCAGCGCCTGCCGTTGGATGCCGACTGCCCGGTTACGAAGAAGACCGGACGGGTTCGACTGGATCTTGCCGTGCAGGCGCAAGGTCTGGCCGCAAGCCGCGAACGGGCCAGGGCGCTTATTTTGGCGGGTCACATACTGGTAGACGACCGGGTGATAGATAAGGCAGGGACCCCGGTAGCCTCAGGCGCGCGGATTACCCTTATTGTCCCCGAGCACCCCTACGTAGGGCGTGGGGGTGTCAAGCTTCAAGGCGTGCTGGAGGCGTTCGCCATCTCCGTGACCGGTCGCGTCTGCCTCGACCTGGGCGCATCGACCGGCGGGTTTACCGACTGTCTGCTTCAGCATGGCGCTGCCTATGTCTATGCCGTTGATGTTGGACGCGGACAGCTCGACGTGAAACTCAGGGCCGATCCACGAGTGACCGTCATGGAACGAACTCACGTACTCTCCCTTCTGCCGACCGACTTCCCGAATAGGCCGGACCTTGCAACCGTAGACCTTTCGTTTATCTCTCTTGCCTCGATTCTTCCGATCCTCCCTTCGTTGATCGCCGATTCAGGTGACATCCTGGCGCTGATTAAACCGCAATTCGAGGTCGGTAAAGGTCATGTCGGGAAGGGGGGCGTCGTTCGTGACTCCGAGGCGCATCGGCTGGTCATTACGAAGGTCGGCAGACGAGCCGTCGAATTGGGGCTCCGGATCCTTGGAGCCGCCCCTTCCTGCCTGCTCGGGCCCAAGGGCAACCGCGAGTTCTTCATCCACCTCAGCAAGATTGGGACCGGTGTCACGCCGGAGGAAGCGGCCGAACAGGCCGTAGGAGCCTGCCAGGAGCGTCATCGAAGGGAGGGCCTATGAAACGGATCGGCATCATCGCCAAGCTCCATAAGCCGGAGGCCCGAGCTATTCTCCAGGAGTTGCTGCCGTGGCTCACAGCCAGGGGTGTGGAAGCGGTACCGGATGAAGAGACGGCCAAATTGGCCGGGATGGCCGGCGCGCAGCCGAAGCCTGATCTGCCCGGGCTTGTCGATCTTCTGCTGGTCCTGGGAGGAGACGGAACGCTCCTGTCGGTCGCGCGCCTGGTCGGGACGCGTGACGTACCGATCCTTGGAGTGAACCTCGGCGGTCTCGGGTTTTTGACCGAGGTGACTCTGGAAGAGATCTACTCAACCCTGGAGGCCGTGTTACAGGGAACCTATGAGGTGACCCAGCGGATCCTGCTGACCGCGACGGTCTGCCGACAGGGAGAGCGGATCGCTGAGTATGTCGCCCTCAATGACGCGGTTATCAACAAGGGCGTACTGGCCCGAATGATCGAGTTGGAGACCTACATCGACGGGCAATATGTTACGACGTTCCGCGCCGACGGCCTTATCCTTTCTACCCCGACCGGCTCGACCGCCTACTGCCTGGCGGCGGGCGGGCCGATTGTCTACCCGACCCTTCGCGCCCTCGTTGTGACCCCGATCTGCCCTCATACGCTTACCCTCCGTCCAATTGTCATCCCGGATACCGCAAAGATCGAGATCGTTCAGAGTTCGACGGACGAGAACACCTGTCTGACTATGGACGGCCAAGTCGGGTTTACCCTTCGCCACCGCGATGTGATCAAGGTTGTTCGCTCGGATCACACCATCACGTTGCTCAAAGCGCCCGGAAAAGACTACTTCCAGATCCTTCGCACAAAGCTGAAATGGGGCGAGCGGTAGGCCGTGCTCCGTGAGCTGTATATTACGAATTTCGCTCTGATCGACGAACTCCGGGCAGAGTTCGGCCCCGGCTTGAATGTTCTCACCGGCGAGACCGGCGCGGGGAAGTCGATCATCATCGACGCCTTGGGACTTGCGCTGGGGATGCGGGGAGAGGCGGAGCAGATCCGCACCGGGACCGACGGGGCGACGGTGGAAGCGGCGTTCGATGGCTGCGACGAGGAGGCTCGTGGGCTGCTTGCCGAAAGCGGGATTGAGTGTCCGTCCGATGAGTTTCTGATCGTGCGGCGCGTACTCCTGCGGGAGGGCAAGAGCAAGGCCTACCTCAATGGCAGGCTCTCGTCCTCGGCGTGGCTTCGGAGTCTCGGCGAGCTTTTGGTTGAGGTCCATGGCCAGCACCAAGGGGTTGCCCTGACTCAGCCTTCTCGCCAGCGGCTGCTCCTCGACGCCTATGCCGGTCTGACGGGGGAGGTGGCGGCGTTTCGCGGGTTGTACAGCAGGCGGCAGACACTGTTGGCAGAGTTGGACGCGCGCCGCGCGGGCGAGCGGGAGAAGGTGCAGCGTCTTGACCAGCTCCAGTATCAGCGAGGAGAGATCGCCGCTGCGAGACTCGTCGATGGGGAGGAGGAAGCGCTCATTCAGGAGCGGACGATTCTCATGCACGCCGAGCGGCTGCACGCTGCGGCGCACCTTGGCTACGAGGGTCTGTATGGAGAGCAGGGTGCGGTGGCAGGCCGTCTGACCGCGATCGTGTCCAAGCTGAAGGATGCGCAGCGCATCGATCCGAGGCTGCAGGGGGTGATTGATGCGTGCGAGGCCGCCATCGCGTCGGTTGAGGATGCCGCCGCCCAGCTCAGGGACTACAGGGAGGGTGTGGCCTTTGACCCTGAGCGGCTGGAGCAGGTGGAGGGACGCCTGCACGAGATCGGTAAACTGAAGCGGAAATACGGCGGCTCGATTGCCGAGATTCTCGCCTTTGCGACATTGGCTGAAGAGGAGTTGCAGCGCCTCACGAGTTCAGAGGAGCGGGGTCAGCAGGTTGAACGGGAACTGGCGACACTGGAAGAGGCACTGACGCAGCGTGCGGCTGACCTTACCGCGCGCCGGAAGGCGGCGGCCGAGCGGCTGGCTGCGGCAGTGCGAGAGGAACTGCAAGCTCTCAGAATGGAGAAGGCGGCGCTTGCTGTTCAGATCAAGCCGCGCTCTGAGTCCAACGGTTCCGGTCTGGATGCCAATGGAGCGGATGAAGTCGAGTTCCTGATTGCTCCGAATCCCGGTGAAGCGTTGAAGCCACTGGGCCGTATCGCCTCCGGCGGTGAATTGTCGCGGGTCATGCTGGCCATCAAGGCCATCCTGGCGGCCTCCGATCGGATCCCGACGCTGGTCTTCGATGAGGTGGACGTGGGGATCGGCGGTGGGATGGCTGCGGTGGTTGGCCAGAAGCTCTGGGCCATTGCGAAAGAGCGCCAGGTTCTTTCTATTACGCATCTACCGCAGATTGCCGCCTTGGCTGACCGCCATTTTTCGATTGTCAAACGCATCGACGGGCCTCGCACAGAAATTGCCGTCCAGGTGCTGGAGGGCGAAGAACGGGTCCGCGAGATTGCCAGGATGCTTGGCGCCAAGGGGCGATCAGACACTCCCCTGCACCATGCCCGGGAAATTCTGGAGACTGCCCGGCGGTGGAAGGCTGCGATGACGCCAGGCGCTTCTGCTTGACAAGGGGGCACAGGCCGTTTATAGTACCTTACGGATTAGTATCTCTAACTGCGCGAGGGAGGCCGGCGGCCTCCTCGCTCTGTTTGCTGACGTCGATTGAGGAGGAGTAGATCGTGTACGCAATTATCGAGTCGGGAGGTAAGCAACGCCGTGTCAGCCCTGGCGCCCTTGTTACCCTCGAGCGAATAGAGGGCGAGGCCGGGAACCAGATCGAGCTTTCGAACGTTCTGATGGTGGCCGATGGTGAGCAGGTAAAGATCGGCACCCCCTACGTACAGGGCGCAGCGGTTGTCAGCGAGATCGTCCGGCAGGGACGTGGGCCCAAGGTTATGATCTTCAAGTTCAAACGGCGAAAGCGCTATCGGCGTACGCAGGGCCATCGCCAGGCGCAGACCACTTTGCGAGTCACGGAAATCAGGGTATAGGGTAGAGGGGATAGGGGATAAGTTTTTGCTAAACCCTAGACCCTAAACCCTCAACCCTGTGTGGAGGTAAGCAATGGCACATAAAAAAGGGATGGGAAGCTCCCGGAATGGCCGGGACAGCCAAAGTCAGCGGTTGGGTATGAAGGCTGCTGCAGGGCAGACCGTACCGGCCGGCAGTATTCTGATCCGCCAGCGCGGTACTCGTTTCAAACCAGGTAAGAATGTCGGGATCGGCTCTGACGATACACTGTTCGCCAAAGTGTCCGGGGTCGTCACGGTCGAGCACCGTGGAGGACAAGGCCGTTTCCTCAGCGTCATCGGTGCCTGACGGTCGAACTAGAGTACAGGGGATCGGGTTTGAGGTATTGAGGATGGGGTCATGTCTTACCCCTACCTCCAACCCCCCTACACCCTATACCCTGCTATTTTGATGTTCGTCGATGAGGCCCGCATTCGTGTCGAGGCAGGAGACGGCGGCCGGGGTTGCGTCAGCTTCCGGCGCGAGGCGTATGTTCCTCGAGGCGGGCCCGACGGCGGCGACGGCGGCGACGGCGGGAGCGTGTACCTCGTTGCCAGTCGTTCATATCGGACATTGGACGACCAGACGTACCAACGGCACTATCGAGCCGAGAATGGCGCGCACGGACGCGGTAAGACCATGCATGGTCGACGCGGCGCTACTCTGATCATCTCCGTTCCGCTTGGTACGGTGGTTGTTGATGACGAGACGGGAGAACTGCTGGGTGACTTGGTTGAAGACGGCGTGCAACTGCTGGTTGCCAGAGGCGGGAAAGGCGGTCGGGGCAATGCTCGCTTTGCCACCTCGACGCAACAGGCGCCTCGTTACGCCCAGCCCGGTGAATCCGGGCAGAAGCGCCGACTTCACCTCACCTTGAAACTGCTGGCCGATGTCGGTCTGATCGGCCTGCCCAATGCCGGCAAATCGGCTCTGCTGTGCTGTATTTCGGCTGCTCAGTCGAAGGTGGCCGAGTATCCCTTCACCACATTGACCCCGCACCTTGGAACCGTCGAGATCGATTCGCTGGGCGCCTTCGTGGTGGCCGACATTCCTGGTTTGATCGAAGGAGCATCCTCAGGCGTAGGTCTTGGAATCCGTTTTCTGCGGCATATCGAGCGGACCCGCTTGTTAGCGCATGTCATTGATGTCTCTGACACTGCAAGGGATCCTCTGGAAGCGTTATCGGTGATCGAGGAAGAACTCAGAGCGTTCAATCCCGAACTGTTGGAGCGTCCTCGCATCATTGCCGCCAACAAGATCGATCTTCCTCATGACAGGCATCTCTCTACGTTGCGCGCTCTCTGCGCAGAGCGTGGTCTTCCGCTTTTTCCGCTGTCAGCCATGACGGCCGAGGGGGTTCAACAACTCGTCGGACACCTGGCCGATCGGCTCCACGGGAATACGAGGCGCGATGCTCCAAGTGTAGAACCCGAAATCCAATTGAGGGGGGCATAGACAAACCATGTTCTTGACCCTATACCCTAAGCCCTGGTGAGCTGTCCCGTGAGTCGCGAAGAAAGATCCTCACCGGATGCTCGGGCCGCCGCGCGTGAGGCAAAACGGCTGGTTGTGAAGGTCGGCTCTGCCGTCCTGTCCAAGGGTGAGCGTGCCCTGCACCAGGCCACGTTGGAGCGGATCGCCCGGGAGCTCATCTGGCTCAGGAAGAAAGGATATCAGGTAGTTCTGGTCTCCTCTGGCGCCATTCTGGCAGGGATGGATCGGCTTGGGCTGACCGAGCGGCCAGGAAGCATCCCATTGAAACAAGCTGCTGCCGCTGTCGGCCAGAGCCTGCTCATGCGTCGCTATGAGGAGATCTTCGCGCCGTACGGCCAGAAACTGGGGCAGCTTTTGCTGACCCAGGACGACTTTCGTTCGCGACACCGGTACCTCAATGCGCGCAATACCTTATTCACGCTGCTCCATCTGGGAGTACTCCCGGTGATCAACGAGAACGATACGGTGGCCGTGGAGGAGATCAGGTTTGGGGATAATGACCATCTTTCGGCGTTGGTGGCGACGCTGCTTGGGGCGGACCTGCTTGTCATTCTGACCGATCTGGACGGACTGTACACGGCTGATCCGCGGAAAGATCCCGACGCAAGGCTCGTCCATGAGGTGCCCCGACGGTCTGCTTCGCTCCACTTCTGGGCCGACGAGTCGGGGACCGGGCTCGGCACGGGTGGGATGGTCACAAAGGTAAAAGCGGCGCGCGCGGCCGCGGCTACCGGCGTCCCTACCATCATTGCGAACGGGCTTGTGGAGGGGAACTTGGAGCGGATCGTTCACGGCGAGGCGGTCGGCACCATTTTTCAGGCGTCCGCGTCCAGGATGCGAAGTCGAAAGCGCTGGCTGGCGTTTGCGACAGCGCGTCGGGGACGGATTACTGTGGATGCCGGGGCTAGGGAGGCGCTCATCCGTAACGGCAAGAGCCTTCTACCCTCCGGGGTCGTCTCGGTCGATGGCGGGTTCGAGGGGGGCGAAGTGGTCAGCCTCTGCGATATCGAAGGCGCAGAGTTCGCGAGGGGCGTGGCGAACTATGATGCCGAACAGGTGGAACAGATCAAGGGCATCAGGAGCGATCAGATCGAGGATCTGCTTGGTGTCAAGCCGTTCGATGAGGTAGTGCACCGGGACAACCTTGTTATACTGGAGTAAGCTGCGAGGCGTATGAGCTATGGTGTGGGTGGCGGCGTACTCCGCTTAATCTCGCCGTACACTACCCCCCACCCCTTTTTAGACCCTATACCCTACACCCTATACCCTCGTTGTGAGGCGCGAGGCACAGCATGACAGCAGAGATGGTGCGGGAGCTTGGAACGGCGGCGCGGCTTGCGGCTCGGGCCCTCGCCATGGTGGTGCCGGAGGTGAAGAATCGTGCGGTGGCGGCCATGGCGGACGCGCTGTGGAGCGGCCGGACGGCGATCCTTTCAGCGAACGCACTCGATCTGGCCGAAGCCACGTCAGCGCACCATCCGTCTGCGTTGCTGGACCGACTGGCTCTCGACGAAAGACGGATTGAGAAGATGGCGGCCGGCGTACGACAAGTGGCGGCGCTTCCCGATCCTGTCGGTGAGATCACCGGAATGTGGCGCCGCCCGAACGGTCTGCTCGTCGGCCGGATGCGGGTGCCGATTGGAGTCATCGGCGTCATCTACGAGGCCAGGCCTGGGGTCACTGCCGACGCGGCGGCCCTCTGTTTGAAGTCCGGGAACGCCGTCATACTGAAAGGGGGTCGGGAGGCGATCCGCAGCAACCGGGTCATCAGCAATCTGCTCGCGGACGCCGCTATATCACACGGCCTGCCCAAAGGCTGCGTGGCGTTCATCGATTCGGTTGATCGGGAGGCGGTCAATCACCTGCTGCAACTGACGGGGCTTGTGGACCTGATCATCCCTCGAGGCGGCGAGGAGCTGATTCGGGCGGTGCAGCGGACCTCAACGATTCCGGTGCTGGCCCACGACAAAGGACTCTGTCACACCTATGTCGATGAAGGCGCCGACCTGCAGATGGCTGAGGAGATCGCCTTTAACGCCAAGGTCGAACGACCGGGTGTGTGCAATGCGATGGAGAGCCTGCTGGTGCATGAGCGGGAGGCTGCGCTCTTTCTGCCACGGATCGTCGAGCGGTTACAGGAGGCAGGGGTTGAGGTTCGGGGGTGCCCTCGAACACGGGCCTTGGTTCAGGGTATTGCGCCTGCCACCGAGGTGGACTGGGATACCGAGTATCTCGACCTGATCCTGTCGGTCAAGGTGGTCGGCTCGTTTGATGAGGCGGTGGCGCACATCGCCGTGCACGGCTCCGGCCTGGCCGAAGCGATCGTCACGGCGGATCATGGCCGGGCCATGCGCTTCCTTCGAGAGGTCGATGCTGGTGCTGTCTTCGTCAACGCTTCTACTCGTTTTACCGACGGCTGGGAGTTCGGGATGGGAGCCGAGATGGGGATCAGTACACAGAAGCTCCACGCCCGTGGTCCGGTCGGCCTTACGGAGCTGACCTGCGAGAAATTCATCGTGCTTGGCGAAGGCCAGGTGCGAGACTCGACAAAATGACGTACGAAGCGCGAGATACCTGTTGTAAACGCCTTTCTCGTTGCTGTATCGTCATTGCGAGCGACCAACGGGAGCGCGGCAATCTCACCGTTTTCCCGGCGACTACGCGCCCCAACGACTGTGGGATTGCTTCGATCGCTGCGCTCCCTCGCAATGACCGATGAGGGAGACTTTCGAAGCAATGACACATCACTTATTTTTGTGCGTCGCACCGCTATAGGGTGATCATGCATATCGGCGTGATGGGGGGGACATTCGATCCGATACACCTCGGTCACCTACGGGCCGCTGAGGAGATCTACTGGGCCTTTGAGCTGGAGAGGATCATCTTTGTGCCGGCTGCCAGGCCCCCTCACAAAGAGGAGGAGTTCGAGGCGTCAGCCCTGCATCGGTACGAGATGGTCTCGCTGGCGACGGTCTACAC
>JACPQW010000197.1 GCA_016190285.1 Candidatus Methylomirabilis oxygeniifera
CTGATTGGCGGGGCAAGCCTGCAGCCCGAGTCATTTGCAGCGATCGCAGCAGCCGCAAATAAATAGAGGGTGTTGGGTGGAGGGGGTAGGGGGTAGAATAAAGAAGAGAGATTCTTCAGTTGTTTCCCCGACACCCTATACCCTAGTTTTTAAGGAGGTATGAATGGTTATCGCACTTTCCGTTATACATCTGCTTATTGCGCTGGTCCTTGTTGTGATTGTGCTTCTCCAGAGCGGTAAGGGCGCCGACATCGGCGCCGCTTTTGGCGGCGGCTCGAGCCAGACCGTCTTCGGTGGGCGCGGCGCTGCGACCTTCCTGAGTAAGCTGACTCTGGCAGCGGCCGTTCTCTTTATGGTCTCATCCCTCATACTGACTGTTTGGTCAGAGCGTAGGGGTAGTTCCTCAGTGATTACAGAGGAACGGGTCAGGCAGACCGCCCCAGCTCCCGCATCCCCTCCGGCTGATGCCCCGGCGCCGCCAACGTCTGCGGCCGGACAGACGCCGCCGGGACAAGTCCAACCAGCCGCCAAGTAATAAGAACTCAACGGGGTATAGGGTAAACGAGACAGGGTCTGGGGTTTAGGGTACAGAATAGCCGACCGGTCTTTCCTATACCCTGATCCCATACCCTAAACCCTAAGCTCTCAACCTTTTACCCTGACGCTATTTCACGATGAACCGTCAACCATTAACGGTCAACATCGGCTGGTCGAGGATCCGATCCCGCGTACGCCGCGGCTTCGTCCATGCGTTTTCGCTCAGCGGACAAGATGTCCGGCTCGAAGCGGAAGATCTTGCCTTGTTGGATCGTTGTGCCCGCCTTCTCGCCGATCGTGGTCTTGCGACCCCTACGATATTCCTGGTAGAGTCGCTCGTCCCGCTCGGTTTCCTTGCCGGTCAACTGGTCCATGCGATGACACCGATCATGGGAATGGTTACCTCTCCCGATGATATCGAACGGCTCGCACGTGTGCTGGAGCGACGCGACGCCCCGGCGCTCTTCATCGACAGGCTCCGACTCATGGAGGAGGGACAGCGTCGTGAATCGTGAGATGATGGCGATTCTGGCTACCGACTGCGGGAGCACGACGACCAAAGCGATCCTGATCGAAAAGATAGGGGAGGAGTACCGCCAGACCTTCCGCGGCGAGTCCCCGACCACCGTCGAGGCGCCGTTCGACGATGTGACCCGCGGCGTACTGAACGCCATCCAGGAGGTGGAGGAACTGTCCGGGCGGAAGCTCCTGGATGGAGAGACGATCCTGACGCCTGCCGAGGAGGGGCGTGGGGTTGATCTCTATGTCTCCACGAGCAGCGCCGGAGGCGGTCTTCAGATGATGGTGGCCGGCGTTGTGATGGCCATGACCGCCGAGAGCGCCCAACGGTGCGCCCTTGGCGCCGGCGCGATTGTCATGGACGTACTGGCCGGCAACGATGGGAGGGCGGCCCATGAGAAGATCGAGCGAATCCGGGTTCTGAGACCCGATATGATCTTGCTGTCCGGCGGGACCGATGGCGGAACGATCTCACACGTGGTGGAACTGGCGGAGTATATCCGGGCGGCCGATCCAAGACCCAGGCTCGGTGGGAGCTTTAAGCTTCCGGTGATCTTTGCCGGGAATAAAGATGCTCGGAGCCGGGTTCAGGAGATTCTGGGCGACCGGACGGCTCTCGTCATGACCGACAACATTCGACCCATTCTTGAGCGGGAGAATCTCGGACCGGCCCGCCACACGATCCACGACCTCTTCCTCGAACATGTCATGGCTCAGGCGCCGGGGTATGGAACGCTCATGGGGTGGACAGGCGCGCCGATCATGCCTACGCCTGCTGCTGTCGGGTACATTATGGAGAGGGCGGCGAAAGCGCAGGGATTGAACCTGCTGGGTGTGGACATCGGGGGCGCCACTACCGATGTGTTCTCAGTGGTGGACGGACAATTCACCCGGACAGTGAGCGCCAATCTGGGAATGAGTTACAGTGTGAGTAATGTCCTGGCCGAGGCCGGTATCGAGAAGATCGAGCGCTGGCTGGTCGAGCCGATTGCAGAGCAGGAGTTGCGAAATCGGATCAAGAACAAGATGATCCGACCCACCACGATTCCTCAGACGCTCGCGGATCTGGCCCTGGAGCAGGCGATTGCGCGGGAGGCGCTTCGTCTTGCCTTTGATCAGCACAAGGCGCTGGCAGTCAGCCTGAAAGGCGTCCAGCAAGAACGGACTATCGCGGATGCCTTTGAGCAGGAGGAGGGCGGGAAGAGCCTCATTGATCTGTACAGGATCGACCTCATCATCGGGAGCGGCGGGATCCTCTCCCATGCGCCATGCCGCGTCCAGGCAATGATGATGATGATCGATGCCTACCAGCCGCTTGGACTGACGCAATTAGCGGTGGACAGTATCTTCATGATGCCGCACCTCGGCGTGCTGTCTCAGGTCAATGAGCGAGCCGCCGCTGAGGTCTTCCTGAAAGACTGTCTGGTTCCACTGGGCAGTTGCCTGGCCGCCGAGGGGAGGGCGAAGCGCGGCGACCCATGCTTCGCGTATACTATCCAATTTGCAGACGGGCACCAAGCGCAGGGTACCCTTCGCTTCGGGGAGATCGTTCGCCTCGATCTACCGCCCGGAGCCGAGGCCGAGTTCCAGACGGAGCCGTCGAAGAGCTTTGATCTGGGCGCCGGCAAAGGAAAACCGGTCACGCTGAAGGTCAAAGGCGGCGTCGTTGGGTTGATCTTGGATGCGAGAGGACGGCCGCTTTACCTGGCAGAGGATGAGTCGGAGCGGATCGCCCAACTGCGTGGCTGGGCAGCCGCAGTGGATCTGTATCCCACATAGAAAGGGTATAGGGTATAGGGTA
>JACPQW010000190.1 GCA_016190285.1 Candidatus Methylomirabilis oxygeniifera
CATTAATATTTAATTGATGCAGATGTGCTAGATGAAGACATGATGGAGTGATAGTAATCTATATTATCAAAGCGTACGGCGAGTCAGGCACAGCGGATCGGATTGAATCGGGGAATCGGGATATGAAGAAACGAGGGAAGCGGGGAAAGGCTTAACCTGGGAGGAACTCCGGACGGATTCGTGTGGTGATTACGCCCTGTTCCCAGGCCATATTAAAAAGATGTTCAAGGCCTTGTCGGCTTTCCTGAATACAGGCGCGAGTATCCTCATTGACATACATACCGACGAATCGGTCGGCCAGCGTCGCCTCCATGCCACGGCCAAACTGTATCGCGTAATCGAGCGCCTGCTGTCGGTGCGCCAAGCCATAGTCGATACTGGCCTGGAGGTAGTTCGAGACTTCCAGACAACACGGCTCACCAAGGTCCTTACGGATGGCGTTCGCCCCGAGCGGCAACGGCAACGCGGTCTGCTCGTACCACCAGGCGCCGAGGTCCACCAGTTTAGTGAAACCACCGGACTCGAAGGTGAGCTGGCCCTCGTGGATGACCAGTCCGGCATCCGCCTCGCCCCTGTCGACTGCGTCGAACACCTGGTCAAAAGGGACCTCAACGACTTGAAACTCACTCAGGTACAGCCGCAGCGTGAGGAATGCCGTCGTCATTGTACCGGGAACGGCAATTCGCTTACCACGAAGCTCGGCAGGATCGAGCCTTCGCTTCGCCACAATGATCGGTCCATAGTTCCGTCCGATGCTGGCGCCGTGGGGCAACAGGATGTAGCGATCGGCCACATAGGTATAGGCATGAACCGAAAGCGCGGTCACCTCCAGCCTGCCTTTCAGCGCCCACCGGTTCAACGTGTCGATCGCTTCGAGGATGTGCTGGAAACGAAACCGACCTGTATCGAGTCGCTCCTTGGCCAAGGCGTAAAACATGAATGCGTCATCCGGATCCGGACTATGTCCGATCCGGATAAGACGTGTCTCCATACGCTGTCCCTTCTCCAGCCTAAGTCGTTCAGGGTCTCGTGAATGGTTTTCCCCTTCAGCCCCCTTGTTATACATCGGGATCGAGGTGGGCGCAAGGAATGATTGAAGATTCGACCGCTTTTGGCTGTTGACTGATTATCCTTGACAAATGCGCTGACGGTGACTAGTATGTGGTGATTGTTGGTCTGAGGGCTTCGTTGACGTTTCTTTGAAAGCACCGCGAGGACCAGGGGCTCGCGGTTTTTCCGTTTCTAAGACCCTGATCATATCAGCGGAAAGCGACGCTGTGATGAAGAGGGATAATGGCTCTTGACGATAGTACAGAGGATACGAGCGGGGGTTCGAGGCCCGATAAAGGCGGTCGACATCGCCCTCTCGAGGTCAAAGTAGACGGTCGAGGAGTCGAATCGGCTATTCGGCTCTTCAAGAAGCTCGTTCTGCGCGATGGGATTCTCAAGGAACTGAAGCGAAGAGCGCATTACGAGAAACCGGGGGAGAAGCGTCGCCGAAAGGTTCGAGAGGCTGCACGCAGGCTTCGCCGTCAGGCGGCTCGTGCGGTTCGCCGCGACCAGTCGGAATTCTGAGTCTCCCGGAGAGATCCGGGAGGAGCAAGCCGGCCATGGACGACGGGACCATGGCGACGGCGTCAATTGAACTGCCCGTAAAAAGTCGGCCCGAGGCCGACGAAAGGAGTTTCGAGAGCATGGGGACACGAGTGTATGTCGGCAATCTCCCGTTTGATACGGATGAAGCTGCGCTCCGCACCCTTTTCGAAGAGGGTGGACGTCGGGTCGCTGACGTGAAGATCATTACCGATCGGGATACCGGACGGGCCCGGGGCTTTGCCTTCGTTGAAATGGAGAATCAAAGTGACGCGCAGGCTGCTATCCAGGCGTTGAACGGACGAGAAGTCGGGGGCCGCGCATTGACGGTCAATGAGGCGAAAGAGCAAGCCCCTCGCCGCGGAGGCGGAGGCGGCGGCGGCGGATTTCGCAGTGGTGGGGGTGGTGGCGGTGGTGGCCGCAGGCCCCGCGGCTATTAATCAAGGCAGCGCGCACAATCTTCAAAGAGCAGGCCCGGGCAAATCAGGCCTGCTCGATTTTTTCGGCCTGCTGAGGTCATGAGGTTCTTTACCCCTATTGGTAACATCCGAACGGCTCTTCTGTGATCGTCATTGGCTCGGTCCGCCTCCGAGAGGCCGGTCGACCGAAGGCGGCGACACCATGGCTACATAGATCTCAAGAAAGGTCGAGAGCGTCACAAGCAACACGGGTCCCAGGATAAACCCGAGAATCCCGAATACCTGGAGGCCACCAAGCATCCCGAAAAACAGGAAAAGCGTCGGCAGATTGGTCCCGCCCGAGATGAGAGCCGGCTTCAGCACATTGTCGGCCGTGCTCACAACCACCGTTGACCAGGCGAGCAACAAGAGACCGCGAATCCAGCCTCCCTCAAGGAACAGATAGAGAGCCGCCGGAATCCAGATCAACCCGGACCCGCCAACCGGCAGCAGCGAGAAGAGGGCGGTGGCCAGCCCCAGAAAGACCGGATACGGGACACCAAGGGCCCAGTACCCTACTCCTCCCAGGACGCCTTGCGCCAAGGCCGTGACGATGGTGCCGCGCACGACGGCCGACACGGCCTCGTAGAGGCGGGAAAAAAGCGCCTCGGCATGCTTTCGCTCAAGCGGTAAAACCCTTTGGAGGCTGCACACGATCGCCTCACCATCTCTGAGCAGAAAGAAAAAAGTAAAAGCCGCGAGAAAGAGATTGACCGTGAAGCTCAACAGGTTGATGGCGATCCCCTTCAGATTGTCGACAATGAAGCGGCTGACCGCATCCAGGCCGCCCAGCAACAGCGCGTTCAGATCGAAGCCCAGACGCGAGAAGGGCAGACTCACGCGATCCCACAGGGCCCGACCGGCCATAACCGCCGGGTGGGACGCGATCCCCGCC
>JACPQW010000208.1 GCA_016190285.1 Candidatus Methylomirabilis oxygeniifera
ACGCTGAGATGATCGGATCGGCAAGGTTGGCCGTACAGATGAACATCACGTAGGAGAGAACAAAGGGGACGCCGAGGTAGAGATCGCTGAAGCAGAAGTTCTGCTCCGGATCCAGCACCTCCAGCAGGGCCGAGGAGGGGTCGCCTCGAAAATCGGCCCCGACCTTATCGACCTCGTCGATCATGAAGACGGGATTATTCGATCCGGTCTGTTTGATCCCCTGAATGACGCGACCGGGCAGCGCCCCGATATAGGTCCGCCGGTGGCCCCGGATCTCCGCCTCGTCGCGAACGCCGCCCAACGAGATCCGGATGAACTTACGCCCCAGGGCGCGGGCAATGGAACGGCCAAGGGAGGTCTTACCTACCCCCGGCGGGCCGACGAAGCAGAGGATCGGTCCCTTCATCTTCTTTTTCAGCTTGCGAACAGCCAGGTATTCAAGGATTCGCTCCTTGACCTTTTCCAGATCGTAGTGATCCTCGTTGAGGATCTTCGATGCCTGCTTGATCGACAGCTTGTCCTTGGTCGGCCGACTCCACGGCAGCTCGATCAACCAGTCAAGATAGGTCCGGATGACTGAGGCCTCCGCCGCATCGGGGTGCATCCGGCTGAGCCGCCCCAACTGCGCCTTCGCTTCGGACTCGACCGCATCAGGCATCTTGGCCTTCCGGATCTTCTGTTCCAACTCCTGCAGTTCCTGGCTGCGGTCGTCGGTCTCGCCCAGCTCTTTCTGGATAGCCTTCAACTGCTCTCGGAGGTAATACTCCCGATGCGTCTTGTCCATCTCCTCCCGAGCCTGGCTCTGAATTCGATGCTGCACCTCAAGGACCTCGAGCTCCTTGCTCAGCAGCTCGCTGACCCTCTTCAGGCGCTGGGTCGGATCGAACAGCTCCAGCACCTCTTGGGCCTGCTCCATCTTCAGATCCAGGTGACTGGCTACGAGGTCGGCCAAACGGCCAGGGTGTTCGAGGTTATTGATAATCACTACCACATCCGACGAGATCTGCTTGCCAAGGGCCACGCTCTTGCTTACCAGTTCCTTGACCGAACGAATCATCGCCTCCGCCTCAACGCCTGACGTGACCAGATCCGTTTCCGGGACTTCGGCGATCCTCGCCTCAAAGTACGGTTCACGCCGCTCAATCCCAACAACCTTCGCGCGGGAAAGACCCTGAACCAGCACCTTGACCCGTCCGTCCGGCATCTTGAGCATCCGCATGATCATCGCCACGGTTCCGACCGCATGAATTTCATCGGCGCCGGGATCCTCCTTCTCAGCATCCCGTTGCGCCACCAGCAAGATAAGGCGGTCCCTCGACAGCGATTCGTCCACCGCTCGAACCGATTTCTCCCGACCTATAAAGAGCGGCAAGATCATAAAGGGATAGATCACCACGTCTCGCACAGGCAGGAGCGGGATCGTGTCAGGCACCTTCCGAGCCTGCGCCTCGGTTTTGGTCTCGGGGTTCTCGGCATCGGGGGCCGACTGCTGTTCTGTACTTTCCACCGTTCCTTCGATCGAACTCAGGACAGGCTTCTCGTCCGCCACGGCTTTCAGTTCGCCTCCTTGGATCTTTCGACAGCCTCGACAGGGCTCAGGACAGGCCTCTGTCCCGCTCTACCGCCGCGCTCACCTCATCCAGGCTGAGTGTTCTCAGGTATTCCCGCAATCCCGGCGCCAAATCCGGACGCTTGAGCGCAAATTGCACGGTTGCCTTCAAAAAACCGAGCTTGCTCCCCGCATCGTACCGGCGCCCGCGAAACGCGAGCCCATACATCGTTTGTGTTCTCAGCAGCACCCGCAGGCCGTTCGTAAGCTGAATCTCTCCGCCTCCGTCCGGAGGGGTCCGTTCAAGGGCCTCAAAGATTTCGGGCGTCAGGACGTAACGCCCGATGATGGCCAAGTCTGACGGAGCCGCGTCCGGGGACGGCTTCTCTACCAGATCCTGGATCTGGTAGACCGAATCCTCGGCCGGCCTCGGGTCGATGATCCCGTAACTGCTGGTTTCCTCCTTGCTGACCTGCTGCACAGCAATGATCGAGGACTGATACCGTTCAAACACTGCAATCATCTGCGCCAGGCAGGGGACCTCGGCATCGATGATATCGTCGCCAAGCAAGACCGCAAAGGGCTCATTCCCCACAAGCGCTTTTGCGGTCAGAATCGCGTGCCCTAAGCCGAGCGGCTCCTCCTGGCGGATGTAGCAAAATGACGCCAACTCGGAGATCTGCTCGATTTCCCGCAACTGCTCCGCCTTGCCCTGCCGCGCAAGCGCAATTTGTAGATCGAGCGATCGGTCAAAGTGGTCCTCGATCGCATCCTTTCCCCGCCCGGTTACAATAATAATATCCTCGATCCCCGACGCGGCGGCTTCCTCTACCACATACTGGATCGTAGGCTTGTCGACGATCGGCAGCATCTCTTTCGGCTGCGCCTTCGTTGCAGGGAGGAACCGCGTCCCCAACCCGGCAGCCGGGACAATGGCTTTACGAATTCGCATTGGTTACGCCCATTCTGACTCCACTCGAACGGTAAGAAACCGGTGAAACCCTACGGCAAGCTCTTGGAGGGACCTGTGGGGGGTTCATGCCTGCGCCGACCGCCATCGCAAAACCGGCACTGAGGGTAGTGAGCATCATACCTAGGCGCATTCCTTTCTCGCCCAGGTGGACAAGAATGGGCGCTGGTAACCGAAAACTCCACGACCGGATTTCGCTCTCGCGAAAAATCCTCAGCTCCTTCGATGTATACGCCCTGCAAACAACCTGTTGTTGCTCATTTTATATAGCATCTTTCACGAAAAAGTCAAGCACAGGAGCTTGGGCTTAGCTTGACGCTTCGCCCATCTTTCTAGTATGATTTGGCTATCCATATGTTATCCGCGGTTATGCCTCACCTGAGAGTGTATACGTCGAGAGGGGGGCACATCTTCCCATACGCCTGGCGCCTTGAGGGCGCCCTGGTTCTTATCTTGTTCGCACTCACGGCCTGCGCTTCTCGTCACGTCGCAGATGGCTTCCTGGTCGACGAGGCTCGAGGGTTCAGGATTCCCCTGCTGAGCGATGACTGGCGACAGCTCCAGGTCGAAGAGACCGAGCTGGCCTTCCAAGCTGATCCGGGCGGCCAGGTGGCCGCGCTGTTTGTCAGTTGTGAAGAGGGGCACCCGATGACCCTGCGAATGCTGGCCAGACGCCTGTTCTTTGGGATCAGCCCAAAACGGATAGTGGCCCAGAACGCCATCTCGCTGAACGGTACGGAGGCGGTTCACACAGTGCTCACAGGGCGACTCAAAGAGACCGATGTGATGGTCAGCAGTTACGTCGCCACGGATGGCGAGTGCGCCTATGACCTCGTGTATGTAGCCTCTCCGGAGGCCTTTCAAGACCGGCTGCCGGAGTTTGAGCGGTTTGTCAAAGGTTGGGTCTTGACCGAAAAAGGCTCCGAATCCCAGGTGAAGTAACTCACGTTCCGGGTGCGCGGAACGACGAGAAGGACATCCGATGCGGAATATGGCTGTGGCAGTTGGGGGCCAGTCGATTCGATTGCTCGAATTGTTGGGCGGGCTCTCGCAGCTTACGTATGATACTGTCTGCTGCGTCTTCACGCCTCCCTTCAACCCCCGTGAGATCATCCGGCAAGTCGATCATATTGGGGTGAAGTCTATCTCGATCGCCGGCGTGGCTGCGGCCTTCACCGGCCTTGTCCTGGCGTTGCAAACCGCGTACGGTCTGAGCCGATTCGGAGCGAAGGCATATGTGGGGATTATTGTCTCACTCTCGATGGTCCGCGAGTTGGGGCCGGTTCTCACAGCCCTGCTAGTGGGGGGGCGGGTCGGTTCCGGGATCACCGCCGAGCTGGGATCGATGAAGGTCACGGAGCAGATCGATGCGATGCGGGCTATGGGGGCGAACCCGGTCAAAAAGCTGGTGGTACCCAGAGTGCTGAGCGCGATGCTGGTCCTGCCGCTGCTGACGGTCATGGCGGACATCCTGGGCATTCTGGGCGGCATGGTGATCTCCAGGTACGAGTTCCAGGTTGATTATCACTTCTACTACAATACGGTAACACGCAACCTGACACTGGCTGACATTGTCAGCGGTCTGGGCAAGACAGTCGTCTTCGGCTTCATTATCGCCATCGTCGGCTGCTACAAGGGGCTTGCTACAGTGGGCGGCACAGAAGGCCTGGGCAGGGCCACAACCGCGACCGTTGTCACCTCGGCCATCGCTGTCATTATCTCGGATTTCTTTCTGACAAAGTTCTTCTGGTGGCTGGAGGGCTGGTGAGATGAGCGCTCCGGCCATTGAGTTCCGCCAGGTCTACAAGTCGTTTAACCACATACCGATCCTGGCCGGAATGGATTTTACGATCGAGCCGGGTGAGACGGTCACCATCATCGGCGGAAGTGGGATCGGGAAAAGCGTCACCTTAAAGCTGATCGTCGGCCTGCTCAAACCGGAGGCAGGTCAGATTCTCATTGAGGGGGAGGACATTGTACCGCTGGCGGAGGACCAGCTCATCAGGATTCGAAAGAAGATCGGGATGGTCTTTCAGAGCTCGGCGCTCTTCGATTCCCTCTCGGTGGCGGAGAATATCGCGTACCCTCTCCGGGAACACACAGCGATGTCGGAGCAGGAGATCCGGAAACGGATCACAGAGACGCTTTACCTGGTAGGACTCGAGGGCGCCGAGGACAAGGAACCGGCCGACCTGTCGGGCGGGATGAGAAAGCGGGTCGCCTTAGCCAGAGCGATCGCACTCACGCCAAGGATCATATTATACGACGAGCCGACGACCGGCCTGGATCCTACCAATACTGAGAAGATCAATGAGTTGATCGTAGACATGGACAGAAAGCTCGCGGTGACGTCAGTGGTGGTCACTCACGACATGCGGAGCGCATTCAAGATCTCCAATCGGATCGGCCTGCTGGACAAGGGCAGGATTGTCATCGCCGGAACGCCGGAGGAGATCCAACGCGCCGATCTACCCCTGGTCCGGCAGTTTGTCAACGGGACGATGGCGTGAAGTCACAGCATTCAGCAATCAGCGCTCAGCTCTCAGCGAGGACAACAGGACACCTATCGGTCTTGCCTTGTCTTGCTGACTGCTGACCGCTGGCTAAGAGGCAACTGAATGGCGGAACGTGAGCAGTGGGTGCGGTTGCGTGTGGGAATCTTTGTTCTGGGACTCCTGAGTCTTTTCATCGTGTTCGTGCTGACTATCGGAAGCCGAAGTCGGATCTTCGAACGCCACTACGATCTGCACGCCTTTTTCAGCAACATCGAGGGACTGAATGTTGGCGCGCCGGTCCGTCTCGCCGGCACCTCCGTCGGTTCCGTCGATGACATTACCTTCAGTAAGGACCTTGCCAGCAAGAAGATCCGGGTCACCATGAGTCTGGACGCCAGGCTTCAAGACCGAATACGGGAGGATTCGATTGCGAGCATCGGGACCGTCGGGCTGGTCGGAGACAAGGTGCTCGAGTTAACGGTGGGCAGTCCTGATAAGCCGACCCTGCCCCCAGGGGCGACGATTGCGAGCGTCGATCCGCCCGACTATGCCACGCTGCTCCAGAAAGGCGATCAGATCGTGAACAACGTGGTGAAGATCTCAGACGCCTTGAACCAGCTCGTGGGCGGCGGCGGGGCAGACGCGCGGCAGGATCTGGCCGAGGGCATCGCCTCCTTCAACCGGATTATGAGCGAGATCGAACAGGGCACCGGATTGCTCCACGCGCTGGTCTATGAGAAGCGCTCAGGCAACATCCTGAAAGAGTTGTCTGAAACGACCGTCGCCCTTCAACAGTTGGCAAATTTAATGAAGCAGTTTCAGAATCAAAAGGGGTTGGCGCACATCCTGTTTGCGGATCCACGAGCCGAATCGATCATAGTCGATCTCGAGCAGACCTCCAAGAATCTCAAGTCGGTCTCCGGCCGCCTGGCTCAAGGGGAGGGGACGCTTGGCGCCCTCATCGACGACCCTACGCTGTATGAGGATCTGTCGTCGCTCCTGCGTGGGGCAAATCGCAGCCGGATCCTGCGAAGCCTGATCCAGTCCACCAGGCAGTCCGGCGCCTCCGCCAAGCCACAATGAGCACGCCCGCCACGGTATCGGTCATCGTCCACGGACATTTTTACCAGCCGCCGCGTGAGAATCCCTGGACCGATGAGGTGGACCAGCAGCCCTCCGCCGCCCCTGCCCACAACTGGAATCGGCGGATTACGGCCGAGTGCTATACCCCGAATGGATGGGCCAGGCTCCTGAACCACGAAGGTCGGATCGTCAGGCTGATCAACAACTATGCGGGCATCAGCTTTGATATCGGACCGACGCTCTTCCGCTGGCTCGAACACAACGCCCCCGAGACCGTTCGCCGCATGATCGAGGGCGATCGCGACAGTATGATCCGATGCGGCGGCCACGGCAATGCTATGGCCCACCCGTATGTCCACGCCATCTTACCGCTCGCCCACTCAACGGACCGCGTCACGCTGGTCAGGTGGGGAATCGCCGAGTTTGAGTCTCGCTTCGGCCGCAAGCCGGAGGGGATGTGGCTTCCGGAAACCGGGGTGGACCTGGCAACCCTTTCACTGCTCAGTGAGTACGGGATCCGTTATGCCGTCCTGGCGCCGTGGCAGGCCACACGGGTGCGCCCGTTAGAAGGAGAGCGATGGCATGAACTGGGCTCCGATTGGATCGATCCGTCGCGCCCATACAGGTGTCGCCTGCCGCATGGGGGCACGATCGATCTGTTTTTCTATGATGCAGGCCTGTCCCGCGCCATCGCCTTTGATGGCCTATTACAGGGGTCCGATCGCCTCGCCGGCCGACTTGCCGAGGTCGCCCGCAGTTCGCCATCACGCCTGCATATCCTCTGTACCGACGGCGAGTCGTACGGTCATCATACCAGGTTCGGAGAGCGCGCGCTGGCCGTGTTGCTGGCGAAAGAGACCGCGCCGAAGGAGTTCGCGGTCACCAACTTCGGGGCCTACCTCGCGAGTGCGCCCCCCACGCATGAGGTCGTCATTCGAGATGAAAGCGCCTGGAGCTGCGCCCACGGCTTGGGGCGGTGGAAGGAAGACTGCGGGTGCAGCACCGGTGGCCAGCCTGGCTGGCGTCAGGGCTGGCGCGCGCCCTTCCGAGAGGCCATTGATGGCCTTCGTACTGATCTATGCCGCCTCTTCGCAGAACAGGCGGGTCGATTGTTTACCGATGTCTGGGCCGCGAGGAACGATTACATCGCCGTACTCCTTGATCGGAGCAACCCCGCCGTTGAGGCATTCTTTGACAAGCACGCCCGGCGGTCGCTCTCACCGCAGGATAGAGCGGCGGCATTGCAACTATTGGAGATGCAACGACATATCCTCCTGATGCAGTCCAGTGACGGCTGGTTCTTCAGCGATATTTCCGACATCGAGGCTGTGCAGAACCTCAAACATGCGGCGCGGGCTCTCGATCTCGCCTCTGCCTTCGTAACAGTGAATCTGGAAACACGATTCCTGGCCAGGCTTCAGACCGCAAAGAGCAACATTCCTGCCGAACGCGACGGCCGGCGTATCTGGGAAGTCAGAGTTCGCACCGCACGGGTCGATCTCGCTCGCCCCGCAGTCCTGTACGCCATGCGGTCGCTGGCGGCGAACCTGCCAGAGCCCTATCGCGTGTACAGCTTTGACCTTCATCGGTTGAGCCTTGAGCGTCTTCCGTTCATCAATGGGACGACGCTCGTCGGCGGCGTCGAGGTCTGTTCATCCCTCACCCTCGAGCGCAAGGCGTTCGGGTTTGTCCTCAAGTGGTTGGATGCCGACGGCATAGCCGGCTATCTGTTTCCGTGGGGAGGACAGGAGGACCTCCAGCGATGGCTGGAGGCGTCTGAGCGTCAGGTTGAAGGCGTATCACTGCCGAGTCACACTCAGGCAACGCCGATTTCATTCAAGATGCTTTCCCCGGAGGAGCGGCAGGAGGTCTTGATGGCGTTCTACGCGGGGTGGGACGTACTCCGCAAACGCTACGATGAGCTGGCAGCGCGAACTCAGGGGTTGCTCCGCGCTTTCTTGGACGGGGGGGTCGCTCCTCCGGAGGCGCTGAGAGCCCCGACTGCGTTTACCGTAAGCCGCACTCTGGAGGAATCCATGCGGCAGTGGCTGTCGGAAGGCGGGACAGACCTCTACCGCTGTCTGCTGCTACTGGCCGATGACGCGAAGCGACTCAATCTTCCAGAACTGGCGCACGTGCAGGATCTCCTGACCAGGGCATTCGGGATGCGGCTGACGCGGCTACGCGAACGTCCTGACTCAGATCGGCTCCGGGAGGTACAGGATGTTATCGACCTCGCTAACCGGCTTGGCTACACCATAGATCAACCGGAATCTGTCGTCCTGATGTATGACCTCCTCACGCACGATCTGCCGCCGCTGATTGAGCGGACACTTCAGACCGAGTCCAGGGAGCAGTGCGACCTGATCTTGGCCGTTCTTCGTCTGGGCGAATGGTTCGGGTTCTCAACCGAAAAACTTCGACAGCGTCTTCGTCCATTCGAAGAGCGATTGGCGGCCGATCCCGGCCTCTGGCCTTAAAAGCAGCCGCCAGCTTTCGCCAGTCAGCTTACCGGCTGAAGGCTGAGCGCTGAACGCTGACGGCTGAGCAAGGAGTAATCCGATGGAAGGCTTAGGCAGTGGAACACTCTTACTGGAGACGATCTTCATCTTCATGCTGATCCTGATCAACGGCTTCTTCGCCGGCTCAGAGGTCGCGATCATTTCGCTGCGCCGAAGCCGGGTACAGGAGCTCGTAGAAGCAGGAGATGACCGGGCATCGACGGTCCAGCGGCTCAAGGATGACCCTGACCGATTTCTGGCCACCATCCAGATCGGGATCAATC
>JACPQW010000191.1 GCA_016190285.1 Candidatus Methylomirabilis oxygeniifera
CCGCAGAGCGCAACCTTGCCTTGGGTGATGAGTTCGCCAAGGTATTTGAATCCCACCTTGGTTTCGTATATCGGGATCGCCTGCGGTCGAGCGACCGCATCGACCAAATGACTGGTGGCGACCGATCGAGCGACTCCCATCCGCCACCCGCGAGTGTTGATCAGGTGCCGCAGGAGAAGGGCCAGGATATAGTTCGGCTCTATGAAGCGGCCGTCCCGGTCGATGATTCCATATCGATCGGCATCGCCGTCGGTGGCTAACCCAAGATGACATCCGTCAGACTGTACGACCGTTGTCAGCTCCCGCAGATTCATTTCCGAGGGATCCGGCGCCATACCGCCGAAGGCGGGATTTCTGGATCCGTGCAGGGTCCGTACCTCACACCCGGCCTCACGCAGGATCTCGTCGAGGTAGCCATCGGCGGTTCCATAGAGCAGGTCGACCGCTATCTTCAGACGCGCTGCGGCGATCGTGCGTAGATTTACCAACTCTCGTAGTCGGTTCAGGTATGTCGGTCGCGGATCGATCCGCGTCACAAGGCCCTTGGCCTCCAACTCTCCGAGCGGAGGACATGGGGTCTCGGGTTGCGCCCGCAGCTCCTGGACCCTCCTCTCAATTCGGTCGGTCACTGCCGGAAGGACCGGGCCGCCGGAGGGGCCGGAGAATTTGAGCCCGTTATATTCGGGTGGGTTGTGGCTGGCCGTAATGTTCAGGCCGCCGGCCGCGCCACGGCGAGTCACTTCGTACGCAATAACCGGCGTTGGCGCATTCCGGTCAGTAAGCCAGACCCGGATGCCGCAAGTCGCCATGACCGCTGCCGCCTCGGCTGCAAACGCTTCCGAGAGAAAGCGCGTATCGTACCCCACGACCACTTGCGGTTGGTCGGTTCCCTCGGCGAGCAGGTGTTCGGCGATGGCCCGCGCCACAAGCCGAACATTGGCAAATGTGAAGGTGTCGGCGATGACATCACGCCAGCCGGAGGTGCCGAACCGGATCGGCTTCATGCGGCGGCCTCCGCTGCGCTTGCCTTTATGCATTGCGCGAGAATGTCCCGATACCGGGCTACGTGGGCTTCTGCTTGCGCGAGCGTATCGGCTTCGGCGATGACATGGAAATGCGGCCGGTCGTGATCCGGATAAAGAATCACCCAGTCGCTGCCAAGATGGACCTTCACCCCGTCCACCAACTCGGTCCGATCGTCCGCTGTGGCGGCGATGAGCGCCCGCATTGTTCCCCCTTTCCGCTCCCAGGAGCACGGCACCTGTTCGTGACATTTGAAACGCTGGGGAATAGATGCGATGAACTGATGCAATCGAAGATCCTGAGCTGCGAGCATCTCCAGGAGCTTCAGCGCCGCCAGCATCCCGTCAAAGGCCGGTTGGAACCGGGAGAAGATAAAACCGCCCAGACCGTCGCCCACGAGGATCACCCCCTCATGGGTCGCCGCTTCCATCAATGCTCGCGGGGCCGTTCTTGTCCTAAGGACTCTAAAGCCCAGTTCACGAGCCAGCTCTTCGATGATCGAGCTGGCAGTGATCGGAATACCGATCACTGCGGCAGGATGGGTCCGCATCACCAGTAAGGACACAACCGCCAGAGCCAGGTCGTCGCTTAACAGGTTGCCGGCGTCGTCTACAACAAAAATCTTTTCTCCCCCGGCATCGAGCATAATGCCCAAGTCGCTTCGAAGACTTCTGACGATCTCTGAGAGCTGCTGCAACGAGCGGCGGAATTCTCCCGCGCTCTTGGTAATTCTGCTTTCGTCCATGCAGCCGTTCAGCGCAATCACCTCACACCCCAGCATCCCGAGGATCTGCGGGAGGATAACCGACGACGAGCCGTAGGCATAGTCGATGACGATCCTGAAGCCGCGCTGACGGATGGCATTCTGATTGATAAAGTTCAACACCCCGTCCTGGTAATATTCCATGCCGTACGGAGGGGGAGAGAGACGACCAATCTCATCCACCTTGGCCCGTCGGAAATCCTCACGGAAAAAGAGTCGTTCGATGCTTTTCTCTCTGCCGGATGGGATATCCATGCCGCGCTCGTCAAAGAAGATGATGTCGATCAGCTCCGGGTCGAAGGGAGATTTTCGGACGTGTATGCCGCCCACCGCGCTGCGCGCGCTCATGTTGTACCGGACTACCGGGATGGGCGCGATGCGGAAATCACGCACATTCACGCCAGTGGACAGGAGGCCGCTGATAATGGCCCGCTTGACCATGTGGGAGGCCTGGTGACCGTCGCGACTGGTTCTGACGATCGACCCCATCCGGAGGGTCGCCCCGAAGCAGGCCCCGAGCTTGGCCCCAAACTCCGGCGAGATCTCGAGATTTGCCAACCCGGTTACACCGTAGGCCCCGAACAATGACCGAGACCATTTCTGGCCCCAGATCAGACTGGTGGCCAGGACGGCGCCGTCCTCGACCACCTTGTGGGGCCAGACCTTGACGTCCGCCTTGACCGTCGAGCCCTCGCCGATCTTGCAGTGGTCCGCGACCAGCGCGCCCTCG